>JANQEL010000234.1 GCA_028278345.1 Myxococcota bacterium
GGAACCTCGATACGACGCTCATCTGCGGTGCCGAAGCCACGCGATCGATGCAGGCCACGAACCCCGACGGCGATTTCATGTTCGCGGCGCGTAACGCCGAGCACGACGAATCGATCGCGCCCGACCCTGTCGTCGGCTTGCCGATCGAGGGAATGGTGAGCCGACAGGAGATCGAGGCCAAGTTGTGGCGGCCGCCCGAGATCTATCCCGCACTCGAAAGCGCCCTCGCCTACGAAGCCGGGGCGACGCCACAGGAGTGGCGCAACCACATCGCCGCCTTCATGGCACGCTCGAGTCAGGTCGCCGCGAAGAACCCCTTCGCCTGGTTCCGGGAAGCGCGCACCGCGGAAGACATTGCCACACCGAGCCCCAGCAATCGGATCACCGCCGAGCCGTACACGAAGTGCATGAACAGCTTCGCGAACGTCGACCAGGGTGCGGCACTGTTGGTCACGAACCTTGCCGCAGCACGCGAGGCCGGGCTCGCCGATCAATGCATCTACCCCTGGGCGGGAGCCACCAACGCCGAGCCCGCCTCGGTTTCGCGCCAGCACCTCGGCCGCTCCGTCGGTCTGCGCACGGCGGCGCAGGCGGCCTTCGCGGCCGCGGGTCTCGGCATCGACGACATGGAGCTGATCGACATCTACTCCTGCTTCCCCGTCGCTGTGCAGGTGGGCGCCGCCGAGATCGGCCTCGCCCTCGACGATCCGCGCGGGCTCACCGTCACCGGCGGCATGTCGTTCTTCGGCGGCCCCGGCAACAACTACACGACCCATGGCATCGCGACTGCGGCCACTCGCCTGCGCGAAGGTGCCCGCTTCGCCTACGTCTCGGGGAACGGCGGCATCCTCTCGAAGCACTCCATCGGCATCTACGGCACGGAGCCCCCGCCCGAAGGCTACAAGCACCCCGATACCTCGAAAGAACAGGCCGAGATCGATGCTGCCGCCCTGCCCGCCACGAGTGAAGCGAACGGCAAGGCCACCGTGATCGGCGGCACCGTGGTCTATGACCGCGAAGGAAACGTCAAGAGCGCCCCGGTCATCGCTCGACTCGATGACGGAACGCGGCTCGTCGCCAGAGCGAAGCCCGAACTGCTGCCGGAACTCGCCGGCCGATCCCTCGTCGGCGAAACCGTCACGGTCGAAGGCGCGTCACCACCGAGCTATTCGCTCTAGTCGTCGTGGGTCGCGGTCAGGGGAAGTACCCAGGGTCGGTGCCATAGGTCGCGCGGCAGCGTCGCGAGATCGACCTCGGGATCGACCATCGTCTGATAGCCACGCCCGTTGACCGAGACGGCCGACCTCACACGAACGATCGGTCGCACGCCATCGCGGGTGTATTCGTCGGCGAGATAGTGGGCGTATTGCAGGATCAGGTCGGGGCGGACCGCCATCTTGCGATTCTGCCGGCGGCTGAGATGCTCGCTGTTGCGGACCTTCGTCGTCTCACCGGTCGCGGGATCGATCACCCGGAAGTGCGCATAGCCGGACTTCGCGCGCAATTTCATCCGCCAGGAAAAGCGATGTCCCTCTTCGTTCCACGCGACATTGCCGGGATAGAGCCAGTGACGCAGGGGCATCAGGATCTGCACGGCGAAGTAGACCGCGAGCAGCGCTACGACGAGCTGGCGACGCCGATCGCCGAGATGCACGGCGGATGCGACGGCGTTCCGTGCGAATCCCAGGCGAGCCGCGACCTGCCGAGGAAAGTCCGGCGCGAAGAAGAGCAACGTCGTCGCGATCGAGAACCAGGGAAAGACCCCGATCCCGAACATCTGCGAATTCATCAGGTGAAAGCCACAGAAGACGATGAAGACAGGCCCGCGGGTGCGCCGGTGCAACAACAGGAAACCGCCGAGCAGATCGAGGAGCAAGCCGCCGTAGCTCATGAAGAGCTGCACCCAGAGTTCGTGGAACCAGGGGCCGACGATGGGCAGGTGGTCGCGTTCCGGCAGCCACATGCGAAGGGGCCAACCGCGCAGCCAATCCACGTTGATCTTCGCCACCCCCGCGTAGAAGTAGACGATGACCATCTGCGCCCGCAGCATGTAGAGCCCCCATGCGGGGACGAAGTCGGAACGCTCGGACGGTCTGCGCCAGGCATCGACCGAATAGGCGCGATGGGCGGGAACGAAGATCAGCAGGAAGCTCATCAGGCTGATCAAGTAGAAGTGATTCAGATAGTTCGCCTGCTCGAGCAGGAAGACGTAGGTGAACGCCAGCCACCAGAGCAGCATCGCGACGCGGTAGAACGCTCCCACCAGGATCATGACGGACAGCACCGTCATCACCCCGAAGTGCCAGTACATCCCGTCGCCCGGCCACGGGTGGACCCACCCGAAGCCGTAGAACTTGAACAGGAAGTCCTTGTCGACGAAGTAGCGGCCGATCCACTCGTGGTCGTAGTAGCGCCAGCACTCGAGGAGGGCGATCACGCCGAAGACGACGCGGTAGTAGACGAGGGACGCGACATCGATCGGTTCGAACAGCCGATCGATCAGCCGGGCTGGCCCCTTCGGATCACCACTCTCCGGGTTTCGAGACTCCACGGAACCGAAAGTCTACGCCGCGAACACTCAGTGGCACATGTGGGCGTGCTGTCCGGCCTGCATCCACTTCATCCACATCGGTGCCACGATCGTCCACACGCCGCAGAGCGCGACGATGGCGCCGGAGACGCCCTGCACCTTGCGCCGATCGAGTCGCGTCCAGAGGCCCGAAGCCATGGTTCCGATCGAGAGCACTGCGGGTAGGGTGCCGAGCCCGAAGGCCAGCATGAAGAGCGCGCCCGAGAACACATCTCCGGTCACCGCGGCGATTCCCGCCGCGCTGTAGACCAGGCCGCAGGGGATCCAACCCCAGAGTGCACCGAGAAGCGTTGCCCGCAGCGGAGTCGGCAACCCGACGACGCGGCGCGAGAGCGGTTGCAGACGGCGCCAGACGTGACTTCCCAGGCGTTCGAGCCCCCGCATCCCGCCGTGCCACATGAGTGAAACGCCGACGACGATCAGCAACCCGCCGACGAACCAGCGCACCATCGGCTGAAGCGACGAAGGCAGCTGATCCGCGAAGACCTGACCCAGCGCACCCACCGCTGCACCGAGCACTGCGTACGAGGCCACGCGACCCACCGCGTAGAGCACGTGGGAGAGCAGGCGCCGAAGCCCCTGCCCCGTCGCGAGCCGATCGAGGGCAGACGCCACTCCGCCGCACATCGCGACGCAGTGCGCGCTTCCCGCAAAGCCGAGAAGCAGGCCGGCCAGAGGTGTGGCCTCGACGATCACGTCTTCGCCTCCTCCGACCCGGCCGCATCGTCGTGCGTTCGCGTGGGCGCGGGATCGTCGAGCAGGATGCGTTCGCCCTCGCTTTCGAGGTCTTCGAACTGGTCGTGATCGACCGCCCAGAAGAAGGCCCACACCGCGAAGGCGAGGAAGAAGAGCGCGACCGGGATCAGGATGTAGAGAGCGCCCATGCGGCCTCCGATCGTGCGGGTTCGAATCGCTCCGGTGCGGCGTTGCGGAGCCGCAGCGAGTTGCCCACCACGATGAGCGAGCTCAGCGACATGCCAAGCGCCGCCTGCCAGGGGCTCAACACGCCGGTCGCCGCCAGCGGAAGGGCGCAGAGATTGTAGAGCAGCGCCCAGGCGAAGTTCTGTCGGATCACCTGCCCCGTCCAGCGCGCCCAACCCAGCGCCAGCGGGAGGGTGGTGAGACGATCGTCGAGCAACACCGCGTCGGCGCGCAGCCGCGCGAGATCGCTACCACTCCCCATCGCGACCGAAACGCTGGCGCGCCCGAGCAGGGGCGCATCGTTGATGCCATCTCCCACGGCAAGCACGTGATCGCCCTGCGCCTCCATGGCTTCGATGCGCGCGAGCTTCTCTTGGGGGGATGCGTTCGCGGTGACGTCCTCGATGCCGAGTTCGCTCGCGACGGCTTCGACTCCTGCAACCGAAGGGTCGCCGCTCAAGAGCGTGCGCCCGAGGCCGAGGGAAGAGAGCGCCCGCGTCATCGCCGCGGCCCCTTCGCGCACGGGCATCTCGAAGTCGAACCAGGCGATCGGGCCGTTGTCGTCGGCCAGCGCGATCGAGGTCGCGGGAACTTCGTACTCACGAGTCTGCGCGGCGTCTTCGTCGACACCGACCCAGTCGGAACGTCCGAGGCGCAGGCGGCGCCCCTCGAGTTCACCTTCGATGCCGGCGCCCACTTCCACCTGCACCGAGACGGGGACCGCTTGCAGCGGGCTCTCTCGAACTTCGTCGAGGGTGTCGATTGCGCGCCCGCCGTCGCGCAGGGCGCGCGCGATCGGATGATTCGAACGGGTTTCGAGGCGTCGCGCGAGGCGCAGCGCTTCTTCGCGCGTGATATCGGAACGCACGACGCGGATGTCGACCAGCACCGGGGTTTCGGCGGTGAGGGTTCCCGTCTTGTCGAGCACGACCCGCCCCACCTTGGCCAGGGCTTCGAGGGCGTGCCCGCGCGTGATCAGGAAGCCGCGTGCCGCGAGGCCGTGGGTGGCTGCCGCGAGCGCTGAAGGCGTGGCCAGGGAGAGTGCGCACGGACATGTTGCGATCAAGACGGACACTACGACGGGAACCACCCGCGTCGCATCGATCCACCACCACGCGAGACCCACGACGAGCGCCACGCCCAATACCGCGGCCACGAACACCCGAGCAACCCGCCCAGCCATCACGGCGATGGGCGGCTTTTCGAGTTGAGCGCGATCGAGCAGATTCGAGATCTGCTGCACGGTGGAGGCCGCGCCGGTGCGCTCGACGCGCATCCGGATCGAACCACCCAGCACTTCACTCCCGGCCAGCAGTGCATCTCCGGCCTGCTTGGGAAGCGGCGTCGGTTCGCCCGTGAGCAGGGCTTCGCTCACTTCGGCGTCGCCCTCGAGGGCCACGCCATCCGCCGGGACGTTCTCGCCGGCCCGAACTTGAATGACGTCGTTCGCTTCGAGATCGCCGACGGGCACTTCGCAGAGCTCACCTCCCACGACCCGTCGCGCGGCCTGGGGAACCCGCCCGACGAGATTGCGCACGCGAAGCTCCGCGCGCGTTCGCAGATCGCGCTCGACGAAGCGCCCCACCGTGATGAAGAAGATGAACATGCAGACCGAATCGAAATAGACCTCACCGTGGCCGCGCGCAGTGGCGTAGACGCTCGCGAAGTACGCGACCAGCAGCGCAAGGGCGATCGGCACGTCGGGCCCCACGCGCAGCAAGCGAATGTCGCGCCAGGCCGCCGAGATGAAGGGCCACCCCGCATAGGCGAGGACGGGGGTCGCGATGGCGGCGCTCGCGAGCTGCAGCAGCAGGCGGTGCTCCGCTTCGAGATCACCGAAGGCACCGATGTAGAGCGCCAGCGAGAACATCATCACCTGCATGGTCGCGAGGCCGGAAACGCCGAGGCGCCGCAGCGCATCGCGGCGTTCGCTCTTCAGCAGCGCTTCATCGCGATCGGGCTCGAAGGGGAAGGCGCGATAGCCGAGGCGCGACACCGCGGCGAGGATTTCCGACAACTCGAGCTTCGCCGGATCCCACGACACCCCGGCGCGACCGTTGGCGAGCCCGACATTCGCCTCGAGCACGCCGTCGAGGCGCGCGAGCCGCTCTTCGATCAACCAGCTGCACGCCGCACAGCGCATGCCGCCGATGCTGAGGGTCGCGGTGCAATGCCCTTCGTCGTCCCACACCACGAAGGCGCGCTGCAGCGCGGGATCGTCGAAGCGCGCGAAGGTTTCGCTCGTCGTGTTCTCGGCGGCGCGCGCGTCGGCGACGGGGGCCTCGCGACGATCGTAGTAGGCGTCGAGGCCCAGGCCGTGGATCAGTTCGGCTGCGCCGTGGCAGCCGTGACAACAGAAGCCGCGCTGCTGCCCGAGAAACTCCGCGAAGACCGCCTCGGCCCCCTCTGCGGGCTCACCGCAGTGGAAGCAGACGGACGCGTCGCTCCCGGCGGCGGGCGCGAGGGTCATCCCGAAGGCTCCATCTCGAAGCGCTCGTCCATCGGGAGGCTCACGCGCCGGCGCAGTCGCCAGGTCGCGTCGTCTCCGGCGGGTCGCAGGGTGGCGTAGAAGCGGCCATCGGGGACGTCTCCCACCGCGGCGTAGCCACCCGTCTCGGTGCGTTCGAGTTCGAAGCTGCGATCGAAGTCCGCGCGGGTCACGTGGCTCAGGTCGAGGCGCAGGCGATCGGGCAGGTCGCCCAGGATCACGAGTTCGATCACCACCCCGTCTTCGAAGCGCACCTCGGCGCGTGCTTCGCGAAGTGCGGCTTCCTGATCGCCCGCAAGCGCGCGATTGATCGCCTTTCCCTTCTTGTAGTAGTTGTCGACCACGAGGGCGTCGGCGCCACTCACGGCGATGTAGACCGTCGTGAGGCCCGCCACGACCGTGGTGCCGAGCAGGATGACGATGAACCACGGCCAGAAATGCACGTACCACGGACCGCCGTACGGATTGTCTTCGCTCATGGTTCTACTCCCTGGGTTCGCTCGGCTGCAGGAACCGGCTCGGTTCGCGCACGATGAAGTGGGGTTCGCCCACGGTCTCGACGATGAAATGCACCGGGCGATTCGCGGGTTGTTCGGGATCCGTCATCGCAACGAGATCGGCGATCATGGTGAGCTGCTTGCCCGGCTGCACCTCGACGAGTTCGCCCTTGCGCGTCTTCAGCTCGAAGGGGAAGTCCGCTTCGGCGGTCAGGGTGTATTGGCGCACCGTCTCTTCGCGGTTGATGATCTTGAGCTGGTAGGTGTTCTCGACCGAGCCATCCCAGTGCTCGCGATACAGCCGCCCGCGATCGCGAATGATGTCGAGCTCGAGGGGAACGCGATTCGTCAGCATGAAGACGAAGCCCGAGCAGATCGCCATCAGCACCGCGGCGTAGCCGAACAGACGCGGCCGCTTCCAGGTGACCTCCTCCCCCTTGTCGCGATGCTGCGACGAGTAGCGGATGAGGTTCGGCGCCTGGCCGAGCTGCTCCATGATGCCGTTGCAGGCGTCGATGCAGGCCGCGCACGCGATGCACTGGTATTGCAGACCGTCGCGGATATCGATTCCCGTCGGGCAGGCGTGCACGCAGAGCTTGCAATCGACGCAGTCGCCTCCGCGCGGCGAGTCCTCCAGGTGCCTGCGCGGACGATGGCCTCGCGGCTCCCCGCGGTTCTCGTCGTAGCTGATGATCAGCGTGTCACGATCGAACATTACGCTCTGGAAGCGCGCGTACGGACACATGTGGAAGCAGACCTGCTCCCGCAACACGCCCGAGAAGAGGAAGCTCGCACCGGCCAGGAAGAGCAGCCAGAACCACTCCCATCCCGCGAGCGAGAGCGTCAGGATGCGTTCGATCAAGACCTGGGGCGTATCGAAGTAGGCCACGAAGGTGAACGAGATCGAAAACGCGACCCCCGCCCAGAGGATGTACTTGATGCCCTTTCGGACGATGCGATTGCGGTTCCACGGCCCGCGATCGAGACGCAGGCGCTGGTTGCGCTCACCCTCGACCTTCTGCTCGATGAAGAAGTAGACGAGAGTCCAGACCGTCTGCGGACAAGCCCAACCGCAGAACACCCGCCCCGCCAACACCGTCACGGTGAAGAGCAGGAAGGCCGCCATCATGAGGATCCACGACAGCAGCACGAATTCCTGGGGAAAGAACGTCACCCCGAAGAAGACGAACTTCCGCTCCGGCAGGTTGAACCAGAACATCGGGTCGCCGTCCAAGCGGAGCCACGGCCCCGCGTAGTAGATCCCGACCAGGAACGAGAGCACGACGCGCCGCCAGCGCTGCCAACCTCCATAGAGGGAGAGCGGGTAGATCTTCCTCCATTTCTCGTAGAGGGTGACTTGCTCGACGGCGTCGTTCGTGGAATTCATCTCGCTATTGCAGACCGCCCTCGCGCGACAGGTGGTAGACGTAGGTCGCGAGCAGGTGGATCTTCTCCTTCGACAAGAGCTGCTGGTGCGCGGGCATCTGGTTGATCCGACCCGTGCGGATCTGGGCTTCGATCTCCGGGATCCGGCCGCCGTGCAGCCAGATGTCGTCGGTCAGGTTCGGCGCACCCACGGCCTGGTTCCCGACACCGTCGGCACCATGGCAGACCACGCATAGGGTCGCGTACTGACTCGCCGCACGCTCGGCGGCCGCGGCGTCGTGGTCGCGCCCCGAGAGCGCGATCACGTATTGCGCCATGTCGGCTACCCCATCCTCGCCCAACGAAGCCCCCAGGCCCGGCATGTTGCCGATGCGGCCGTTGGTGATCGTCGCGACGATCGCGTCGGGCGAACCGCCGTAGAGCCAATCGTCGTCGGTCAGGTTCGGGTAGCCCATGCCACCGCGGGCATCGGAACCGTGGCAGGTGGCGCAGTGGTTCAGGAAGAGCCGACTGCCCATCTCGACCGCCTGGTCGTCATCCGCGAGGGCGGGGATCGGCGTCGCGGCGAACTTCTCGAAGAGCGGGCCGTAGCGCTGATTGGCCGAGTCGACCTCCGCATCGTACTGCCCTGTCGAGGTCCAGCCGAGCATGCCGGCGTAGGAGCCCATGCCCGGGTAGAGGGCCAGGTAGACGATCGAGAAGACCAGCGTGATGATGAAGAGCCAGCTCCACCACGCCGGCAGCGGGTTGTTGAGCTCCTGGATGCCGTCGTACTCGTGCTCGAGGGGCTCCCCCCGGCCAACGCGATCGACGGGAGCCGTGCGATTGGTCCACAGCAGCCAGAAGCAGCCCACGATCGAGACCACGACGAGCAGATCGACGTAGATGCTCCATCCGGTAGTCATCATGATTCTTCCCCTTCCCCGCTTTCGCTTCGGGTGTCGCTTCCGAGTTTGTGCCGCGCGATCTCATCGTCGCCGAAGACCATGAGCGCATCCTCTTCGAACCGCTTGCGGTTGCCCCGGTGGTAGGCCCACCAGGTGATGCCGAAGAAGACGGCCATGGTGAGCGCCGTGATCACGCCGCGTACGAACCCGATGTCCACCATCGAGACGGCTTGAGTGGTATTCGCGTCCATGTTCATCGCCTCGCTTTCAAGTGGGTTCCGAGCTGCTGCAGGTAGGCCACCATGGCGTCCATCTCGGTCTTGCCTTCGACCGCGGCCGCGGCGCCATCGATGTCGGCATCCGTGTAGGGCACGCCGACCGCGCGAAGGGCGCGCATCTTGTCACCCGTGTTGGCGTCCGAGTACGTGTTCTCGTCGAGCCAGGGGAAACCCGGCATGTTCGACTCGGGAACGACCGAGCGCGGATCCCTCAGGTGCTCGCGATGCCAGGCATCGCTGTAGCGCCCACCCACGCGCGCGAGATCGGGCCCCGTTCGCTTCGAGCCCCACAGGAAGGGGTGATCCCAGACCGATTCGCCGGCCACCGAGTAGTGGCCATAGCGCTCGGTCTCGGCGCGAAACGGTCGCACCATCTGCGAGTGGCAGCCCACGCAGCCTTCGCGGATGTAGATGTCGCGACCTTCGAGCTGCAGGGCGTTGAGCGGCTTCATGCCGGCCACCGGCTCCTGCGTCACCGGCTGCGCCATCAGCGGAACGATCTCCGCGAGACCGCCGAAGCTGATCACGATTATGATGCCCACGACCAACCAGGGCAGATTCTTTTCCAGGGTTTCGAGATTCATCATCGACTCCTGTTTCGCGGCCGCTCAGGCCTGGACCGGCTGCACGCTGGGTTCGCCCTGGCGCACGGTCTGGTAGGTGTTCCAAGCCATCACGCACATGCCGACGAAGAAGAGCGTTCCGCCGATCAGACGTCCCACGTAGTAGGGCCAGGTGGCTTCGAGGCTCTGCACGAAGCTGTAGGTCAACGTCCCGTCTTCGTTCACGGCACGCCACATCAGACCCTGCATCACACCGGCGATCCACATCGACGCCGCGTACATCACGGTGCCGATCGTGGCGAGCCAGAAGTGCAGGTTCACCTGGCGGATGCTCGCCATCTTCTCCAGCCCGTACAGACGCGGGATCAGGTAGTAGAGGGAGCCCATGGTCATCATGGCGACCCAACCGAGCGCACCGGAGTGCACGTGGCCAATCGTCCAGTCGGTGTAGTGCGAGAGCGCGTTCACCGTCTTGATCGACATCATCGGCCCTTCGAAGGTCGACATGCCGTAGAAGGAGAGCGCCACCACCATGAAGCGGACGATCGGGTCGTCGCGCAGCTTCCCCCACACGCCGGAGAGAGTCATGATGCCGTTGATCATGCCGCCCCAGGAGGGCGCGAGTAGAACCAGCGAGAACACCATGCCCAGCGACTGCGCCCAGTCGGGCAGTGCCGTGTAGTGGAGGTGGTGCGGACCGGCCCACATGTACACGGCGATCAGCGCCCAGAAGTGGACGATCGAGAGCCGGTAGGAGTAGACGGGGCGCTCGGCCTGCTTGGGCACGAAGTAGTACATCATGCCCAGGAAGCCGGCAGTGAGGAAGAAGCCCACCGCGTTGTGCGCGTACCACCACTGCACCATGGCGTCGACGGCCCCCGCGTAGAGGGAGTACGACTTCCACGCCGAGACCGGGATCTCGAAGCTGTTCACCACGTGGAGGATCGCGACGGCGAGGATGAAGGCCGCGAAGAACCAGTTGGCGACGTAGATGTGCGCCGACTTGCGCTTCGCGATCGTGCCGATGAAGACCACGGCGTAGGCCACCCAGGTGACGGCGATCAGCAGATCGATCGGCCACTCGAGTTCGGCGTATTCCTTGCTCGTGGTGATGCCGAGGGGGAGCGTGACCGCGGCGGCCACGATCACGATCTGCCAGGCCCAGAAGGTGAACATCGCCACCCCCGGTAAGAAGAGCGGCACCCGACACGTGCGCTGCACGATGTAATAGGAGGTCGAAAACAGCGCACACCCGCCGAACGCGAAGATCACCGCGTTGGTATGCAGTGGTCGCAGACGCCCGAAGTGCAGGTAGGGGACGTCGAAATTCAGCGCGGGCCAGGCGAGCTGCGCCGCGAGGATGACGCCCACGAGCATGCCCACCACACCCCATACGATGGTCATGAGCGTGAAGAGCCGCACGACCCGAAGTTCGTAGTGGGCAGTGGGGGTTCCGGGATTGTCGGTCATCGAATTCTTCTCCTTCGATGTCGGCAACACACAGACGCAGTGAAGCTCGCCGGGAACTCCAATCCGCTCCGGTGTCAGTCGGTGCACCGACGTTGCACGCGGGGTGCCAAACCGCGGTGGCGCATCACCCGGTTGCAGCGGGGCCCGGAGTCGACCGTGGCCTCGATCGAACCGCTGCTGTGACGCGCTGTGTCGTTGAGTAGACGCGATGCAGCCGGGCGGCGGCTGGCACAGCGCAACTGATCGCTGCACGCCGCGAGAGGCGATCAGGGCGGCGAATCGTCTCGAACTTCCCCACGAATGGGGAACCGTGCCCCTAAAGCCAGCGCTGTGAGGAGTTGGGTCTCAGGGGAAGGCCCCTCAGGCGCGCTCGGCTTCGGGGACCAACACGCAGTGGGTGCCCTGGTAGATCGAGGCCATGCACTTGTTGCAATGGATGCAGAGGGACTCGCGGCTCTCGCCCTTCGTCATAGCGTTGATCAGCCCGGGCTCGCGCAGCAGCGCCCTGCCCATGGCGACGAAGTCGAAGCCGTCGTCCATCGCCTGCTCGATGGTCTCGCGCCGGCTGATCCCGCCGAGCAGCACGATGGGCATCTCGATGGCCGCCCGGAGCTGCCGCGCGTGGGTGCGCAGGTAGCCCTCTTCGAAGGGATAGGTCTTGAGGAAGAAGCGGCCGAAGAGCTTGGCGCCCAGGGCCACCGCCTTCGGCATCGATTCGGCCATCTCGGCGATCGGGGGCTCGCCGCGGAAGAGATACATGGGGTTCTGCAGGGAGCTTCCGCAGGTTGGTTCGATCGCGTCGAGGGCGCCGTCGCGTTCGAGCATGCGCGCGACTTCGATGCTCTCGTCGATCCAGAAGCCGCCGGGCACGCCGTCGTCCATGTTGAGCTTGGCGAGGATGGCCATCTCGGGACCCACGGCATCGCGCACGCGCTTCGCCACTTCGCGCGCGAAGCGGGCGCGATTCTCGAGGGAGCCGCCCCATTGGTCGCGCCGATTGTTGATCTTGGGCGAGAGGAACTCGCTCACCAGGTAGCCGTGCCCGAAGTGCACCTCGACCGCATCGAAGCCCGCCTGCTTGAGGCGCAGCGCGCCCGAAGCGAAGTCGTCGAGGATGCGTTCGATCTCGGCGGGGGTGACTTCGCGCGTGCGCTTCATCGCCAAGGGCGAGAAGACCGGCGAAGGCGCGACACCGCGAATGCCCGCCGAAGCCGCGACGGCGCCCGCGTGTCCGATCTGGGCCGACACCGCTGCGCCTTCGGCGTGCACGACCTCGGCGAGTTCGCGCAGCCGGGGAACGGCGCCGTCGGTCAGCACCAACTCATTCGGTGTGGCCGCGCCCTCGGGAGAGACCGCGAGGAACGCCACCGTCGTCATGCCCACGCCACCCGCAGCCACCTGACGATGGAACTCGATCAAGCGGTCGCTCACATGCTGATCGCCGGTCATGCCTTCGAAGGTCGCGGCTTTTACGACGCGATTGCGCAGCTGCACGGGACCGAGTTGTGCCGGGCTGAAGGGGTCGCGGTTGGAGTCCATGGGGAGGCCCTTTCGTTGCGAGATCGCTCAACGATCGGACGCGCCCGCGGTCGCGTCAAGAAAACGATCAGTCCACGGTCTGCGCGCGCTCTCGTGCAACGTCGGCCCATGGCGGGCGGTCTTCCGGACCGCCGAAGGTGTCGGGATCGAGCAGCACACCGAGGGGCGAGGTGCCTTCGCGCTCGCCGATCGGCCATGCTGCGTACTTCTCGCTGAGCGCATGCACCACTTCGGGGTGCTTCGATGCGAGATCACGAGTTTCGAGGGGATCGGCGTAGACGTCGTAGAGCTTTGGTGGTTCAGTGATATGCAGCTTCCAGGGCGCGCTGTACAAGGCGGCGCCCTGGTAGCCGAAGATGAGATAGTCGGGGGTATCGCTCACGCTCTTGCCCTCGAGGGCCATCCACTGGTTCGCGCCGTCGAGGTCCTTCGGAATGGCGTCTTCGCGATCGACCGCGGCGAGGAGTGTGGGCAGCACGTCGGACATGCTCATGAAGCCTTCGTGGCGGCGTGGCTCGAGTGGCCCGGGCCACCAGATCACGGCGGGAACGCGTGCCGCGCCTTCCTCGGTTTCGCCCTTGCCACCTGGGAGTGGACTGTTGTCGCTTCCGCCGTCTTCCATGTTCGAGACGAGGAAGCGCAGGCCCGCGAATGGCATCGGGCGATCGAAGATCGCCTGGGCGAGGTTCGAGAGCCGCAGCAGCCCCTCCGGTGCTTCGTGGCGCACGAGCCCGCCGTTGTCGCTCGAGAAGAAGAGAAGCGTGTGGTCGAGCATGCCTTCACTTTCGAGGGCGGAGATGACGCGACCGATGGCGAGGTCGAGTTCGTGCACCATGCCGGCGTGCAGACGACGGTTCGTATCCTCGATCCCCGCATAGAGGGCGACCGTCTCCTCCGGCGCTTCGTTCGGCAGATGCGGCGCGCCGAACGAGAGGTAGAGGAAGGTCGGGCGGGCGCGATCGCGCTCGCGCAGGACGCGGATGGCTTCCTCGGCCATGAGATGCGTGGTGTAGCCCTCTTCTCGCACGGTCTCGCCGTTGCGCTGCCAGTCGTATCCACCGCCGTGAACGTGATCCCAGTAGCCGACGCCACCGGTGAGGTTGCCGTAGAAGTGTTCGAAGCCGCGGTTGTGGGGAAAGAGATCGGGGGTGTAGTTGCCGAGGTGCCACTTGCCGACCATCAGCGGCTGGTAGCCGAGCTTCGCGAGGTGTTGGGGCAGGATCGTCTGGTCGAGCGGCAACCCCGTCGTCTCGTTCTTGCCGAAGGGCTTGGTGATGCCGAAGCGGGCCGGCGACTTTCCGGTCATGAGCGCCGCCCGGGTGGGGCTGCAGGTCGGTTGGACGTAGAAGCGATCGAGCTCGACGCCTTCGCGCGCGATGCGATCGATATTCGGAGTGGCGATTTCGCTGCCGTGGTAACCGACGTCGTTCCATCCGAGATCGTCCGCCAGGATGATCACGATGTGCGGGAGCCCTTCCTCGCTCTGCGCGAACGAACGAGGCGCCCAAGCGAAGAACACAAGTGCGATGAGGAGGACGATGGCGCGGCTTCGACTCGAAATCATCGCGTCAGAGCAGCCCCGGGAATTCGCCACCGTCGAGCAGGATGTTCTGCCCGGTGATGTAACCCGCGTGCGCACTGCAGAGGAAGGCGCAGGCCGCGCCGAACTCGCTCGCATCGCCGAAGCGCTGCGCGGGAATCCGCTTCATCTGTGCGGCGCGAATGTCCTCGGCCTCGCGCCCTCGCGCGGCGGCGATCTTCTCGTGGTTGCTGCGCAGGCGGCCCGTATCGAACTGACCCGGAAGTAGGTTATTGAGGGTCACGTTGTGCTTCGCGACATCGCGCGCCACACCTCCGACGAAGCCCGTGAGCCCCGCGCGCGCTCCGTTCGAGAGCCCCAGCAGCCCGACCGGCGCCTTCACCATGTGACTCGTGATGTTCACGATGCGACCGAAGCGCCGCTCGATCATGCCGTCGATGGTGTTCTGGATCAGATCGATGCCGGAGAGCATGTTGGCGTCGAGGGCGGCGATCCAGTCGTCGCGCTTGAAGTTGCGAAAGTCGCCGGGAGGCGGCCCCCCTGCGTTGTTGACCAGGATGTCGGGGTCCGGGCAGGCGGAGAGCACGTCCCTACGTCCCGCTTCGCTCGCGACATCGGCGGCGATCCATTCTGCAGCGCCGCCCGCCGCATTGATCTCCTCGGCCGCGTTTCGAAGCGCGTCCTCCGAGCGGGCGACGAGGAAGATCTTCGCTCCGTCTCCGGCCAGCGCATCCGCGCAAGCACGCCCGAGCCCCTTGCTCCCACCGCAGACGATCGCCGTACGACCGCTGATCCCGAGATCCATCTCTCCCCTCTTCCTTTCGCGAATCGCTTCAGTCGAGCCCGCGCTCGAAGCGTTTCTCCAGTTCGCTGTCCGGAGTTTCGAGCAGGGTATCGACCCAGCGGTGGAAGCGTTGTCCACCGAGTTCATTGCGCCCGAAGAGAAACGTCTGCTTCGCACCCGTCTTCACGTTGAGCTGGATGCGATTGCCCGTGTAGTAATCCTCGTCGCGTACCACGCCGAGCAGGAAGCCCATCATGGCGTCGATCTTCTCACGTTGCTCTTCGTCCGGTTCGCTTGCCGCGAGGAAGTTCTGCACCGTGACGGACTCGTCCGGCGTCGCACCCGGAAAGAGTTGCGAGACCATGTAGAGCTTCAAGCCGGCGTCGAAGTCGGCGATCGAGATGTGGGGAAAGATCGTCCAGATCCCCGAGAGCAGATGCGCGGTCTTCCATTCGGCCTCGGGCTTCGACGCGAGTTTCTCGTAGTAGGGGTTCGGCCCGCTGACGCGTTGGTGGGGACCGAAGGCGTCGTAGAGGGCGTCGTTCGGGAAATCGCCGCCGAAAGTCTCGCGGTGCAGGATCGGCAGGTGATAGAGATCGAGGTAGCCGTCGTAGGCGACCTTCCAATTCGGTCCCGCGACTTCCTGTCGGCCGACCAGAGTGCAGGTGTCGAAGCCGTGGTGTTCGAGGAGCGCGTCGTAGCCGCAGAGGAAGGTGTCGAGGTCGAGGGTCGCGTTCGGGTCGAGGTTTCCGAAGATGAGCCCGGCTCGTTCGCCCACCGGGATCGGGGTGAGCCCGAGGCAATCGCGGTCGACTTCCCCGAACTGATCCCCCTTGTAGATGCCGACGAGGGCGCCCTCGTTGTCGAAGCTCCAGGCGTGGTAGGGGCAGGTGAAGCGCTTCGCCCTACCCGTCCCTTCGGTGACGACGCGCGCACCGCGGTGGCTGCACACGTTGAGGAAGCCGCGAATTTCGCCGCTACCGGTGCGGGTCAGCAGGATCGGCGTCTCGGCGACGACCATCGCGCGGTAGGCACCCGGCTCGCGCAACTCACACGAAAAACCCAACACCAGCGGCAGGCGCTTGAAGATGGCGTCCATCTCGCGCCGCCAGCGTTCGGGCTCGTGGTAGTTCTCGGCGGGGACCCGGTAGACGTCGTCGGCCTGATCGACCGTCCCCGCCCGCAGGTGGGCGAGGTTGCGACGCGCCATCTCGATCAGGGCTTCCCGACTCATCTCCGTAGCCTAACGCGCTGTCGCGCCGGGATCAGGGCGGCGGTTCGAGCATCGAATCGACGAGCGCGTCCGCGCGGGTGCGGTCGCCGATCAGGTGATTGAGCTGCACGTGCCGCGCCCCCGAGCCGAAGTAGTAGCGCTCGTAGAGTTCGCCCCGGGCGCCGAGCTCGGTGCTCACGAAGTCCCACGCCAGCCGGAACAAGGCGGCGCGATCGTCGGCGCTCACACCGTTGGCGCCGTGGAGGTAGCGGTCGATCAGCGGGCGCAGCCGCTCGTCGTCGAGTTGTGCCCGCGAAGGCGTCGCGAGCAGGTTGTGGCTGCCGATCAGGTGGAAGATCTCGGTCACGCGCGGGAACCAGCGGGGGAGCAGCGCCCGCATGGGCGCAAGCGGTGCGTCGTCGAGGAACCACGTGCCCTCGCCGTAGTCGCGCGCGTTCTCCTCGCCGAGGCGCACGGCGCTGCGGACGATCTCCGAGTACGCGCGAATCTCACCCAGCATCTGCTGGGTGATGGGGCTCGTGTCGTTGACCATCTCGGCCATGCGCGCCGCCAGCCCCCAGGCGAACTCGAGCTTCGTCTGCGAGCGGATCATCGTCTGGTGCATCACGTTGGGCGCCCAACCGCCGAACATCACCGTGTTGTAGACGTCGAGGTTGCCGTCGATGAATATGCGATCGCGCGGCACTTCGACGTCGTCGAAGATCACGAAGGCGTCCTGTTCGTCGAAGCGCGTCGAGAGCGGTCGATCGAAGTGCTCCGCATGGGCGGCGGCCGCACTGTCACGACAAAGGAAGATCAAGCCGGGCGTGTTCATCGAAATCGAGAACGCCAACGCATAGGCGTCGGCTCCCTGGGGCGCCGGATGGCTCGGGTAGACAGCCAGATCGTCGGAGAACGGCGCCAGGGTGGCGAGGATGCGCGCACCGCGTACGATGATGCCGTGCTCGGTCTCCCCCACTTTGTGGAGCGGCACGGGATCGTTGCCCCCGGCGAAATCCTTGTCGCGCGTCTTGTCGATCGTCGGGTTCACGATCGTGTGGGTGAGCGAGAGATCCTCGAGCGCCATCTTGCGCTGGTAGCGCACCAGGTTCTCCGCCCCTTCTTCGTTGCCGTTGGCGCCCCACTTGCCGGGACTGCCGGCGAAACCGGCGAATGTCACGTTCATGTAGTCCGGGCTGCGGCCCATCATCCCCACCGAGGCCTCGGCGTTGACCTCGAAGCCTCGCCTTCGGCGTTGGATGTCTTCCTTCGAGCGCGGGATCAGGTGGGTGACGTTGACGCGTTCCCCCGTCTCGTCATCCGTCATGAGACAATCGTCGGGGCGTTCGTGCTGCAGATCGAAGAGGCGCGCCATGGCGCGCGCGGCTCCGCGCAACTCGGGGTGTTCGGCCGCGTTGGCGACGCGTTCGCCGCGCAACCAGACCTCGCGATCGTCCTTCAAGCCCGCCAGGAATTCCTTGCCGGTTCGTGCACCCATCTCGGCTCTCCTCGTGCTCGGGTTCAGCGTCGCTTGCGGTAGGTCTCTCTTTCCTCGTCGCTGAGCGAGGCCGGACCGAGCGCGACCCCGCGCACCGCCGGGGTGTCGGTAGGCTGGTGCCCGATGTCGTGGGCGGGAGCCGGAATCTCGGCCACCGTATTGCTGAGCTTCCCGAGGCCCGACACTTCGACTTCGACGACATCGCCGAGGGTCATCGGACGCGAATTCGCCGGCGTACCCGTCAGGACCACGTCCCCCGGAAGCAGGGTGATGTGGCGACACAGGTCGGCGAGCATGTAGTCGATACCGAAGGTCATCTCGTCGACCTTCCCCTCCTGCACGACCTCGCCGTTGATCCAGGTGCGCAGGGTCGACTCGCGCACGTCGACGCCGCACACCAGGCCGGGGCCGACGGGGCAGAAACCGTCCATGCCCTTCACGCGGGTCATGCCGCCGCTATCCGTGTCGCGATAGTCGTGGCAGCCGACGTCGTTGGCCGGCGCGAAGCCCGCGAGGTACGACCACGTCTCCTCGGGCGCCACGTTGCGCATCGGCTTGCCCACGATGGCCGCGATCTCGCCCTCGTAGTTGAGGTACTGGCAATCGGCCGGGCGGTGCAGATGACCGCGATGGGCATTCATCGCCGTGGTCGGCTTCTGGAAGTAGGTGGGCGTTTTGCCGATCTTCGCGCCGAACTCGATGGCGCGAGACGGATAGTTGAGGTGAACGCAGAGGATCTTGGTCGGATCGCAGGGCGGGAGGTACGAGGCGCTCGCCTCCTCGACACGCCGACCGTCCCCCAGCACGAGCTCCTCGCCCTCGGGCTTCACCCAGTGAGGTGTCCCCTCGTGGAGGATGCGCCGCCACTCCTCGCGCTCGCCGTCGAATACGTTGCCTTGACTCATCGCGATCGTACCTCCGTGTGCTTTCCGTTTCTCAAGCCAGGTCGAACCAGTAGTGCACCTGGCCGGTCCCGAGGGCGTTTTCGTACTCGGACATCGGCCGTCCCTTGGCGGTGAAGTCGCGACCGCCGAGCGCTCCCGCCAACGCCAGGTAGTGCCCGAAGAGGCCCTCGGGTTTGAAGGCGCGGTACTCGGGGTAGAGATCGATCACCGCCGCGTGATCGCCGCGATTCCACAGGTCGAGGATGCGCGCATCGATCTCGCGCGCTTCGGCGGAGATCACGTTCTCGGCCGCGTTCGGCAGGTGCTTCGCCGAATCGTCCATGCGCGGGAAGACGTGGCTCATCCCGCCACTCCCGAGCAGCGCGGCGCGGCAGTCGCTGCGCGCGACGGCCTCGGCCAGCACCTCCCCCAACTGCAGAAAGTTGTGGCGCTCGGCATGCTGGCAGATGCCGACACGGAGCACCTTCTCCCCCTTCCCGAGGTAGTGGACCGTGTTCACTGTCGGGTATTGCATCGCGATGTGGGGGCTGGTGCAGTTCAACAGCGCCACGCCCTGCTCTTGCGCAACCACGGCGGCCGCGGCCGCCAGTTCCGGGTGGCCCGGGAAATCGTAGGCGTGATCGCTGATCGCGAACGGCAGTTCGTCCGAAGTGTAGATCCCCTGGTAGCGATCGATCCCGCTGATCACGTGGTTCATCGTCGTGAACCAGTGGGTGTCGAAGAGGATGAAGGTGTCGACTTCGGCGGCGTCCAGCGCATCGCGCATCTCGCCAAAGCCCGCGACGAGAGAAGTGTCCTCGCCTCCGTTCATGGCCTTGCGCGCGGCCTCCGGCGCCATGATGCCCGGTTGATGGCTCACCACCGCAGCAGCGACGATGCTTCCCATGTCGATTCCTCCCTCTGCGAACGCGCCGTGGCGCGCTCGAATGGTGTTCAGGCGAACGAGTCCTTCTTGACCGCGACGTTCTTGATGTCGCAGAAGAAGTCGAAGCTCCAGATGCCGCCCTCGCGGCCGATCCCCGAATTGCGCGCACCGCCAAACGGTGCGGCGAGATCGCGGATGAAGAAGCAGTTGACCCAGGTGGTTCCCGCCACCACGCGATCGGCGACCGCCATGGCGCGCGCTTCGTCGCGACCGAAGAGCGTGGCCGCCAGGCCGTACTCCTGGTCGTTGGCGAGTTCGATCGCTTCTTCGTCGCTCGAGAAGGTGTGCCACGAGAGCACGGGCCCGAAGACCTCCTTGCGGAAGAGTTCGTGGTCGCGCTCGATGCCTTCGAAGAGCGTCGGCTGGAAATAGAGATCGCCCGCTTCGTGACGCCCTCCTCCCCATACGGGCCGCCCGCCCGCCTGCTTGGCACGTTCGACGAAACCCTCGACGCGGGTGAAGTGATCGGGGTGGATCAGCGGACCGACCCGCGTCGTCTTCTCGCGCGGATCGCCGACCACCATCGCACCGAGGGCTTCTCGCACCTTCGCCTGGAGCTCGTCGGCCACCGAGGCTTCGACGATCACCCGCGTACCGGCGAGGCAGACCTGCCCTGCGCCCATGTACTGGTTCGCCACCGTCTTGGCGGCGGCATCGAGATCGGCGTCTCCCAACACGATGAAGGGAGACTTGCCACCGAGTTCGAAGCTCACGGGGGTGAGGTTCTCGGCGGCCGCATGACCGATCGCGCGCGCAGTCGCCGTCGAACCGGTGAAGCTGATGCGAGCGACGTCGGGATGCGCGACCAGGGACGCGCCCGCGACTTCGCCGATCCCCTGCACGACGTTCAACACGCCATCCGGTAGCCCCGCCGCCGCGGAGATCTCCGCCAGCAGCGAACAGCTCAGTGGCGCCCACTCCGGTGGCTTGAGGACGATCGTCGAACCCGCAGCCAGCGCGGGGCCCACCTTCCACGTCGTCAACATGAAGGGCGCGTTCCACGGCGTCACGAGAGCCGCGACGCCGCTCGGTTCGTAGCGCACGTGATTGGTCACGTGCTCCGAATCGATCGTCTCGCCGAGTTCGAGGGCGCGCTCGGCGAAGAAGGCGATGTTGTGCGACGCACGCGGGATCATCGCCATCTTGTTGCCGATCAGCAGCGATCCATTGTCGGCAGTCTCGACTGGAGCGATGTCCTCGGCGCGCTTCGTGATCTCTTCCGCGAAGCGGCGCAGCAGCTTCGCCCTGCCCTGCGGCCCGAGCGCTGCCCATGCGGGGAAGGCTGTGCGCGCGGCATCGACGGCCGCCGCGACTTCACTCTCGCCTCCCGCCGAAACGTCGGCGAGGTGCGTGCCGTCGATCGGCGAGTGCACGGAGAAGCGCTCGTTCGAGGCCACGCGCTGGCCGCCGATCCAGTGATCGGTCGAAACCTCGACGCCTGCGACCTTGGTTGCGTTGGCTGACATCACCTACCTCCCGGGCGTTGGAGCTGAAACGGATGACGCGGTGCCGCTTTCCCGCGCCTCCTGGATGGCGTGCTCGATCGCGGCGTTCACGGCGACCGGCATGAGTCGCGTCATACCTTCGATGCTCGACACCTCGGCACCCAGCTGCGACGCGACGAAGATCCCATCGAGCTGGGCGATCACGTATTCGGCGATCAACCCCGCGGCCTCACGACGCGCAACCGGATCTTCGATCGCGCCGAGGCGACGCTCGAGCCGCGGCAACTGCGATTCGCAACCGCGCTTGCGGATGCTCTCGGCCGCGATGCGTACACCGTCGTCGGGGTCGCGCCTTTCGAGGGAGAGCATGAGAAGCAGGCGCAAGAATTCGGGGCGCTCGTAGAAGAGCGACCCGGCGACTTCGGGCTGCTCTTCGATGCTCACGCCGGCCTCGGGTATGAAGCGATCGAACCAACGCTCGGCCGCGCGTTCCATCACCGCGACGGCCAGCCCCTGCTTATCGCCGAAGTGCCAGTAGACCGTGGGCGCGACGACCGACGCTTCCTTGCACACCGAAGAGATCGTGGTCGCAGCAAAGCCCCGCTCGCCCATCAAGCGCGAAGCGACATCGAGAATGCGCTCGCGATTGCGTTCGGCATTCGCGCGGTGATCGCCGTGGGAAGCGGTCCGGGGCATGGGGGTGGCTCCAGGAGGCTTGCCGGTTCGAAGCCCGCCGTGAGAAGGCCTCCCGGCGAGCGCGCCTATAATGATCGTTATAGGCAAGGCAGTCAAGCTCGAACTCGCTTGCCCTTCTCGATCGCAATCCGCCGAATCCCCGGTTTTCTCAATGATTTCAGCGGTTTTCTGCACACGTTCTGCCGGCTTGCGCCGACATGGCGGGCAACCTCACGATCTTCCAGGGGCGCGAGGTGATGAACGGCTACGCGGCCTGGCTGAAGGGCCACCCGTTGCTGTGGACGGCGCGAGTCATCTTGCTGTGCGCCTTCCTCGTTCACACCGTGCTGGCGTTGAAGCTCGCGTGGGAGAACCATCGCGCGCGTCCCCATCGCTTATAGCCACGCGCGGCAGAACCAGGAGACGACCCTCCTCTCGCGCTACATCGCGATGACCGGCCTCGTGGCGCTCTCCTTCCTCATCTACCACCTGCTGCACTTCACAATCGGCGGCCCGCCCCAAGCCGAACTCGAGGAGTAGCGCCGAGGGCTTTGCTCGCCTGGCTAGCCGCTCTCCGACTTGAGGGTCCAGCAGACCAGGGCCTTGCGAAGCATTTCGAGGGTGACGGGCTTGCTCATGAAGTCGTCCATGCCCGCATCGAGACACCGCCTTCGGTCTTCGGCCTGGGTGTTCGCCGTCATCGCCACGATCGGAACGCGCTCGCTCGCTTCGGCGATCTCGTCGGCGCGAATGGCCAGCGTCGCCTCATAGCCGTCCATGTTCGGCATGCGGCAGTCCATCAGGATCAAGGCGTAGTCGCGCGACGCGGCCGCTTCGACGGCCTCGGCACCATCGCGCGCGGTGTCGACCTCGCAGCCGATTCGCCGCAGGATCTTCTCGGCCACCATCCGGTTCACCTGGTTGTCGTCGACGACCAGCACCCGGGTCTCGGCGGGGGGCACGAAGTCGGCGGCCTCCGGCAGATCGCCATCGTTCTCCTCCTCTGCACACCGCTCGGCCGGGAATTCGAAGCGAAACGTCGATCCCGCTCCGAGGGTGCTCTCGACGGAGATCGAACCGTCCATCAGGTCACACAAGCGCTTCGAGATCGCGAGCCCGAGCCCGGAGCCGCCGAAGCGACGAGTGGTCCCCGAATCGGCCTGGGTGAACTCTTCGAAGATGTTCGAAGCGTCGGCGATGCCGACACCGGTGTCCTCGATGTCGAAGGCGAGCACGACCCGCTCTTCGTCGTAGCGGCTGCGCACCACGACGTGCCCGCGCTCGGTGAACTTGATCGCGTTGCCCACGAGGTTGAGCAGCACCTGGCCGACCCGTAGTGCGTCGATGCGGAGCAAGAGCGGAAGGTCGCCCGGGCCTTCGACGCGAAACGCGATCCCCTTCGCATCGACCTGTGGCGACAGCACGCGGGAAACGTGGTCGAGCAGGTCACGCGGGTCGTGCGGTGCGGGTTCGATTTCCACGCGATGCGCTTCGAGCTTCGAGAAATCGAGCACGTCGTTGATGATCGAGAGCAGGCTGTCGCTCGACTCCTTGAGCATGTCGACCAGTTCGCGCTGCTCGTCGTCGAGGTTCGTCTGCTCGAGGAGTTCCGCCGTGGCCACCACGCCATTCATCGGGGTTCGGATCTCGTGACTCACCGTGGCGACGAAGGTCGACTTGCTCTCGGCGGCGACGTTCGCCCGATCGCGCTCGCTCTCGGCCCGTTCGCTCGTCGTGCGCAGCGCCCGTGTCAGATTGAAGAGGCTCAGGACGACGACGCCGAGCACCATCGCGCCACTCGCGAGCCAAACCGGCAGCCAACTGCGTGAAGCGGCGATGTACGCGGCCGTGGGCTCGAGTTCGATCTGCCATACGCGTCCATAGGAGGCGGTGTTCGCGCAACCGGTGAACTGGGAGTGCCTCGCGGCCGAGGCCTCGCCGTGGACGCGGGTCTCTCCGTCGAACACCGACACCACGAGCCCATCGGGAATCGGGAGCGCCTCGATC
The DNA here is from genome assembly GCA_028278345.1 of Myxococcota bacterium. Lineage (GTDB taxonomy): Bacteria > Myxococcota_A > UBA9160 > UBA9160 > UBA4427 > DUBZ01. The sequence goes on from JANQEL010000234.1 coordinate 23,612, forward strand.
AGTGGATCGAAACGAAAGACACCGACGATGAAGCCTCCGAAGCCGTCGGGATCACGCGGCGCGTCGCCCCGGGTGACGCTCGAAAAGTAGATCGGGGCCAGAAGCAGGAAACCCTGCCCGCCCTGTACGAGGTCGACTGGCGGCGTCACCGTGCGCCGTCTCAGAACACGCGCGTCGTCGATCGCGGCACGGCGGCTCGCCTCGAACGAGGGGTCAAGATCCCGCGCGGCTTCGTTGCCTTCGTAGGGGATGACCCAGCGAACGCGATAGCTCGAGTCGACCCACTCGATCGCCTGATATTCGGGGCCGTGTTCGAGGTAGTTCCGAACGTCCGCTTCCCATTGGTCGCGCGGCGTCCCGCCCGAGAACGCCCAGCGACTCGCGAGACGGTCGAGGGCTCGTTCCTTGTGTTCCAGGCGTTGCTTCAAGAGCGATGCGGCTGCGGCGGCCTGCTCTTCGACGTGTACTTCGATCTGGCGATCTTCGGCCGAGCGAAGACCGGCCCACAACGCGACACACGCGCCGATGATCAACGCAAGCAAGACTCCATGCGCCCGGGACGCCGGATTCACAGGGCCACCGCGAACCAGTTCTCCGCGCGATTCGTGTTCATATCACCTAGACGCATCGGCCAGAGGGCGCGAGTCAATGAGTCCCGACCGCGGGGGTCGGGGGGGGACGAGTTGTCTCAGGGGTTCCCCCGTGTGTTGGCCGCAACAATCCGAACGCGGCAAGATTGGCGGTCGCTCAACTCTCACGAGCGCGGCAGGCCGCGTCACGGGGCCGCGCCTCCACCCACCGACTCAAAGGACCCCACATGCCCTTCGATCTCGCCGAAACCGACCGCCTGCTCACCACGACGCGCGCCGTGCGCAAACGCCTCGATCTCGAGCGCCCAGTCGAACGCAAGGTCCTGCTCGACTGCATCCGGATTTCACAGCAGGCGCCGACCGGCTCCAACATGCAGGGATGGCGCTGGCTGATCGTCACCGACCCGGACAAGCGGGCCGCACTCGGCGAGATGTACCGCAAATCGGGCGCCGAGTATCTCGCGCAAGGGGCCGAGCAGGCCAAGGCTTCGGGGCACGAACAGACCGCGCGCGTACTCGATTCGGCGACCTGGCTCGCCGAAAACCTCGGTCGCGTACCGGTCCACGTGATCCCCTGCCTCAAGGGCCGCATCGACCCCCAGATGGGAGCGGGCATGATGGCGGGCTACTTCGGCTCGATCTTCCCCGCGGTCTGGAGCTTCCAACTGGCCCTCCGCTCGCGCGGCCTGGGCTCGGCGCTCACCACCCTGCACCTCGCCGCCGAAGCCGAAGCGGCGGAGCTGCTCGGCATCCCGGCCGATGTCACCCAGTGCGCCTTGCTCCCCGTCGCCTATACGGTCGGGGACGATTTCAAGCAGGCCACGCGAACGCCGCCGGAGAACATCACCTACTTCGATAGTTGGAAGGCGAGTTAGGCCGCATCCCGATCGCGACGCGACGCACCGAGCAATCCGAACAGGGCCACGCTCGCGAGGATCACGGCGCCGAGGGTGATCCCCGCGCGCGGTCCGAACGCGCCGTAGACGGCGGGTGCCACCATCAACCCCAGTCCGCCGGCTGCGCGCGAGAGCGTGAATCGGAAGCTGAAGACCTTGCCGATCTGATCCGGGGGATAGCCACCCTGGATCAAGCGCAGCAGCATCAAGTCCGTCATCGGCCCGCCGATCGCGCTGAAGGCAATCGCGGTGAGCCAGAGCGGCACGTGGGTCACGGCTGCAACGATCAGCCATCCGAGTGCTGCCACGAACGCCCCGAGGTGCAGCACGCGCGACGTGTTGCGTACGGGCCGCCGCGCCAGGAACACGTTCGAAGCCACGTTCCCGACGCCGTAGGCGCCGGTCGCGTAGCCGAGCAGCGCCGGGCCACCCAGCTCTTCACCGTTCACGATCATCGCGATGCCAAGGGTCAGCGCCGCGCCCAGGGTGAAGTTCCACACCACGTGCTGCGCCAGGGCGATGACCAGGCGGCGATCGCCCGCGACGAGTCGCGCAGCGGCCGCGATCTCTTCGAAGAGCCCGGCACCGCGTGCGGCCGCTTCCGATTGTGGTGGCTTCCAGGTGTAACGGCGGCCCAGCGATGCAATGAACACGGCCGATACGGCGAAGGTCGCCGCATCGAGCGCAAAGAACATCCGCAACGGCATCCATGCGAGGAGCAGCCCGGTCGCCGTGGGGCCGAGGGTCAGCGCGAGCCGCCGGGTCACGTCGAGCCAGGCGTTGGCGGCCTGCAAGCGCGGTGCATCGGGTGCGATCGCAGGCAGGCTCGCCTGGAGCGCGGGTTGGAAGAGCGAATCCAACATGCCCAGCCAGGCCGAGACCGCGGCCAGGTGAAAGAGAATGAAGGGATCGTCCGTATCCGCGAAGACCAGGGTCGCAACCCCAGCCGCGCCGAGGAGATCGCAGCCGACCAGCGTCCGCTGGCGATCCCAACGATCGGCGTAGACGCCCCCGGCGAGCCCGCACACCAATCGCGTGATCGCCCCGGCAGCCACCACCCAACCGGCCCGTTCCCCCACGGCTTCGACCGCGATCCAGATCAGCGCCACGTGGTGGAGTTGATCACCGACTCCCGAAGCCACCTGGCCGAGCCACAAGCGAACGAAGTGTCTGCGAAATCGACGATCGACTTCGGCTGAAGCGGCCTCGCTCATCGGCGCACGCGCCGGGCGATCACGACGCGTTGGGGGATGTCGGGGACGAGGCCGTCGCTTCGACCTGCGAAGTAGCGGTGCTCGAGCTCGCGCTCATCGTCTTCGCGTGCGATTTCGAAACCCTCGCCTTCGATCATTCCTCGGAACTCGTCCGGCGGGATCGCACCCATCAGGGGTTCGTCCACCTGCTCGACCGTTCGCTGGATGCCCTGCATCAGCGCGCGGTGCGCCTCGCTCATATCGACGTCCGGCATGTAGTTGAGCACGAGGCGCGACTCGTCGGCCGCGAGTTCGGAAACGGTACGCAAGGTCGCAAGGGTGGCCGTGCGTGTGAGATAGGGAATGGTGTTCAGCCACGAGAACACGGCTGGGGTCGTCGGGTCGTAGCCCGCCGCTTCGAGCGCGTCATCGAGGGCATCCGTTTCGAAGTCGACGGGCACGAAGACCGGCAGCTGCGATGGTTCGACACCCGCTTCCGCGATGCGCTCGCGCTTCAGCGCCTGGACGTCGGGGTGGTCGATCTCGAAGATGCGCAGTCGCTCCCGCAACTCGTTGTGTCGCAGCGCAAAGGTGTCGAAGCCGGCGCCGAGGATCACGTACTGCGCGAGGCCGGCGTCGACACCACGCACCACTTCTTCCTCGGCCGCGCGCAGGGCCGCGATGTTCGCCGCCAGGAACGGCCGAACGTCCACGCCGCTGGTCTGCGGCGCCCGGCTGAGCAGCTCCGGATCGTCGAGCAACGTGCGCGCATCCGCGCTCATCAAGCGCTCGGCCCAATCGTCTCGCAGGACGGGATCGACCGCGTGGCGCGTATGGAAGGCGCGCCCGAGGAGAGCGCCCTCTGCCGTGCCCACCTCTCGCCCCGAGCCCGTTTTTCCCACGCCACTTCTCCGATTCGCTATGCAAGGGCTCGCGACACCCCAACCGAACCCAAGCTTCGATCATTCGGGAGCCAGGTGGCAAGAAGCAAATGCAATCGGCGTGGAGGTTCGACCCGAGGTGCGAGGGGCCGGGGCGAAGTCTCGGCCCGGGCCCGATTGATCGTGGGGGCTGCGTTGGTCGCCGCCCTCGCGTGGTTCGTGCACGCACCGGCGCTCAACGCCCAGGCCCACTGCTTCGACGAGAACGAATTCCTGGTCTCGAACCCCCTGGTGCTGAATCCCAGCTGGCACTCGGTGGCCCGCTTCGCGACCGAGGTGCTCGAACCCTCGACGGTGGCCGGCTACTACGCGCCGCTCACCATGGTCTCCTTGATGTTCGACGTGGCGCTCGGCGGAACGCCCGACGACCTCACCGCCTTCCACCGCACCAATCTCTCGCTTCACATCCTCAACGGAGTCGCCCTCGTCGTGCTCTTGAGCGCGCTATCGCGCGCACCCGAAGCGGCGGCGCTTGCGGCGGCGCTGTTCGTCGTGCATCCGCTGACGGTCGAGCCCGTCGCGTGGATCGTGGAGCGCAAGACCCTGCTCGCCACCTTCTTCAGCCTGCTCGCGTTGATCGCGTACCTTCGATCGAGCGAGGCCGAGGCACCGGGGATGCGACGCGCCGCGCTATTCGCCTTGGTGTTGGCCTGCCTCGCGAAGCCCACCGCCGTCGTGCTGCCCGCGTTGATGGTCGCCCTCGATCACTGGCCCCTCGACCGCCTTGACCTCTCGAAACTCGACTCCCTCGTTGATTCGGTGAAGCAGAAGCTCCCGTTCTTCGTCGTGGCGGCCGCCTTCGCGGCGATCACGCTGATCTCCCACGATCGAACCGCCGGCATCGAGGCACCAGCCGATGGCGTGCTCGCTCCGCTGTGGACGGCGATCCATCTGCTTTCCTTCTACCTGGGCAAGCTGGTCTGGCCGAGTGCGCTCTCTCCCGTCTATCTCCTGCCCGAACCGCTCTCGCTCGCGAATGCGCGACTGTGGTTCGACGTCGCGATCGTGATCGCCCTGGGTTCGGCCGCGGCGGTCTTCTCCATGCGCGGGGTGCGGGCGCCGCTGGTCGGCCTCGCGATCTTCGTCCTGGCGCTGACGCCCACCCTCGGCGGCTTGCGGTACAGCTGGGTCACGGCTTCCGACAAATACGTCTATCTACCCGCGATCGGGATTGCGCTCGTCCTCGCCTGGGGTTTCGCGCGCTTGTGGAATCGCGAGTCGGAGAAGGCCGGCGTCGTACGCGCGGGGCTCGTCGCGGTGGTTCTCCTGCTCGTGGGGATCGAAGCGGCGGCGGCGCGCGATCAACTCGCGAAGTGGCGAACGACCGAAGCGCTCTACGAGAGCATGTTGGAACTCACTCCGGACGTGCCGCTGCTGCACGCGAACCTGGGTCAGTACCACTGGCAGCGAGGACGCGTCGAAGCGGCGCGCTCTTCGTTCGAACGCGCGATCGCCCTCGACGCGAACGACGCGCAATCACACAACAACCTCGGAGTGCTCTACTGGTCGACGAACCGTCCGCGCCTCTCCCTCGACCATCTCGATCGCGCGGTCGCGGCCGACCCCACCCTCTCCGCTCCCCACCGCAATCGCGGCATTGCGCTGAACGGTTTCGGGCGCTTCGAGGAGGCGCGGCAGTCGTTCGAACGCGCGCTCGAGCGCGACGCCGACGATCCGCAGACCCACTGCGGGCTCGCGCTCTCACTCGGACAGCTCGGTCGGCGCGAAGCGGCACGCAGGCACTTCGAACGTTCACTCGAACTCGCACCGGGGTGCGCATTGCCACCGGGCATGCTTCGTTAGCAAGCCTTCACCGCCAGGCGAACACCGGCTGCTCGAAGTGGTCGACCCGCGTATCGCGTCCGTGGATCGCCACTTCCCGGAGCTGATAGAGGAAGACGGCCGTCGGCGCGTGGATGTTGGTGCCGAGCATCGGCACCGAGATCACCGGGCGATCGCTCTCGGGGATGGTGCGAAGGCGCGGCACGTGATCCCCCTCGAGCACCGCGAGCGGCACGCGGTAGGTCTCTGCCACCTCGGCGGGATTGGGATTCAGGGTCACGGCGTTGCCCGCCCACACGACGATCGGCGTGATCGCGTAGCCCGAACGCGTCGGGTAGTCGTCCATCGCGCCGAGGATGCGATCGGGCTCGATCTCGACTCCCACCTCTTCGGCGGTCTCGCGCAACGCCGCGTCTTCGGGCGTTTCTCCTGGATCGAGACGCCCACCCGGCAACGCCCACTGTCCGGCATGGCTCGCGAGCTTTGGCGCACGGCGCGTGATCACGAAGCACGCGTTGCCGTGATCATCGTCGAGCAACAAGAGCGTGACCGCCGCCCGCTTGAGCGAGTCGTCATCGTGACCGCGTCGCTCGAATCGCTCGAGGTTGCTCTCGAGCCGGGTGCGCAGCGCATCGTTCAAGGGGTATTCGGTGTCGGACATCGTCGGCAGCTCAGCGATCCGTCGGCAGCGGTCCGGTCAGCGACGCGCGCTGGGAGATCTCGACCCAATTGCCGTCGGGATCGCACACCATGGAGAATCGCGCGACCTCACCCAGGGTTCTCGGCGGCGACCCCTCGCGTCCACCGCGTTCGAGCACGCCCGCGTGCTCGGCGTCGCAGTCCCACACCTGGATGGTGAGGTAGCGAAAGCCGCCCCCCGCGATCCCCGCATCTTCGGCGACATCGTCACCCGGCTCGATGAAGAAGAGCGTCTCGCCGCAGCGGTAGGTGTTCTCGGCCACTTCTTCGAAACCGAGCACGTGGCCGAACCAATGGGCGTGGGCGGCCACGTCGCGAACGCGCATGCGCACGCCGATCTGTTCGATGCCGTCGGTGCCCGGCGGACAGATCACGATGCGATTGCCGTCGGGATCTTCCAGGCGCCGCACCTCGGTCACACCCTGGCGCGCGATCCACACCTCGCGGTAGCCCGAAGGCGGAGCCTCGGGAACACCGTCGCGCCGATGATTGAGCTTCAACACCGAACCCGAGAGGTCGTGGCGATGCTGCATGTTGCCGCCGCCGGTCGGCAGCGGCTCCTCGTAGGGCAACCCGACCTCCTGCTGCCAGAACTGCAGCATGGGCTCGGCGGTCGCGGTGAAGAGCGCAACGTCGACGCGGGGCTTGGCCAGCTTCATCCGGTGAAGCTTAGACCTTCTTCGCTACCACGAAACGACTCGGAAATCGCGGCGGGTAATCGCCGGTTTCGACGATTTCGAAGCCCGCATCGCGGATCAGGCCCTCGAGCTTCTCGACCGTGAGCATCGTGACGTGGGGCGCGAGGCCGAGAGGCTTCATGATCGCGATCGCCCAACCCCACAGCCGCGTCTTCTCGGCCAGGCAGACGCTCTTCGAGATGAAGGTGCCACCCGGTTCGAGCAGTGCGTGCACCCGGCCGAGGACCTGGGGAATGTCGGGCAGCAGGTGAAGCAGGTTGAAGGCCAGCACGACATCGAAGCGCTCTTCGGCTGGATCGAGGTCGTCGGCGGTCGCGCACTCGAAGCGCGCGTTGTCGACCTCCGCGCGCTTGGCCTTCTCCTGCCCGATCTCGGCCATGCGCGGCGCGATGTCGGTGCCGAGGATCGAGCCGACGTTGGGCGCGAGGAGCAGCGCCGTCGACCCCGTACCACAACCGATCTCGAGCACGCGATCCGTCGGCTTCAAGTACGCGCGCGTCCGCTCGAGGGTCTTCTCGTAGTTCGCGACGTCCTTGATGGGTTGCTCGGCGTACTTGTCGGCACGCTTGTCCCAGAAACTCGCACTGTCTCCCATGTCGCCTCCGATTCAAAGGCGGGCGCGAGACGCAACGATAGGGAGGGACACGAGCGGCGATCAACACCGCCTGGTCGGACCAAACGACCTGGATTCGACGGAGTGGCGTGGCGTGCGCCTACGCCAGGAGTTCCGGAATCTCGAGCCCCATGTCGGCGATCAGCTCGTTGCTGTAGGGGTAGTGGTCGTTGCGGCGCTCGTTTCGCACGTAGGGGTCGCCGTAGCCCTGCATGCTTGCGAGGGGACCCGTCTTGTATTCGGAATCCGGGATGTCGAAGGCGCGCAGCACGGTATAGAGCCAGCGGTTGTACGGAATGCCCGGGCGATCCCAGTGGGCGAGATCGGGACGGAAGCCATTCCAGATGCCGTCGTTGCTGAGGTTGCGGTAGTCGAGGAAGCGCCCCGTCTGCAGATAACCACCTGCACTGCCCGCCGTGAGCGTCGGAACGCCGATCGAGTAGTGGGTCTGCTGGCCCGACTCGTGGTTCCACACCACCAGCGCCTGGTCGAGGTAGGTGGTGCCGCTCTCACCGTCGATCGAAACATCGAGCTGTTCGACCAGCGAAGTGAAGATCGCCTCGGCGGCAAAGCGGTGCGAGCGGATCGTGTAGTCCTCGGCCACGCTCGGGTTGCCGCGATGCGCGATCTCGGTGTGCCAGTTGCCCGAGAAGTCGTCGGCCAGCACGTCGGTACCGATCGTCGCCACCCGCGTGAGCCCGCAGCGGAAGGCCGCGACGATCGTCCCCATGTACGCCTCCCAGTCGGGCATCTCGTCGGCGTGGCGCTCGCCACTCCAGTAGAGGTTGTAGGCGTAGTCGGGGCGGGTCACGGAATCGCAGGTGACGTTCTGGTTCTGGATCTTCGTCTCGGTGTCGCGCAGGCCGGTGATGAACTCGTCGAGGCGCGCGCGATCGTCGTTGCTGATCCGGTTGCCGTCGCCGTGGGCCGAGGTCATCACGCGGTTGTAATCGTCGAGCACGCGGTCGACCACGCCGAGGCGCGGATCGGGATCCCCCGAGCCACCCCCGCCACTCCAATCGGTGCCGAACACCGCGTCGAAGATGTGCGCCGCGCGCGGGTTGTTCTGCCCCGTGTCGGGGGTCGCGGAGACCGACCCCACCGGGCCGTCGTTCGAGATGCGCATGCTGCCGGTGTCGAAGTGGATCGAGCGCACTGCAAAGGGGTCGCCCGTAGGATAGAAGGTGGGCGAGCGCGCGATCACGCGATCGATCGTCGGCATCGAGGGGAGATGCAGGTTCGACGCGATGCTCTGGTCGTCGAGATCGTGGTAGTTGCCGAGGTTGAGCGCGCGGTTGTGGCCCGTGTAGAACAGCACATCGAGGCCCGACACCACATTCACCTTGTCGAGGTGCGGGTTGAGGAAGTGCCCGAGCACACGCGTGAGCTCGGGGGTGCCACTCGGGTTGTAGGTGTGCACGTTCGACGTCGTCATGTTGGCCAACGTGCCGTAGCGCATCGTGTGGTCACGCCCTTCGGAGGCGCTCCCGCTGTAGAGCTGCACCGTGGTCTGGCCGGGCGCTTCGATCGGCGCCCAATCCTCGATCGGCACGTTGCCGTGAGGCGTACCGATCGCCACGAAGAACTTCGGGTAGGCCGTCTGCGCGTAGGCGTTCTTCGGCGCCAGCGAAGGCAGGAATGGCAATGCGAGACCCGCGCCCACGCCCTGAAGGAAGTGGCGGCGACTGATGGGGTTGTATCGCATTTCGATCTCTCCAGTGTCCGCACCCCGGACGGGCTGCCCGGGTAACGCGGACGGTCGTGCGACCTACTAGTTCGACATCGTCCGTAGCTTGAACTCGGGCAGCAGCGCCGCGGCCTTGAGCATTCCCTGCAGGCCATCGGTCTCGAGAGCCGCCTCGAGGGCGTTCACTTCGCAGGAGTCGGTCGAATCGACCTCCATGCGGCGCTTTTCGAAGCGGTAGTAGTGGCGCGCGAAGCACTCGCTCGTCTTCTCGTGGTTCGCCACCAGGGAGGAGAGGCCCACCGCGTCGTCGACGGTGTCGGTCTCGCTCTGCGTGAGCAGCGGCGTGGTCGCCGTGTCGATCACCGCGCGATAGAACTCGTCACCGTCCTCGTCGAAGAGGATCTCCTCGGTGCGGAAGCGGCCCATCGCGTCGTAGTTCTCCGAGGGGAAGCCCACCGGGTTGATGAACGGGATGTGGCAGCTCGCGCAGGCCGTACCCGGGATCTCGGTGATGGCCGTGTACAGCTCGCGGGTCGAGAAGGTGTCGTGGATGACCGCTTCGTCCGGAACCATGGTGTTGTCGGGCGAGGCCACCAGCTCGTCGCACAGGATCTTGGTGCGGATGCGCGCGCCCTTCATCACCGGGTTGGTGCGGAACTCACCGTACATCTGCAGGGCGGCGCGGGTCAGCACACCGGCGCGCGGCTGCGAGGCCGGGAACGGCACCGGAGGATTGCTGCCGCCGAGCCAGGGCGAAACGCCGTAGGCCTGGGCGAGGTTCGCGTCGGTGGCGTAGGACTCGTTCGAGGTGAAGAGATCCGCCAGGTCACCGTCGCGCACGAAGGTCTCGTAGTCGGTGAGCGCGAGCACTTCGTCGATCGCCGCCTCGCGGTACGCCACGAGATCGAGGTTCGTCGGCAGCTGGGTGCCGAAGCCGTAGTCGGCCGCCAGGAAGTTCGCGCGCTCGGGCACGGTCGGGTCGAACTGTCGGATCTCGTCGACCCGCAGCCAGGCCCCGTAGAAGGCGCGCATGCCGTCGCGGGTCCGCGGGTCGTTGAACACCTGCTCGACCACCGCATCGAAGTCGTTGTCGATGTCACCGTTGGCCGCCGCATCGAAGAGGGCCTGGTCGGGCATCGACTGCCAGAAGTGGTAGGAGAGCTTGCTCGCCAGCTCGTAGGCCGAGAGCTCGGTTCGATCGCTATCGAAGGGATCGAGATCGCCGCGATACTGCTCGTGGTTCAGGAAGGCCGGCGCCATCAGCAGCTGCGTGATGAGGTCGCGGTAATCCGACGTCGCCATGTAGAAGTTCACTTCTTCGGTCGACAGCGGGTGACGCAGGGCGCGCTCGCCGAAGCTCTCGATGAAGTTCTGGCGGCAGGCGGTGTCGCCGCTGTTCGTCGCGCAGGAGCTACCCACGAAGTCGATCAGGCGCGAGCTGCTCTCGGTCACCTCGCCCGCGAGGGTCCAGGCCACGTTGAACCAACCCTCGACGTGGGAGGCGCTCACGCTCTGGTCGAAGTTCGCGAAACCACCGAGGCTCATGTCGTCCGGGATCTGGGCGATCAGGCTCTCGAGTTCGCCCATGATCGCGTCGGCGGTCGAGCTGCTCATCTGCATGTGGAGCAGATCGCGCACGGTGTTCTCGTACTGCAGCTTCGACAGGCGCTGCAAGGTGATGGCCTGCATGGGATCTTCGTCGATCTCGCAGGTCTCCGTCGGCGGCGGCGTCACGTTCACCGCTTCGTCGATGTAGGCCGCGAGGTCGGCGATCGTCTGGGGCTGCGAGAGCAGGCCCGTGAGACCGCCCATCTGCGTGACTTCGTTGAGCGCGTGCTCGATGCCCGCCACCGTCGTGCCGTTCGCGATGTTGGCGATGTTGGTCGCGGGATCGCTGCCGTGACAGTTCGAGCAGTTGGCGGAGTAGGAAGCCGCGCCCGCAACCGGGTCGCCCTCGATCGAGCCCGTCTCGCTGACGGTCACGCGCTGGGTGCCCTGCGCCCGGTTGCCCGAAGCGTCGGTCGCCGTCCAGACGACGTCGGTCGTGCCGTAGTAGAAGCCGCCAGCCGCGTCGTTCGTGATCGTGACGTTCGAGCCCGACAGATCGGCCGCCTGCGCCGTGCCGAGGTTCACCGAGACCGGCACCGTGGCTGACTCGAGGTTGATGTCGTTGGGCAGGGTGAGCACCGGCGGCGTGGTGTCTTCGATCGTGACGGTCTGCGTGTCGGTCGCGGTCTGGCCCACGTTGTCGGTGACGGTCCAGGTGACCGTGTGGGTTCCCACGCTGAAGCCACCGGAAGGCGCATCGTCCGTGATCGTGAGCGGCGGGGTACCACCGCTGGCGTTCGCGCTCCCCAGCGAAGGCGCGGTCGTCGCGCCCGTCGCCTCGGCCGTGCGATCGGAAGGTGCGTTGATCGCGAGCGCAGTCGGGTTGACGGTGATGCGCTGCGTGTCGGTCGCGGTGTTGCCACTGTCGTCGCGTGCAGTCCAGATCACCGTCGTCACACCGACCTCGAAGCCCATGGCCGGCGCGTCGTGGGTAATGGTCAGCGTCGGATCGGCGATGTCATCGGCCATCGGGTTGCCGAGGACGACCTGTGTGCGGTCGCCTTCGGCATCCACGGTGCGATCCCCCGGCGCGTTGATCGTCGGGGCAGTCGTGTCGTAGATGTTGATCTGCTGGGTCGCCATGCTGGTATCGCCATTGGCGTCCCGCACGGTCCAGTTGACGACGCTGTTGCCGACCGGGAAGCCGCTGAAGGAAGCGTCATGGCTCACGTCGTAGGGCGGGGTGCCGCCCGTGACGGTCGGGTTGCCGATCGTCGCGAGAGTCAGTGGCGCGGCGGCTTCGCGCGACACCATCGCAGGCGCAACGATCATCAGCTCCCCAGCAGAAACCTGATTGACCGTCACCATCTGGACGCCGGTCGCGGTATTGAAGAAATCGTCCGTGGCGTACCAGTGCACATTCGTCGTGCCGATCGGGAACGTCCCCGGGCTGTTGTTGGCCGGGCTCACTTCGCCCGCAACGAGATCGATCGCCGACGCGATGCCGACATCGATGTTCGCGCTCGTGCCGGTCACGTTGACCACGATGGCGGGCGGTACCATGAGCACAGGCGGGGTCGTGTCGACGATGCTCACCCATTGGGGCACCTCCACCTCGGCACCCGTGGCGTCGCGCACCATCCACGTGAGCAGGTTCAACCCCACCGGAAGACCCGCCCCCGGCATATCGTTGCTGATCGTGATCGGTGCTGTACCCCCACTGATCGTCGGCGCATCGGGATTGACCTGGGTGAGCGTCCCGGTGGCTTCGACCGTGAGGATGCGGGGGATCTCGACCTGCAGCGGATCGCCCGGCGGTTCGACATCCGGGCCGCCGTCGTCGAGCTCGTCCGTGCGATCGCGCCACTCGACGATCGCGGCGAGCATCTCGAGGCTGTCGTCCATGCAGTTCGACCAGCACTCGTGGCGATCGCGCGAGAGGCGCTCGACGAGCACCGAATCGCCCGGCTCCTCGAAGTGGACGAGGCTCTGGAACGACACGGTGCGCCAGGCATCCTCGTGATCGCTCGCGGCGAAGGCGGGAATGCCGACGACGCCGCCGTCATGGCAGGTCGCGCAGCGCTCGCGTAGCAGCGGAAACATCTCGGTCTCGAAGGCCGCGACCTCGTTCGCCTGGCCGGAGGCGATCTCGTCCGGGCTGGCTCCAGGCGCGCTGGGATCCGACGTCCCGCCGCCGTACTCACCGCAGCCGAGGGAAAAGGCGAGGAGCAGGAAGGTCAGCGCGAAGCGCGCGCGCTGCTTCTTGCCGGCCCGCGAAGCGCGGTTGCCAGCCGGTGTCTCGGCGGTGCGATCCGCCTCGGGGCGCGCGTTGCGCTCCTGGATGCGTTCGGCGCCCTCCGTCCGTTCCTGCAGCATTCCGTTTTGCACCACGCTCACCGTTTCCCTTGCGACCGATCTGGCTCGGGGCCCGTGTTCGAGGACCACGACTGGATTCGGAAATGGGATTCGGCCCTCCCCTGAACCCGAAGCATGACGACCGTCACAAAATCACGGTGGGCGAAGAAAATTGGGGAGGAGAATTCGTGGCAAAGGCCGCCGCCTGCCTACGACGCCTTGTCGGTTTCACGCACGAAATCGATGAGGCCTGCACGTGTCTCCCCCCAGAGACCAATGGATTGAGGCTTGATGCCGATGGCCGGGCGGGTGAACACCCGAGCCTTCGGATTTTTCTCTTGATTCAATGTCGATTGGAGCCGGTTCGCGGACCGCGATGACCGGCCTGTCGACCGCAGGGCAGTGAACGTTGGTGTTGCCATGAACGTCCGGGATGGCGCCTTGCGGCCGTGGCGAGGACTGCCACGCGAAACCGCGAACCCAACTGCGAATGCCTGGGTACCCACTCATGCCGGCTGTGTGGGCACTCTGGAATTCGCGGACGTTGCGGTCGTTGAACCCGCATTCTTACTTGCGGTTCACTTGCGCATCCGTTTTAACCCGAACTTCGTGAAAACGCACGAAAAGCCTGAAATCAGGCGTTTCGGGCCATTTTGCGCAATCGTTTCGAGTCAGCGTTTGATTTGCTGAACGCGCGTTCGAGAGCCGTGGCGACGGGTCACAACGCGCACGGTCGGAAGCGCCTCGGGGGACACGCCGCGCAGGCGCGACGTGCAACACCGGCCGAAAACTCCCGGGATACCGTGATTCCCCCGGTCGACGATTCGTCAACTCGGGATGGCCACGGAGAGGCGGCCTCGGGAAAACGCCGGGCTCTGGGAGCCCGGCCCGGCGGCGGACGCGGCGAGTTCGCCCGGGCAGCGCGGGGCGCTAGTTTCGAGCGCCGCCACTGGAGGGCCCACCCATGAGCAACCCGGAAAACGAAACCATCATCCGAAATTTCATCGAAGCCTGGTCGCGCCTCGACGCCGACGAGCTGGCCGAGTACTTCACCGACGACGGCGTCTACTACAACATGCCCGCGGCCCCCGTCTCGGGGAAGGAGGCCGTTCGCGGCTTCATCGCCGGCTTCATCGGCCCGTGGACCGAGACCACCTGGGACGTCCTCAATCTCTTCTCCGCGGGCGACGTCGTCTTCGCCGAACGCCTCGACCGCACGAAGGCCGGTGACAAGAGCGTCGAGCTGCCCTGTGCCGGCGTCTTCGAGATGGAAGGCGGCAAGATCAAGGTGTGGCGCGACTACTTCGACATGGGCACCTACGCCAAGGGCATGAGCTGAGCGGATGACCGACTTCATCCGGACTCCCGACGAGAATTTCGCCGACCTCGCGGGCTTTCCCTACGAACCCCGCTACCACGCGTGGCAGGACCTTCGGATCCACTACGTCGATGAAGGACCGAGGGATGCGCCCGTCGCGCTGCTGCTCCACGGCATGCCGACCTGGTCGTACCTCTATCGCGACATGATTCCGCCGCTACTCGAGGCGGGCTTTCGCTGCGTGGCCCCCGACCATGCCGGCTTCGGGCGCTCGGACAAACCGCGCGACATCCACTGGTATACCATCGCGCGTCACACCGAGATCCTCTCGAGCGTGATCCGCGCTCTCGACCTGCAGGACGTGACCCTCTTCTGCCAGGACTGGGGCGGACCGACCGGCCTCGCCCAGGCGGCCATGATGCCCGAGCGCTTCGAGCGCCTCGTCATCATGAACACCTGGTTGCATCACCCCGAGTACGAGTACTCGGAGGGGATCAAGAACTGGATCAAGATGTGGATCGACGACGGTGTCTTCGTACGTGAGTGCCCCGACGTCGGGTTGATCCCACTCCTGAGTCGCGGCGCGATCGGCCCCGACGTGATGATGCCCGCAGTGGTTTCGGGAACACCGCCCGAACTGAGCGGCCGCGAAGCCGACGACTACTACGCCTACAGCGCTCCCTACCGCGGTCTGGGTGACGACGCCTTGAACAGCTTCCGCCGCTTCCCGCTGTCGATTCCCTACCACGACCCTGACAATGGCAATGGCGCCGCGCAGACACTCCACTACCGCACGCTGCTCGCTTCAGGCTTGCCTACGAACTTCATCTGGGGCTGCGCGGACGGCGTGTTCGTCGAAGCCTGGGGCCGCCAGTGGGCAGAGCAGATGAACGCGAGCTTCGACCCGATCCCCGAAGCGTCGCACTTCCTGCAGGAGAGCCACGGCGAGCAGATCGTCGAGACCTTCTTGAAGCGTCGCGGCTAGTGGTTCCACCAGGCCAGATCCGAGAAGGCGCGCACGTCCAGCTCGTGGGTCCAGACGGATCGGTGTTGATGGGCGATGTGGAAGTAGGTCTCGGCGAGTTCTGACGGCACGAGCAGGCCGTCGTGCTCGAGGCCGCGCGCTTCGCGGAGCTTCTGGAAGTTCTCTTCGCCGAGCATCTTGCCCAGGGTGTCCGGAGCGTCGACCGCGCCATCGATCAGGATGTGGGCCACGTGGATGCCTTTCGGCGCGAACTCGGCGTTCAGGGTCTGACACAGCATGCGGCGTCCACCCATCGCGGCGGCGTGCGAGTGTTGCCCCTTGTTGCCGCGCACGGCGGCGGTGGCCGACGTCACGAGCAACGTGCCCTTGCCGCGTTCTTCCATGCGCGGGAAGACCGACTGCGCGACGCGGAAGAGCGCGAAGCAGGCAAGCCGCCAGCCCATTTCGAACTGTTTGTAGGAGGTGTTCGCGAGGGCGCGATCGCCGATCTGTGCACCCAGGTTGAAGACGACGACCTCGATCGGGCCGATGCTCGCCTCGATTTCGGCGACGCGGTCTTCGATCGCATCCTCTTCGACCGCGTTCAGCATGAAGCCGGTGGCGCGACCGCCCTCCGCTTCGATGTCACTCACGAGGCGATCGAGGCCTTCCTTGTCGCTGCGCCGGCAGAGCACGGCGTGATAGCCGCCCTTCGCGAAACGCTTGCCGACGTTTCCCCCGATCCCCGCTCCCGCACCAATCACCAGACAAACAGGCTCCATGGTCTTCCCTCGCCTCCCTTGTTTCGGCTCCTGAGCGCGTCGGAGCAGCTTAGGAAACCCGGGCGATCAGCGCTTCGGCGCGATGGCGCCGCTCTGGCTCGCCGTCGCGAGGAGCGTGCCTTCCCGGGTGAAGACGTGGGCCTCCCCGTGGAAGAAGCCCGAGGCGAGCCCGTGGATTCGCGCGTCGAGCAGATACCAGCTCGAAGTCTCGAGGGTGTGGATGCGCAGCGTATTGTCGAGGCTGCTCGAGCCGCGGGTCACGGGGATCGCACCGGGAAGGAAATCCGAGAGGATCGCGATCATGCCCGCGGTGGCGGGTTCGTCGTCCCTCCAGCGGATCCACATGGGCGCGTGCCCTTCGTGCTCGCCCTGCCCCGACGGCACGTAGCGACGCTCGATCCGCGCGTGGAGGTCGTCCGGACCGGCGTCGTAGCTGTCGTCGATGGGGCAGTCTTCCGGCGGCGGCACTTCGGACATCGTGACATAGGGCACGACGGGCTGGCCCTTGCGTGCACCGAGGGCGGCGTTCACCGTGATGATCTCGCGATCTGCGACGCGGCTCACCACCCGTGCCTGACTCGTACTGTTTCCGGCAACGCGCACGTCGACTTCGATGTCGACCTGCGAATCGGGTTGCGCGAACGAGAGGTATTGCGCGGTCGCCCAGATGAGCGGGCGCTCGGTCACGGCTTCGAGGGCCATCACCGCCGAGCCGAGACCGACGCCGCCCATCATGAACATGCGGCCATGCGGACCGACGGAATGGGCACTGCCCACATCGAGTCGAAAGCGGTTGGGGTCATCGGTTGCGGCGGGGGCATAGAACGGTGCGTTGCTCATGGATGGTCGATTCGAGAAAAGGGGTTGGAGTATCAGCGCAGCCCGGGATGTCGGGGTGCGACGACGAAGCGAAGAATCGAGAAGGCGACGAGCGCGAACACGCCGGCAGTGACGAACGCGGCGCTGTAGTCGACCAGGCTCACCAGCATGCCGAAGGTGGGGCCGATCAGCGCGTTCGCGATGTCGAAGAAGCTCGTGTAGGTCGCCATCGCCGAGCCGCGTTCGCGCGGCGATACGCCATCCACCGCGATCGCGATGAACGAGGGCGATTGCAGCGAGAGCCCGGCCGCGAGCAGCGCCGCCCCGAAGAAGAGGCCGAGCGGCGCGCTCCATCCGGCAACCACGAAGGCGGCGAAGGCCGTGAGCGCCAGCGCCATCGACCCCGCGCGAACGGGGCCGAGCCGATCGGGCACACTGCCGAACACGATGCGCACGATTACGATCGTGATCGACGATGTCAGGAAGACCAGCCCCACGTCGGAAAGCCCCACCTCGCGCCCGTACAGCGGGAGGAACATCAAGAAGCCATTGAAGGAGAAGACCCCGAACAGGCTGCACGCTCCGGGCCAGATCGCGTTGGGATGGATCAAGGGGCCGGGCTCGCCGTGTGGATCCCCCGGGCGATGCGCGAGCCCCATCGCGATGAACGAGGCAGACCCCTTGACGACGGCCACCAGCGCGAAGAGCTGTGAATAGGTGAGCGTTTCCAGTAACGCCTCGCCGGCCAGCGGCCCGAGCCCCATGCCGACGTGAAACGACACGAGCACATAGCCCGCTGCCTCACTGCGCCGCGATTCGGGTGCGAGTTCGACCGAGAGCATCGTCGCGCCGGTGATCATCGCAGCGCCACCGGCGCCGAGGACGAGGCGCGCGGCGATGGCCCCTTCGACCGAACTGCTGAGTGACAACAGGGCGAGCGCGATCGCACCGAGGATCGAACCCGCCACGAGCACGCGCCGCGCGCCGCGCCGATCGCCCATGCGCCCGAAGGCCATCCGGGTGAAGAGCGCGGAGATCGCAAGCGAGCCCATCACGATGCCCGCGGTGAGCTCGGTGCCCGAGAGTTCGTCGACGACGTAGCGCGGAAGCAACGCGTTGAGCGCACCGGTGCCCAGGTAGAAGACGCTGGCGGCGGCGAGCAGCGTCCAGAACTCGCGGGTCAGCAGGGGTTCGGATGTGGATTCGGAAGTCGTCATGTTTCGGGGAAGGCGCGGGACTCTAACCCAGACCGAGCTCACCAGAGGCTCGACGGCCAGACGCGAAAGGCCGAAGGCGGTATCTTCAACAGTCCGTGAGCGAGGGGATCGCGATGGCGGTGCAGTTCAATCACACCCTCATCTACTGTCGGGACCAGAAGAGGAGTTCGGCCTTCATGGCCGAGATCCTCGGTCTCGCCGATCCGCACCCCTTCAGCGTCTTCATGTGCGTCGACACCGAAAACGGGGTGTCCCTCGACTTCATCGAGGCGGGCGAGAACGCCCAGATCACGCCACAACACTACGCCTTCCTGATCAGCGAAGAGGAGTTCGACGAGATCTTCGCCCGAATCGAAGCGAAGGGGCTCGACTATTGGGCGGACCCCTTCTTGAGCAAGAAAGCTGAGATCAACCGCAACGACGGCGGGCGCGGGGTCTACTTCCATGATCCCGATGGACACCTGCTGGAGGTGCTGACGCGTCCATATGGGAGTGGTGGATTTGAAGGAACGAAGCAACCTGAGTAGGAGATGGGTGGCGGGGATGGCGTCACTCGGATGGATCGCGCTGGTTCTCGTGGCCTGCGCGACGCCGGAGCCCTCTTCCTCCTGGAACGTGCGGCGTGCCGAGCAGCTGCGAGCCGACGGCAAGTTCGAGGAGGCCCTTCGCTTCACCGATCGCCAGATCGCGATCGGGCACACGGTTCCGTCACCTGAACTCGCGGTGCTCCACACCTCGCTGCTGAACGACGTTGGGCGCAACGTCGAGGCGGAGGCGTACGCAGAGTTCATCACCCGCTACTTCGGTGGCGAAGAGACGCATCGACCCAACCAGACGCTCGAGAAGATCGACTGCGATGCCCACCAGGCGGGCCTGAACCTGATTCACTCGTGGGCGACGCCGAGGACGGGCCGCCGCGAGATCGGCGTGATCATCGCGACGTTCGAGATCAACAAGGAAGGAAAGATCGGTTCCCTCGTCATCGAGAGCGCGCGAGACGCGGCCTCGGCCTGGGGCGCGATCGATTCGATTGCACGGGCGCGCGTCCACGACCGCCGCTTCGAATCGATGCTCGAAGATCACCCCGATCGCTTCCCTCTGAAGGTCTGCTTGAACCGGAACTTCGATCCCAACCGCGACCCGGGGCTGGGCGGCAGCACGATCCGCGGCAACTACTGAGTCAGCAACTCGCTAGCGATCCGCTTCTCTGGCCTCGATGAGCGCGAGAACCAGGCGCGTCAACACGGTCGATCCCCACTTCCGAAGGCTTCATGGAAGTGGATCGGCCCGCTGGGAAGCTCGCCATCGAGCAGCTTCACCATGAAGTACTCCGCCGGTTCACCGGGCGGGACGTTTTCGGGAGAGACCGCGAACCCGAAGCGCGTGTAGTAGGCCGGGTCGCCGGTCAGGATGCAGCCACTTGCGCCCAGGTCGGAGATGGCTCGAAGTCCCGCTCGAACGAGGGCCGAGCCGACGCCACGCCCCTGGTGGTCGGGGAGGACCGCGACCGGGCCCAGCGCGAACCATCCGGTGGCACCGCCGGATGCGCGCGCAGGCGACAACGCAACCTGTCCCACGACCTCAGCGCCGAGTACGGCGACGAGTGAGACCGCCAGGGCGTTCTCCGCTCGAAGCATTTCGACGAGTTCGGCTTCGTCGCCATCGGCGTACGGCTTGCCCGCGAAGGCCGAATCGATGATCTGGCCGATGACTTCGATGTCGCTCGGACGTTCGCGGCGGATCTCGACTTCGGACGTCATCGTGCGACCCGGGAGGTTGATTGGAGAGGAGCGCGCGCTCAGATACGGGCGAGCAGCGCCCTTCCGAGGATGACCCAGAAGCCCATCAAGACGAGCGCACCCGTCACGAACACCCAAGCGAGAGATACCAGCAGCTGGGAAACGACATCCGCCGTGTAGGCCACGAGACAGCCGACGTAGAACAACATCGGGAGTTCGAGCAGGTTCTGGTAGTTCCGCGCAATCGCCCGAACGAAATCGGGCTCCTCGTTGTCGCCCTCGCGGAAGAGCCCGTAGTACTTCTCGGGAAGCCTTCCGGTGGTGAGTCCGCCGATCCGCAGGATGCCAAGGGCTAGGTCTGCGAACGGGAAGTACGCGTCCGAACGATTCGGGAGGTGACGTAAGCAGCCCCTACGGCAAGCGCAGCAAGACCGAGGTGGAATGGGTCCGAGAAGTAGTGGCCGAGACCCACCGCACCGCCCGAACCATGATCCGGATGCGCCGAAGCAACTGTCGCGACCAAGAGTGCCCCAAGCGTGATTGAAGTAATTCTCACGATTCCTCCTTCGTGTCCGCCCAACGGACCGGTCGTTGATCGGCGCGGCCCACAGCCGAGCACGCTACGCCAACAATGGTAAAGGCCGTAAGGCTACCACGCCGCCACTGCCCCGGCGTAGCCGCGTCCGTCTCCGCCAACTCGTCAGGTGGCGTAGCGCACGAGGAGAACGCCACAGAAGACGAGCAACATCGAGGAAAGCAGCCCAACCACGAGCCGGGCCTCCTGCCTGCGGAGAGCCTCGAACTCTGCTGCCAATCCGGGGTCGGAGAGCCGCTCGTATCGTCGGCGCGCTACGAACTGGGCAAACCGACTCCCGCTTACGCTGTACAGATACCCGGGCCACGGGCGGCCAGACGCTTCATATGCACCGGGATGCCGATCGGCGAACTTCTTGGCGAGTTCGCGCCTACGGCGAATCGAGCCGCCCATCAGGATCAACGACCCGAAGAGCCAGGCGAGAGCAATCAGGGCAACGACCTGCTCCAGCCCTATGTCCGCCCAACGGTTCTGTTGTTGAGCGGCGCAGCCCGCCGCCAGGTGGTTTGCACCAACAACGGTCAATGCCAGAAGGCTACGGGATCGCCAACGCCCAGATGTGGCCACGTCTGCCTCCAACAACTCGTCAGGCGTCGCGCCTATCGCCTGGTCATCAGATAGTCCCTGAGGGCCGTTGCGTTGTTGAGGCGCTCCTCCTTGGAGCCGAAGACCAATGTCACCACCTGGTCGTTCGCCAGCGAGCGCAATTCGGCGATGGCTTCCGGGCACTGATCGAGCTCGGCGAAGTAGCGAGTTCGGAATTCATGCCACTTCGCCGGGTCGTGTCGATACCACTTCCGCAGCTCGTTCGAGGGCGACACTTCCTTTGCCCAGCGATCGATCGATGCGGCCTCTTTCGATAGGCCACGGGGCCACAATCGGTCGATGAGAACCCTGAGCCCGTCGGACGAGGACGGAGCATCGTAGACACGCTTGGTTTGGATGTTCACGAACCGTGTCCGCCTGGCGGATTGGCTGTCGAGCGGCGTGGCCTGCCGCAGCGCTCGCCCTTCAGCACGAGAACTACGCAAGGGAGCCTAGCAGTTCGCATACGCCCCAAAGCGGCCGTGCCCGACTTCAACGCTTGTCAGGCAGCACGACTTTGTCGGATGTCGCGAAGCTTGTGCCACAAGACGAACGAATAGACGAGGACTGTTGCGAGGACCACCAAGCCCGCGAGCACCATCTGAAGCTTCTCGCTGAGTGCGGCCGGGTACACGATTGGCACGATGTAGTGCTCAACGAAGCCGCCGGAGTAGCCTGCCGAGCCCGCAGACTGCCGCAGGCTGTTTTCGAGGGGCGTCAGTGGGCAGAGCCCACCCGAAAGTTCGATGTAGACACCCCAGGCGGCGGCGGGAAGGTGCAGAAACGGTGCGAACCACCATCGCAACGCAAGGAGCCCCCCGAGCACAACAAAGAGAATGAAGGCCAGATGCGCAACGACTACGAAGTCCGCCAGGACACGATATAGCATGACGTCACACGGGATCGGCTCAGAGGTTCGCCTGCCTGCCTTACGGATCTGCTGTTGAGCGGCGCGGCTCGCCTCTGAGCAGCGCCAGGCCAACAGCTTTCAATGCCAGAAGGCTACCACGTCGCTAACGCCCAGATGTGACGCGTCTGTATCCAACAGGTTGTTGGGCGGCGGCGCGCGTTGGCTACCGGTAGTCGATTTCCCGGACGCCCTTCATCGCTCGCATCTTCTCAACGCAGCCCCGAAGGTTCTCGCGGAGGATGCGCGCCTCAGGAATCGCAGGAATGACGATCCGCGGAGTGGATGCGTCGGAGGTCTTGATCACGAGGTTTGAGAGTTTGAAGAGGCGAAGGAAGAACGGCTGCTCGATGCTGGTGTCTTTGACCCGATAGAGTTCCATCTCGTCCATTCGCTTCGAGAGAATTCCCCTTGTCACCCGGATGCGCTCGCTGGATACCTCGAAGTGCTGGAACTTCGTGTCGAGGTATCGCCAGAGCATCATTCCCAATGGAACGATGAGGGGGGAGAGCAACAGGCAGATGAGATGTGATCCGAAATCCTTGATGTGGGAGGGATGCCCCTCCCAAATGACAGCCTCTTCATCGTGCATCGGAGTGTCCCCCATAGAGTTCGAGACACACGCTTTTCGGAACGCGCAGTAAGCGGCTTGAGGAGATTCTCTGAGCGACGAAACGGGCTCCCGCCGGCACTTCCCGGAGCAGGCTCGTGTCGACGTCTGCCTAACGGATCTGCTGTTGAGCGGCGCGGCTCGCCTCCGAGCAGCGCCGGGCCAACAGCTTGTTAGGCAGCGTCGCGTTCGCGTCGCCGACGCGCACGCCCCATGCCTGCGTACGCCCCGAAGAATGCGACCACAGAGACCACGAAGAGCCCGAGCCCGATCGACAGCGAGACTGACAAAGCCAGTGCAAGCCCGAGCAACGCCATGGGGACCGAATACCCCTGGACCACATCCCATACGTCGAGCGAATACGAGTCCCAGAGGAAGAGGAATTGATGCCACAGGCCGATCGCACATATGACGCGCAAGACGCCAATCACTGGTGCTGGATAGCTACGGTCGCGAAGCTCTGCGTTCGCCGCCCGAACGTCCTCCGGCTCGTCGGTGTCCAGGAATGGTAGGCAGATCAGTTCACAGCTGGTGAGTTTCTGAATGTGTTCGCGACGCACAACATGTCTGCCTAACGGATCTGCTGTTTAGCGGCGCAGCCCGCCGCCGAGCCCGCTACGCCAACAACGGTCAATGCCAAGAGGCTAACAGATCGCCACCGCCCAGATGTGGCCACGTCTGCCTCCTACAACTTGTTAGGCGGCGATCCTAGGGGTGCTCGAACATGGGCTGGGCGGATCCGGTACCGCAGACCAAGCGCTCTGTGTATGAGAGCCGCGACGACACAGAGTAACCCTCTGCTGTGAGGCCGTACTTCAGATCGTCGAGTTGGAATTGACCGCCCGCGTCCAGTTGGGCCGGATTCAGATCCTGTAGCGACTCGGGATAGCTACCGTGGAGTTCGTAGTGGCGTTCCACTGAGGCGCAAACGGACACCAGGTACGAGTGAAGAGACGAAACCTCGGCCTTTCGATAGATCGATCGATTGTGCCAGCCGACGATTGCGAGCACGCAGACAAGAATCGCGAGCAAGGTGAACATCGCCAACCGGCTCGCAACGGCGGAACCACGCTTCTCCGAGCTCACCTCGGCCACCGCTTCGTCCGCCTAACGGATCGGTTGTTGAGCGGCGCGGCCCACGCCTGCGGCGGGCCGCGCCGCTCAACAAAGTTTCTATGCAAGGCAGCATAGCCCTTGCACACGCCCAAGTGTGGCCGTGTCCGTCTCCAACAACTTGCTAGGCGGCGCAAGGCATCCGTCGCATGAGTGATTGACAGGCCACACAGTTGTCGGACGCCAATTCCGCCTACCGCAAGCTTCCCCGGTTTGGAAATGAGACAGTTCCAACTAGGACTCGATAGGGACGAAGGAGGTGATGTATGAGGCGAAGAGCGCTGACATGTCGCCAGTAGACATAGTTGAGTTCGCCCGTAGAGTAGTCACTGAAGAACCGCGAGGAGTACGAATCGTCGGAATGCTGCAACACGCCATTGTACAAGTACGAGAACTCGAAGTGGTCGATGGTTTCTCTCAGGACACGGCGAGTCGCACCGACCCAACGGCGCAGCGCATCGGTACAGTCAGCGCCGGTGGAGTCTGACGCTGTTAGCTCGGCAATAGTGTCCTTGTCGGCAAGAAGTGGAAACCATGCGTTGTGGACCTTCGCGTAGTACACCGAATCGGACTTGTTGAAAATGAGTGGTCGAAAATCGTTGAGGACGTGTCGGACCTCTGAGAGGTTCGAAACATGCCACCGATCTCTGACTTGGCCGACCGCAAGTTCGAAATCGTCGGGTAATTCATCAAATCGAATGGCGAAGCCAAGCGCTTGTGCCGACATTTCAGGAGGCGGGAATCCGAGTGGCTTGGTAACCCTGAGCGTCAACTGAACTGGGCCAACGGCCAATGGGTCCAAGGTGGATCTTGCCTTGCCAACTAGCGCCGAGTGCTCGCGCTCGATCTCATCGAGCCGCGCTCTGACTGAATTCGGAAGAGCAGCCACTGCCTGATGGTCTGGATGCGGAGGTTCTGACATCTGATACGGAAGTATTCACAGGGTTGCTTGAAGAGCTCCAGGCCGGCCAGCTTGACCTAGTACTCCTACAGGTGCTTCTCCGCTGCGGCTATCCCTCCACGGGCGACCGCATCGATTAGGTCAGCAATGGTAAGACGCGTCATGATTCCTGGCTTGCTCGTGTGATACGGCGCTCCGTTAGGTGACAACGCGAGAGTCCAGTAGACACCCTCGTGGGCGACATCGCACCTTACTTCGTAGAAGAGGTCGGAAACCTCCTGGAGGCTCAGCGTACGATTCGGAGTAGTCGAGGTTGTTGTGAAGGCGCTCTCAAGGAACGGGTGACACGCTGACGGGACCAGGGAAGAGAAAAAGCGGCGGACGGCTGCTCTTGAACCAATGGAGGCGCCCGAGCCTGCATCAAGCTTGCTGACTGCCTCAGCGCACACGACCAGGAGGAAGGCTTGGAGGGACTCGCGTTCTGGGCGGATTCTTGGAATATCCTCTGCGAGCGATACGAGCCGCTGAGTCTGGTGCATGATCAGCTTTGCGGTGTTGTCGGGTGGCGATTTCGCCTCGCAGGCAGCTACGAACGACGTTGCGGCTTCGGACGTCTGGAAGAACCGAACATAGAACTCGAGCCAATCGTTCATCCGGATGCTCGCGTGGCCGCCTAACGGATCTGCTGTTGAGCAGCGCGGCTCGCCTCCGAGCAACGCTGCCTAGCAAGGTAACTGCGCAAAGCAGCTTAGCAGTTCGCGTGCGCTCAGATGTGACGCGTCCGTCTCCAACAGCTTGTTAGGCAGCGGCCCTACCGCGACCAGGCCTCCTCATTGGGAAACGGTAGCCGATAAGAGATGGCCCACTTGCGTCCGCCGAGACTGACTGCCTGCTTAGGCCCCAGACTTCTGACGAACTGCTGCAGCTTGTCGAGTTCCGTTCCCGAAAGGAACAACTGATGCAATCCCTCGCTTCCCCTCGGCGTAGCACTCTCGAAGTTGGGCCAACTGTCAGGCCAGGAGAGCGGTTCCATGGGAGAGTGCTCGTACGGCCAAATGAGCACCTCGATTAGCTCCGGCGTCCACGGCGACGTTTGTGGCGCGATTTTGACGATCGCATCAAAGGCTTGAAGGAAAACCGGAGGCGTTCTGTCTCGGGCCTCCTTTTCGCGGCGCAGGGGTCCGTACACTGAAACGCTCTTGCGCTTACCGTCGATCCAGACGTGCAGCTGGTTTGTCGGTTGATCGGTCCGATCGGATGCGGAGTAGTGCTCGTCGAGTTCTAGGAATGACTCGGGCGCGATTCGGCCGAGCAATTCCTTTTGTTCAGCCGCGGGGAGGCGTGTGGAAACGTACGCGGAGGTTTCGGCATTCCGGGCAATGACGTGTCCATCTGAATACAGCGCGAACGTTGGTGAATCGGACCCGATGACGATAAGCCAGGGGTCTCGCTCGACGAGGACGACAGTGGGTTTCGTGTTCTCAGCCGTCGCTGAGACCGCACCGATGGCGACTAGGACTAGAGCAAAAGCTCGAGGAATAGAGCTCATGGTTTGCGCTGTCTGCCTAACGGATCTGCTGTTGAGCAGCGCGGCTCGCCGCGGCGCTCGCCCTTCAGCACGTGAACTACGCAAGGGAGCGTAGCAGTTCGCATACGCCCCAATGCGGCCGTGTCCGGCTCCAACAGCTTGTTAGGCGGCGCGACGTACTAGTCGTTGAGATTTTCGACGCGGGCCTCGCCTTCTGCGAGCACGTCGATGAGCTGATTGGAGAGATACAGGGCGTAGTGAACGATGTTCTGGTCGCGTCGAATACCCGAGGAGATCTCGTGGAACTCTTCAAGGTACCAAGAGTTCTTGACAACGAAGCACCAGCGCGGGGCGCTGAGACCGGGCGCGCGACGGCTGTCGTTGATCGCGGACGATTCTTCGACGCATGAGTACGCCAGGACTGAGTCGAACGAGATGCGAAATACCGGGGACGTCGACTCGGTACCGCGCACAAGAACGCGAAAGCCCTCGTAGTCGTCGAGCACGCCCTCGCAGTTGTAGTAGCCCCACTTGCTGGGGAGCCACTCCTGCTCGATGTATTGCGAAGCCAGCGTGTCCGCCTAACGGATCGGTTGTTGAGCGGCGCGGCTCGCCGCCGAGCCTGCAGCTCAATAACTAGGAATGCAAGAACGCTAGCACCCCGCCTACGCCCAGCGGTGACGCGTCTGGCTCCAACAACTTGTTAGGCGGCGGCGTATGCGGCGCCAGAGGCAAGAAGGTCATTCGCCGCGCACGTTTCGGCGCGATAAAAGGACAACCGACAGCCGTGAAACGGACCAGAGAAGCGCTGGGACGATGAAGCAGGTGCCGTAGGCGCAGGTATCTTCAAGGCTGCATTCGGAAAAATGAACCAGAGGCCTGGAGCGCTGCGACGTAGCAATGATCAGAAGCGCGCACGGCACGGCGAATAGCGCAAGGAAGTACAGCCCTTCTCGCTTGACGGCGCTCATTTCGCGAACCCCCAATGAGATGAACTGCGCGAGCTGTCCGCCTAACAAGGTATTGACCAGCCCATAGTTTACCCGCTTCGGCGGCGAAGCCGACCGGGTGGATGCCGGACAACAACCCAGGGTGGTTGGGGTTGTGTGGTCGCAAGTGGCCGTCCGTCCATCAGGAATTGTGGTGCTGGAGGCCGGGTGTCCAGGGTGATATCGACACTTCCTGATGCCGGATAACATCCCGGTGCAGGAATAACAGCGGGATATCGCGTTATGCGCGCGTGACGAGGGCTACCGCTGATTGCGAAGCGCTTCGTCGATCACCTGCATCGGGTGGCGCACCGCTATGCCGGCGGCTGCGAGGTGCATGCTGCAGCCGGGATTGGCGCTGACGACGATGTCAGCGCTGGCGCGCTCGATCGAGCCGCACTTTCGGTCGCGGATGGCGCCGGCCAGTTCGGGTTCGAGGACGGAGTAGATGCCTCCGGCGCCGCAGCAGAGTCCTTCGTCGTCGAGTTCGACCAGTTCGCGCACGAAGGGGCGCA
The DNA here is from genome assembly GCA_028278345.1 of Myxococcota bacterium. Classification (GTDB taxonomy): domain Bacteria; phylum Myxococcota_A; class UBA9160; order UBA9160; family UBA4427; genus DUBZ01. The sequence continues at coordinate 51,196 of JANQEL010000234.1, forward strand.
GCACTTCGCGGGTTGCGAGGTGGGCCTTCTGGACGTGGCGTAGATGGCAGGGGTCCTGGACTGCGAGTTTGATGTCGAGGGGGGCCGGCTTCGGAAGTGCGTCGAGGTGATCGGCCAACCACTCCTGCATGTCGAAGACGCGGGCCGAGAACGCCCTCGCCTCTTCGGTGCCGAGCCAGTCACCATACTCCTTCATCGCGGCGCCGCAGCCGGCCGAGTCGACGAGGATCGGGCGATCGTCCTTCGAAAGCGCGGCGATGACGCGCTCGGCAAACGCGTGGGATGAATCGCCCAGCCCTGCATGGCGATGCAGCGCGCCGCAGCACGGTGCTTCGCTCCCCGTCGGTGTCACTCCGACGCCCGCCGCAGCCAGCACCCGTGCACACGCGGCATGCACGTCGCGCTGCCACGCGTCCATGATGCAACCCGTGAATAGATAGACGTCATCACCGGTCGCGGGGATCACCTCGCGCTCCGGCGCGACATCGGCGGGAACGCCGAAGCGTCTGGGTACGAGGCCGAGACGTCGAAACACGAGCGCCGCCCGTGCAACCAGGCCCAGCAGAGCCGGCTTGCCGAGCACGCCAAGCGCTCGTTCGAAGATGAAGCTCCGCGCACGCGATCGCTTTGCCATGGCTTGGCGCGTGGGTTCGATGAGTTCGCCGTAGGGCACCTGGCTCGGGCAGGCGGTTTCGCAGCCGCGGCATTGCACGCAGCTTTCGAAGGCGCGCTCGACCTCGGGGGTGATGGGTGCGCCTTCGTTCTGCACCTGTCGCATGAGCTGGATCCGGCCGCGCGGCGAGAGGCTCTCATCGCCGGTCACGCGAAAGGTCGGACAATGCGGAAGGCACAAGCCGCACTGCACGCACTTGTTGAGCGCGTCGGCGTCGATGCCCAGTACCGCCTCGGCCGAAGGACTCGCCGCGTTCATGGCTTGCGCCCCGGGTTGAGGCGACCCGTGGGATCGAAGATCGCCTTGGCGCGCTCGCCGAGGTCACGCACCACCGGGTCTCGCACGGCTTCGGGCTGAGGCCGTTCCGCATACACGAGACCGACGCCGATCGAAGCAATGAAGCCCCCAGTTGCGTTCGCGTCGATTTCACCGAGTCCCTTCGGCGTAAACGCCCAACGATGCGACGGCAGCGTCGGTGGAGCATCCACTTCCGCGAATCCCCGATCGCGCGAGAGCGTGTCGCCCTGGGCCGAGACGTCGACACCATGGCCCTCGAGATGAACCCACGTCGACTCGCCGTTCCACAGCACGGCCGCAGGTCGAAGCAGGGCTTCGTACACCTCGAAGGGGTCGACACCGTCGGCGCGCAACCAACGCGATACGTCGGGCCGCGGGTTGGTGCGCAGGATGAGTTCGGCGATCGAACCGAGAGTCCCGAGCGAACCGGTCATGAGCTTCGGGAGATTGAAGCCGCTCACGTTCTTCACGACCGGGCCGCCACCCGTGACGAGCGTGCCCTCGGCCGAGACGTATCGCACCTGCAGGACCGAATCGCGAAGCGCGCCGCGCCCCAGGCGATCGGGATGGTTCTCCCCGACGGCGACCGCACCGCCCACCGTGCCACCACGCATCGGAAGCGCCGAGCGTTGGCCCGCCTCGGAAAGCGCGGCTTCGAGATCGGCGACCGTCGTTCCGGCGCGCACGCACACGGTCATCTCTTCCGGCTTGTATTCGACGACGCCGGTGGGCGCGTGGACGAGACGCGTGCCCTCCGCGAGTTCGCCGCCGCGATCCCAGGCCGTGCGTTCGCCTTCGACAGCGATCGCACCTTCGCTTCCGATCTCGTCGGCGAAGGCCTCGAGCACGGGATCGTCGATGGCGAGGCGCGGGGCGGCTGCGCTCATCCCCACACTCCCGTCGGAACCGAACGCAGGGCCTGGATGTCCGCACAGCTATGACCGATGGGCATCACCTTGCCCGGGTTTGCGCGGCAAACGGGATCGAAGATCTCGCGCAGACGATTCTGGTGCACCAGGTCTTCGGCGCTGAAGAGCTCTTCCATGAAGTCCTGCTTCTCGAGCCCGATCCCGTGTTCGCCCGAGAGCACCCCCCCAGCCGCGAGGCTCGCGCGAACGATCTCCTTGCCCGCCTGATGTACCCGCTCCATCTCCCCCGGGATGCGCGCATCGTAGAGGAGCAGCGGGTGGAGATTCCCGTCCCCCGCGTGGAAGACGTTCATCACCAGCAGATCATGACGCTCGGCGATCGCGTAGATCTCTTCGAGCACCGAGGCCAGCGCTGAACGCGGCACCACGGTGTCGTGCAGGTAGTAGTCGGGCTTGATCTGCGCCACGGCACCGAAGGCCGTCTTGCGTCCCTTCCAGAGCAGGGCGCGCTCTTCTTCACTGCCGGCGCGGCGAACCGAAGTGGCCCCGTTGCCGCGACCAATCTCTTCGATGCGATCGGCATCGATCGCAACGCCCCCTTCGAGCCCCTCGACTTCGGCGAGCAGGATTGCAGCAGCATCGCGCGGATAGCCGGCCCCGACGAAGTTCTCCGCCGCGTTGGCGATCTTCTGATCCATCACCTCCATGGCGGCGGGCACCATCCCCGCGGCCACGATGTCACTCACGGTGTGCGCGGCATCGCGCGTCGACGAGAACGCCAAGAGCAGCGTGCGCACCGCCGGCGGATTCTTCGTCAAGCGCACCGCGACCTTCGTCGCGATCCCGAGCGTCCCTTCGCTTCCCACGAAGGCACCGCGCAGGTCGAGCCCCGCTTCGTCCGGCCCCACGTCACCCAACATCGCGACCTCGCCCGAGGGCAGCACGACTTCGAGGGCGGCCACGTGGGCATCGGTCACGCCGTAGGCGAGACAGTGCGGCCCCCCCGAATTGTTCGCGACGTTGCCCCCGATCGTGCACACCTGCTGGCTCGAGGGGTCGGGGGCGAAGTGATAACCGAGGGGACGCAGGTGATTCGAGAGATCGAGGTTGATCACCCCGGGTTCCACCCAGGCGACGCGATTCGCGAAGTCGATCTCGAGGATGCGGTTCATCTTCGTGAGCGCGACGACCACCGGCGCACCGAGGGGAATCGCGCCGCCGGCCAGCCCCGTGCCCGCACCGCGAGGGACGATCGCGCGCTCGTGCTCGATCGCGATGCGCGTGAGCGCCTGCACTTCGGCGGTCGAGATCGGAAAGCAGATCGGCCCGCTCACCCCGCCTTCATAGAAGGAAGCATCGTGGGCGAGGAGTGCGCGCTCGGCGGCGTCGAAACGCACGCGATCTCGTCCCATCACGCGCCGCAGGTCGCGCACGAGTGCTCGGTCTTCGGCCGAGAGTTTCGGCGCTGCCATGCGCGAGCGAATGGAGGAGATGAGCCCCATCGCACAACGTTCGCGCGCAGGGGTGTCGCGCGTCAAGCGCTGCGGTTCACGAATCGCGCTGGACTTCGATCACCACCTTGCCGAAGACCTCGCGATCGATCAGCGCCTGCATCCCCTCGCGCAAGGCTTCGAGGGGGAGCACGCGATCGACCACCGGCTCGAAGCCGCCCTTCGCCACGAGATCGAGCAGCTCCACCTGTTCGTTCGGCATCCAGCCGTTCGATCCGATGATGCGCTGCTCGTAGGTCCAGATGTAGCGGATGTCGGTCGGCGGGTTGAAGCCGATCGTCGCGCCGCAGGTCAGCATGCGGCCGTCGGCGCGCAGGCAGCGCAGGGTCTGGGCCCAGGTCTCACCGCCGATGTAGTTGATCGCCACATCGACACCGCCCCCGACCCCCATGCGCGGCTTGCCCGCGATCGCATGCACCTGGGCGACCCAGTCTTCGGCGCGGCTATCGACGATGTGATCCGCGCCGAGTTTGCGCAGCCGGTCGAGTTTCTCTTCGCCGCTCCCGGTCGCAATCACCGTGGCGCCGGCGCTCTTGGCGAGCTGCACGCAGCCCGTGCCGACGCCGCCCGTCGCACCGAGGATCAACACGGTTTCGCCGGTCTTGATCTCACCTCGCGTGAGCATCATGCGGTAGGCCGTGCCGTAGGCGATCGGAAGCGTCGCGGCATGCACGTCACTCACCGCATCGGGGATCTTGATCAGATTCTGCACGGGGATGCGCACCCTCTCGCATGCCGCACCCGTGCGCGTCTCCCCCGTCATCCCCTCGCCGAAGACGAAGGGATGCGGGCAAACGCGATCGCCGATTTCCCACGAACCCGCATCCGTATTCGGGCCGAAGCCCGCGATCCGGCCCGCGTAGTCGCCGCAGGGGATCATCGGCATCGGCGTCTTCAAGCCCGTCGAACCCGCAAGCATCATCGGGTCGAAGCCGTTCATCGAAGTCGCGGACACTTCGATCAGGGCATCACCTTCGCGAAGCTCGGGCTCTTGTACGTCCTCCACCCGCAACTCGTCGGGCGATCCGTGCTGGTGATAGACGACTGCCTTCATTCGGGCTTGGCGTCCTTGTCGACGGCGCCGAACGACTCAGCGTTCTCGAGCAGGGCCACCATACGGCGCAGGGTCTCCTTCTGCCCTTCGACATCGTTCGGCCGACCCACGGTGGCGCCGATGTTGAGCCGGCGAATCAACTGACGCGGCGGCCGCGCTGCGCTCGAAAGCGGCGGCATTACCGACACGAGCACCGAAGGAATTCCAGCCGCCTCGAGGCCACGCGAAATCAGACTCACGGTCTGATGGCAGACCGGTCACGAGGGGACGAGGAGCGCGGCCTCGACTCCATCGGACTTGAAGCGGTCGATCACCTGGGGGATCGCCTTCTCGATCAGCGGCACGACGTTCGGGATCAACCCCATGAAGACGACGGAATCGTTCGAGACCGAACCGATCTCACCGTCGTCCACCATCTCCTGCAGACGATCGAAGGGAAGATTCACGTTGGTGTCTTCCTCGGCGAAGCGATGGTCATAGCCGAAGTGATTGATCACGAGCTTCGACTTGTCGACGTCGAAGGGAATGACGTGGGCCAGCGGTTCGGCATCGCTGAAGTCGGGCAGACCGGTGAAGGGTTCCTGCTCGCCATCGATTGCATAGCCGCCGGTCGTGATGAGGCCGAAGCGCGTCTCGGACGCCGGCTTCGACAGCCGCTCGAAGGGATCGCCTTCGGTCTGGAACCAGGGGTAGGAAGCGAACGCCTCCTTGGCCTTTCCCTTGGCGAAGAGTTCCTGGCTCTCGCTGGCCCAGGCCTGGTAGCGCGGGGTCCATTCGGAGAGGGAGGTTTGATCGCTCATCGGCATCTCCTTCGGGGGTGGGGGTCTCGAAACCCTAACACCTTCGCGGGCTGCGGCGAGGCTCAGAAACGGAAGGTCCAGCCCAGCTTCGCGCGGGGCTCGGTTTCGCCGCGCTTCCAATCGTCTCCCTCGATCACGACACCCTGGTTGAGCACCAGGAAGAACTCGCGGCCGGGCTCGATGATCCAGCGCAGGCGCGTATTCACGCCGATCGTGTCACTCACCGAGTCGTATTGCGCGAAGGTGTTCCACGACACGTCGGGGTTGAACTGGATGTCGACGCGGAGCGTTGCGATGTGGACCACGAGGTTCTGATCTCCAACGTCGTCGAGATCATTGCGTTCGTAGGTCGCGGTCAGGAGGAGATGACGCGAGGGACGCCAGGCGATGTTCGGCTCGATGTCGAGGCGATCGCCCCCGAAGTAACCACCGGCGCTGATCACGAGCCCGAGCGAAACGGGCCGCCCGTTGCTCGAGGAGAAGTCGAAGGTCCAGCGATCCCACGAGTAGCGGCCTTCATCGATCCCGATGGCCCCACCCAGGATGGCATCCGCCTCGGGTAGGTCCTCGAACACGCGCGAGTAGGTCGCGATGAAGCTGTCCCCCGCGGCGTTGGTGACGTTGAAGGGGTCGAAGGCGATCTGGGCCGAGCGAAAGTCGTCGTGCGAATCGGTCACGAGCGACCCGGAAAGATCGTGGTCGAGGGTTCGCACGAAGCGCTCGGGGCGATGTCGGAAGCGATAGCCCGCGTAGTAGTTGCGAATCCCCCGGCGACTCGTGAAGCCGAGGGCGGGGTTGAAGTTCTCCTGCACGCCCTCGGCGATCAGGTACCAGTTCACCCGATCGTTCGGATAGGCGAGCCGCGTTCCCCACGCCCAATCGTCCGAGCTGATGCCTTCGGTTTCGCTGTGCTGTCCCCAGGCGCGGGCGACCAGGGTCCGGTTCCCGAGGAAGTCGCTCTTGCGGTAGTTCGCATCGAGACCGAGTACCCAGTTGTCGTCGTCGCTGTTGGGGTCGCCATGGGTGAAGATCGCGCCCACCGTCGATTCCTCGAAGACGTTCACCGAGGCACGCGCCACGGCGAGGTTCTTCTCGCCAATCTTCTCGCGATCACCCATCGCATCGGGCAGCCGCTTGTAGTCGTCGGTCACGACGTCGATCAAGCCCACGTTGACGGGGCCGACGCGGCCCGTCACCTTGGCGCCCACCAGGATCGGAATCTCCTCGCCCTGGTTGCTCAGGCCAATGCGCCGAGAGAAGTAGGGCAGCGGATTGCGCTGCAGGCCACCGAAATCGAAGATGCCGCCATCCTGCAGGAAGAACTGACGCTTCTCCGGGAAGAAGAGGGAGAAGCGCGTCAGGTTGATCTGACGTTCGTCGACCTCGGCTTCGCCGAAATCGGTGTTCACGGTGAGCGCCCCCGTGAGCGAAGGCGTGATACGGTAGAAGGCGTCGACACCCGGGTCGAAGTCGGTGTCCTCCCTGCCCGTCTGCGGGTTGTCGACGTGGCGCAGGGCGAGCTTGGGCACGACGTCGAGACCAATCCCCTGCTGGATGCCAACGAGGCCTTCGAGTCGACCATTGCCGTTCATGTTGAAGTCTTCGATCTCGGGAGTGGGGCTCGCCCAGCGATCCTCTTCGCCGTTGCGCTTGGTATGGCGGACGATCTGCATACCCCAGGTGCTGCGATCGTCGGCGATCGAGAGCGTCTGGAAGGGGATGGCGACTTCGACCGCCCATCCCTCGTGATCGATCCGCGCGTCGGCATACCAGATACCGTCCCATTCGAAGGACTCGTCGCCGTTCTCGATCAAGCCGTCGCGCTTGTTGCCGAGGGGATTGATCTCGAAGTGGTAGCCGTTGCGGCGGTCGAGGAAGGTGTCGAGGCTGATCGCGATGCGATCGTCGCTCGCCATGTCACCATCGCGCACCATCTTGGTGGCAATGATGCGGCTCGGGTCGCGCTCGTGAGCGCGCACGGCGATGTAGAGGAAGTCGGCGTCGTAGAGGACGAACACCTCCGTGCGCTCGGACGCTTCCCCGTAGGCCACCGGGATCTTCTGTCGCAGGCCCTCGATGCGCCCCGCGCCCGCCCACTCGCCCTCGAGGATGCGGCCGTCGATCTCCGGCGGGTGCTCGGCGAGCGCCGCCCGAACGGTGGGCGTCGGGACCTCACTCGCATGCGTCGTGGGCGCTGAGAGCAGGCCGATCCAGCAGACGGCGAGCACGAGCCCCGCCCTGTGAGACGCCCTGCCCCTCCCGACTCGCGCTTCCCAGCTCCACCGCACGGCCGGCGACGGTAACACCGCTCGTGTTCCAGTGTGGAATCGATCCAGATGGTCGATGATCGCCCTTGCAGGAGGCCGCCGTGGAATACGTACGAAGCGACGAGGTCGCCGCGATCAAGCGGCAGCTCGACCACCCCGTGATCGATGGCGACGGTCATCTGATCGAATACACACCACTCGTGCGCGACTTCATGGTGGAGATCGCCGGCGAAGAGGTCGCCCAGGGTTTCGACCTGATGTCGAACGGCGGCGCCCTCGCCCGTCAGCTTCCCCTCGAGCAGAAGCGCTCCCTCGGCCTGTCCCGCTTTCCCTGGTGGGGACTCCCGACGCGCAACACCCTCGATCGGGCAACCGCGATGTTCCCCGGGCTGATGTACGAGCGACTCGACGAACTCGGCATCGATTTCGCCCTGCTCTACCCCACCTATGGGCTCACCGTGACGGCCGCCCCCGACGAAAGCGTGCGCCGCGCCGCCGCACGCGCCTTCAATCGATACTACGCCGAGGTCTACGCCGACTACGGCGATCGCATGACCCCGGTGGCCGCGATCCCGATGTTCACGCCAGAGGAAGCCCTCGAAGAACTCGACTACGCGGTCGGCACCCTGGGCCTCAAAGCGGTAATGCTGGCCGGGGTCGTGCCGCGACCGGTGCCGGGAGCGGAAGACGTGCGTGGTGCGAAGTGGATGGACACCCTCGCCCACGACAGCGACTACGACTACGACCCGGTATGGGCGAAGTGCGTCGAACTCAGGGTGTCGCCGACCTTCCACGCCAGCGGTCAGGGCGTGGGCTCGCGCGTTTCCCGCACGAACTACGTCTACAACCACATCGGGAACTTCGCCTGGGCGGGAGAGGCATCGTGCCGGTCGATCCTGATCGGTGGCGTGGCGAGGCGATTCCCGGAGCTTCGCTTCGGATTCCTCGAAGGGGGCGTCGCGTGGGGCGCGAATCTCTTCAGCGACTTCCTTGGGCATTGGGAGAAGCGCAACCGCAATGTCATCGGCCACTACGATCCGAAGGCCCTCGACAAGGACGCGCTGCTGAAGTTGTTGCGCGAACACGCACCGCAGAGTCTCGTCGACCGCGCCGATCGCATCGACGAGGCGCTGATCATGCTGAGCGATCCCGACGAGGACCGCTCCACCATCGACGAGTTCGCCGAGAGCGGCATCGAAAGCGCCGAAGACCTGAAGGCGATCTTCGAAGAGCAGTTCTTCTTCGGCTGCGAAGCCGACGATCCCATGAATGCGATCGCCTATGACCGCGCCAAGATCCCGATGCGCGCACGCATGAACGCGATCTTCGCGAGCGACATCGGTCACTGGGACGTGCCCGACTTCCGCGCGGTACTCCCCGAGGCCTGGGAACTCGTCGAAGACGGCCACCTCGACGCCGACGACTTCCGCGCCTTCACCTGCGACAACGCCGCAAGGCTCTTCACGGCGACGAACCCCGACTTCTTCAAGGGCACCCGGGTGGAAGGCGCGGTGGGTCGGTAGCGGTCCGGGCGGGGAGCCGCGTTGAGGTTCTGAGTGCGTCTTCCGGATTCGACCGAGACGCGTTTCGAATTCTTGTCACACCAGAGGAAGCCGACGCCTTCCGGAGCGTGAACTAGAGGTCACGCTCCGAGCGCGGTCGGAGTTCCTGATTGCTTGTGACCGGATGTGTCACGGTCGTGCTGCACATTCGCGTCATGAGTGGAGCAGTGCGGGCGGAGCGGGTTGCGGTCATTGGTCGTGCGACGGGTGCGCGTTCTGAAGACGAACTGATTCGGTTGGCTCGTGCGCGGGGGCCGCTGCGCGAGGTGTTGGCGCGGGTGGCGGCGCGGTTCGTGTCGGTGCAGGGGTGGAGCCGGTTGGGGTTCGCGCGATTGGGTGACCATGCGCGTGAGCGGCTGGGAACGTCGGCGCGTTCGGTTCAGGATTGGGCCTGTGTCGGGGCCCAGCTCGATGAGTTGCTGGATCTGCGTGCTGCGTTGGCGTCGGGGCGGTTGCCGTGGAGCAAGGTGAGGTTGCTCGCTCGGTTCGTCGAAGTGGAGAACGAGCGCAGCTGGATCGAGTACGCCGAGCAGCAGAGTGTGAAGACGCTCGAGGGTGAACTGCGATCGGTGGATCGGGGTGCACTCGAAGCCGGGGCGACAGAGCGCGCGCAGGAGGAGAACGACACTCGGGTGCGGATCTCGGCGCCGTTCAGCCTGGCGATGAAGTGGCAGCGCACGTCGCGAG
>JANQEL010000243.1 GCA_028278345.1 Myxococcota bacterium
CCGCGAATCGCGGGGCGCTCGAATCCCTGGGCGGCGGCCTCGCGCGACTCGCGAAGCCCGCGGCCTCGCTCTACCACGCCCTGCGACGCAACACGAAGACGGGCAGCCGCAAGAACATCGGCGCCCACTACGACCTCGGGAACGAGTTCTTCGAACGGTTCCTCGACCCCACCATGACCTACTCGTCGGGCATCTTCGAAACCCCCGAGGCCACGATGGAAGAGGCGTCGATCGCGAAGTACGACCGCATCTGCCGCAAGCTGCGTCTCGGTCCCGATGACCACGTGCTCGAGATCGGCACCGGTTGGGGCGGCTTCGCGATCCACGCGGCGAGCCGATACGGCTGCCGGGTCACCACGACGACGATCTCGCGCGAGCAGCACGACCTCACGGCGGCCCGCATCGCGGAGCACGGTCTCGAGGCTCGCATCGAGTTGCGCTTCGACGACTATCGGGATCTCGTGGGCACCTACGACAAGATCGTCTCGATCGAGATGATCGAGGCGGTCGGCGCCGAGCACCTCGACACCTTCTTCGACGTCTGTACGCAGCGGCTCGCTCCAGATGGCGTGATGTGCATCCAGGCGATCACCCACAACGACCGCGACTATGAACGGTCGCTGCGCAGTGTCGACTTCATCAAGCGATACATCTTCCCGGGCGGCCAGTTGGTCTCGCCGGGTTCCCTGATCGGGGCCGCCAGCCACGCGGGAGATCTACAGCTCACCCACCTCGAAGACATCACGCCCCACTACGCGGAGACCCTGCGCCGCTGGCGAATGACCCTCGCCGAGAATCTCTCCGAGATCCGGCAGCAGGGTCTGAGCGAGCGTTTCCTGCGCATGTGGAACTTCTATCTCTGCTACTGCGAGGGCGGCTTTCTCGAGCGCAGCATCGGGACGGTGCAGGTGGTCTTCGAACGACAGCGCGTTCGCCGCGGTTCGCTACTGGGTCGGATCGAACCCGCAGCCGCATCGTCCTCGACGCCTCCGGTGATGGCTTCGGTGGCCTGATGCGCGCTCGCGCGTCGACAGGCCAGGAAACCGGCGAAAGAACGCGCGCTCCGCTGCATCCAAATCCGTCGCGGCTGCGAATCACCCTTCGACACGCCCGCCCCTCAACGAGAAGGACACTTCGATGAATCCCGAGAATCGGCGCTCCCCCAGGCGGCTGCTCTTCCTTTTTGCTCTCCTGCTCGGCCTCGGGTCGGCGGTGCCGGCCGCCGCCGCCGTCGAGTCGGGTGTCCGCTTCGAGGAGCAGGCGGTGCTCGAAGACGCTCCCGGCGACACCGCGCTCGAACTCTGCGCGACCGGGCTGCTGCGCTACCGCGTCGTCTTCAAGGGCTACGCAGCCGCGCTGTATCGCGACGATTGCAAAGCACCAGAGGGCGTCCTGAGCGACGCGCCGCGCCGGCTCGAGCTCTCGTACTTCTGGGCGATCGACGGCGACAAGTTCGGCGAAGCAGCGGAGACCCTATTGCGCCGCAACCTCGATCCCGCCGCCTTCGCGGCCCTCGAAGAGCGAATGAACCGGCTGCACGCGAGCTATCGCTCGGTCGAGCCGGGTGATCGCTACGCGCTCACCTATGTCCCCGGTCTCGGAACCGAGCTGGCCCTGAACGGCCGCATGCTCACCCGGATCGAAGGCGAGGATTTCGCACGCGCCTACTTCGGCATCTGGCTCGGACGAAATCCCATCGACGAGAAACTGCGAGATGCTCTACTGGCCCGAAAGATTGGAGACTGAGCTACCCCATCCTTCGATTCGGTTCTACGCTCCTCGAACCCGGATCCTGGATGGAAGCCCTTTGACTCGTTCGATCTTCCAGCGCATCGCCGAAGGCGACGAGAGCGCCGTCAAGGAATGCCTCGATACGCACGGTGGTCGCGTGTGGGCGCTGGCGCGACGCTATTCGTCGAACCGAGCGGACGCCGAGGATGCGGTCCAGGAGATCTTCATCTCGCTCTGGAAGAGCGCGCATCGATTCGATCCGAAGCGCGCCTCCGAAGCGGCTTTCGTGGCGACGATCGCGCGACGACGACTGATCGATCGATTGCGCGCACGCGGCGGTCGGGACCAGACCGTCCCGATCGAGGATCACGACATCTCGAGTCGCGACACGGCGCCGCAGGCCGAGGCGAGCCTCGACCTGGCGCGCGTGCGCGACGTGCTGGCGGGGCTCGACGAAGAACCGCGGCGCGTCGTGGAACTCGCCGTGGTGCAGGGCTACTCGCACGCCCAGGTGGCCGAGGTGACGGGCATCGCCCTCGGCACCGTCAAGAGCCACGTGCGCCGCAGCTTGAACAAAGTGCGCGACACCCTGCGCGACGCGCCGAACCACGGGGAGGAGGCTCGATGAGCGAAGATCGACTGCTCGACCTTCTGGCTCAGCGTACGGTTGAAGGCCTCGCCCCGGGCGAAGCAGCCGAACTGGAACGCCTGCTCGCCGACTTCCCCGGAATCGACGAGTTCGAAACCGAGCTGGCGGCCGGCGCCATCGACGCC
>JANQEL010000247.1 GCA_028278345.1 Myxococcota bacterium
ACGGACGATCGCCCCCGAAACGCCCTCTAACCCCTTCTTACGACCTCTTCGAAGTATTCGATCGTCGCTTCGAGGCCCTGGCGCAGCTTGATCTGCGGCTCCCAGCCGAGCTCCTCCTTGGCGAAGGTGATGTCGGGGCACCGCTGGGTGGGGTCGTCGTGGGGCAGCGGCTCGTTCACGAGTTGTGACTTGCTGCCGGTGAGTTCGAGTACCAGCTCGGCGAGTTCGAGGATCGTGAACTCTCCGGGGTTGCCCATGTTCATCGGCCCGCTGATCTCGTGCGGCGTATCCATGAAGGCAAGGAAGCCGTCGATCAGATCGTCGACGAAGCAGAAGGATCGAGTCTGGCTGCCGTCGCCGTAGATCGTGATCGGCTGATCGAGCAGCGCCTGCATGATGAAGTTCGACACCACCCGCCCGTCGTTCGGATGCATGCGCGGGCCGTAGGTATTGAAGATGCGCACCACCTTGATCGAGAGATCGCACTGGCGGCGATAGTCGAAGAAGAGAGTCTCGGCGCAGCGCTTCCCCTCGTCGTAGCAGGAGCGGATGCCGACGGGGTTCACGTGCCCCCAGTAGTCCTCCTTCTGGGGGTGGACCTGGGGGTCGCCGTACACCTCGCTCGTCGAGGCCTGGAAGATCCGCGCGCCCACCCGCTTGGCGAGGCCGAGCAGGTTGATGGCGCCGTGCACGCTCGTCTTGGTCGTGGACACCGGGTCGTTCTGGTAGTGGACCGGCGAGGCCGGGCAGGCGAGGTTGTAGATCTCGTCCACCTCGACGTAGAGGGGGAAGGTGACGTCGTGGCGCATCACCTCGAAGCGGGGGTCGCCCATCAGGTGGGCGATGTTCTCCTTGGCGCCGGTGTAGAAGTTGTCGACGCAGAGCACGTCGTGGCCCGCCCCGAGGAGCCGCTCACACAGGTGGGAGCCGAGGAAGCCGGCCCCTCCGGTGACGAGAACGCGCTTGCTTCGGTAGTTCTTCATGGTCGCTCTTCCTCGGGGTACTCGGGCTCGGGGTCCTGGGGGATGGAGGCCCGGCAGTATAAGGAGTTCGGAACCCCTCGAACCGGCGGCCGTTCTTTCGATCGGCTTGCCTGGCCCCCCGGTTGAAAGGCCGTGAGCGAAAAAGCGCCAAACCGCCCGGATTTCGGGCGAAAACGCACTCTGCGAACGCGGGCGCAAAGCCCGCGGCAGGCCACCGGCAAGCCTCGACAGCCCCGAACCGCCCCCCTATCCTGCGGCGCCTCGCAGCCCCGGCTCCCGGTGGCGGCGATCCTCCGGCGCACCCCGCGCCTCCATAAACGCAGGGACCCACGTCCCTTTCACCTCGCGACGCTTCCCGTCACCGCCTCCGCGCGCAAAGCGGGAAACCAATCCGAGCGGTGGAGAACCATCCCGTGGCCATCGAGCTCATGTGCCGAAAACTCGGCATGACCCAGATCTTTCTGGATTCCGGCGAAGCCGTCCCCGTCACCGTCCTCGAAGCAACGCCGAACACGGTCGTGCAGAAGAAGACGGACGAAAACGACAAGTACACCGCGCTGCAACTCGGCGTGGGAGAGAACAAGGAAAACCGCTTCAGCAAGGGCGAAGCCGGCCACTTCAAGAAGCAGGGTGTCGAGCCGAAGCGCGAGCTGCGCGAATCGCGCATCAGCGCGGAAGAGGCCGAGGGCTACGAAGTCGGGCAGGAGATCGATTGCTCGATCTTCGAAGAGGGCCAGAAGGTCGACGCCATCGGCAATTCGAAGGGTCGCGGCTTCTCGGGCGTCGTGAAGCGCCACGGCTTCGCGATCAAGAAGCGGACCCACGGCACCCACGAGTTCTTCCGCCACGGCGGTTCGATCGGTGCGGGTGCCACCCCCGGCCACGTCATCAAGGGTCTCAAAATGGCGGGCCAATTCGGCAACGAGCGCGTCACCATGAAGAACCTCACCATCGCGAAGATCGACGCGGACAAGAAGCTGATCTTCGTTCGCGGCGGGGTGCCGGGGCACAACAACGGCATCGTCTGCCTGCGCGACGCCCAGTCGGGCAAGTAGGCCCCCCGTTTCCCGGTACGACCGAAAGGACGCGTACCACCAGCGCGCCAAGCGTGAGGGCTATCGCTCGCGTGCGGCCTACAAGCTGCTGGAGTTCCACCGTGCCCATCAGGTGATCCGCCGCGGCAAGCGGGTGGTGGATCTGGGCTGCTGGCCGGGGGGCTGGCTCCAAGTCGCGTCGAAACTGGTCGGCCCGAAGGGCTTCGTGGTCGGCGTCGACAAGGCGGAGATCGATCCGCCGCTGGGGATCCCGAATTGCGAGTCCCTGGTGGGGGATGTCGAGGATCCAGCGCTTTGCGAACTGGTTCTCAAGGTGTTGGGAGGCCGCAAGGCCGACATGCTGCTCTCGGACGCCGCCCCCAAGCTGACCGGGGTGCGGGCCACCGATCGGGCCAACGAGGAGCGCGTACTCGAGGCGATCGAAATGCAGATTCCCCTGCTACTTCGGGAAGGTGGAGACCTTCTCGTGAAAGTACTCGATGGTCCCGAGGCCCAGGTGGTCGACCGCCGCATCCGCATGCGGTTCAAGACGGCGAAGACGATCAAGAGCAAGGCCACCCGCAAGGGCTCGACCGAGCGCTTCCTGTTCGCGCGGGGGTACCGGGGCGAGGGTGAAGCCGAGGCGCCCGCTCCTGAGCCCGAAGAAGCGGGTTGATTTCGCTCCATCTACTTTGAGCTGTCGGTCGAAGGGAGTCGCATCGCCGTGAGGGCCTGCCCCGAGTCTCCTTTCCGCCTGCAGCCCCTCGTCACCGACGAGAACCGCCACTACTGGGAAGGCGGCAGCGAGGGGGAGCTTCGCTTCCTCGCCTGCACGGCGTGCGGTCACTGGATCCACCCGGCGGCTCCGGTCTGCCCGGCGTGTCTGTCTCGCGACCTCGAGGTGCGGGCCGCATCCGGGCGCGGCGTCGTCCACACCTTCACCGTCAACCACCAACCCTGGGTGCCGGGCTTCGAGCCCCCCTACGTGGTCGCGATCGTCGAGCTCGAAGAGCAGGCGGGACTACGGCTCATGACCAACATCGTGGGTTGCGAGCTCGAAGAGGTCGCGATCGGGATGGCGGTCGAGGTCTGTTTCGAAGAGCTCGAAGACGGGGCGTGGCTGCCGCTGTTCAGGCCCGTGGGTGGGGGCGGCCAGGCGTGACGGTCGGCGAGCGAAATGCGGCGATCACGGGGATCGGCCAGTCCGACATCGGGCGGCGTCTCGATCGCGATCCGATGTCGCTGACCGTGGACGCCTGCTTGAACGCCATCGAAGATGCCGGCCTCACGCGCGACGACATCGACGGCGTCTCGACCTACCCCGGTGCGGGCATGCAGGGCGCGCCGGGCTTCACCGCGGGCGGCGTGACCGAGGTGCAGGAAGCGCTGCGCCTGAACCTGAACTGGTTCAACGGCGGCCCCGAGACGTCCGGACAACTCGGCAGCGTGATCACCGCCTGCGCCGCGGTGGCGGCCGGGCTCGCGAAGCACGTGCTGTGCTTCCGCACGGTGTGGGAGTCGACGGCGCAGGGCGGCGGCCGCCGCGCCGGGATCGGCACCGGGGGCGGCGGCAAGTTCAAGGCCCACGGCTTCATGCAGTACTCGCTTCCCTACGGAGCGGCTTCGGCCGCGGTGTGGATCGCCATGATGGCGAAGCGGCACTTCCACGAGTTCGGCACCACGCGCGAACAACTCGGGCAGATCGCCGTCAACGCGCGTCGCAACGCCGCCGGCAACCCGAACGCGATCTTCCGCGAACCAATGAGCCTCGAGGACTACCTCGGCGTTCGCATGATCTCCGAGCCCTTCTGCCTCTACGATTGCGACGTTCCAGTGGACGGCGGAACGGCGGTAATCGTCTCGCACGTCGATCACGCGCGGGATCTACGCCGCGCGCCCCTTCGCGTCGAAGCGGTGGGCAGCGCACTCCACGGGCGCCCATCGTGGGATCAATTCGACGACCTCACCACCATGGCGATGCGCGATGCGGCCGCGATGATGTGGCAGCGCACCGATTTGAAACCCGGCGACATCGACGTCGCGGAACTCTACGACGGCTTTTCCTTCATTGCCCTGGCCTGGCTCGAGGCTCTTGGCTTCTGCGGCCACGGCGAGGGCGGCGCCTTCATCGAAGGCGGCGCCAACATCGCCCGCGAAGGCACGATCCCGCTCAACACCCACGGCGGCCAGCTCTCGGCCGGACGCCTGCATGGCTACGGCTTCCTCCACGAAGCCTGTGTGCAGCTCTGGGGAGAAGGCGGCGAACGCCAGGTCCCCGGCGATCCGCAGATCGCGATCGCCGCTGCGGGCGGGGGGCCGCTCGGCGGATGTGTATTGCTCACTCGGAGTTGAAGCGCTCGGCCCACGCGAGGTACTCGGCTTCCTTCTCTGGCTTGCCCCGCGCGAGGAGGCTGAACCACGTCGGCCGCAGGCTCTGCTTGTCGACTTCGCTCAGCGGTTCGCGCAAGCCCGCTTCGCGCATGCGGCGGTCGAGGGCGTAGACCGAGAGCGCCGCGGCTACCGAGACGTTGATGTAGGCTGTGAAGCCGCTGTTGGGTAGATGGAACAAGCCGTCGACGCGTTCGAGGGTGTCCGCGCTCACGCCGGTCTGTTCGCTGCCGAATACGATCGCGGTGGGGCCTTCGAGGGGAACGGTGTCGACCGGCTGCGATCCGTCGGCGAGGTGCGCAGCGAGGATGCGATAGCCGCGCTTTCGCAGTGCATCGAAGGCACGCTCGGGATCGCGATGCCAGTGGAGATCGAGGAAGCGCTCGGCGCGGGTCGTGAGCGTTTGTTCGAGTTCGGGCTTGCCCGAAGGATCGATCACGTGGAGTTCCTGGAGGCCGAGACATTCGACGCTTCGCAGGATTGCCGAGACGTTGCGCGCGTTGATGAGGTGATCGAGGACGACGACGAGGGAGCGCGTTCGATCACCCAGCGCGCGCTCCGCGGCGACGATGCGCGCCGGCGGCGTGGCTTCCTCTTCGAGCTCGGCGGCCTCGATGCTCGCCGTCGAGAAGCGCTCGCTCGACGGTTGATCGAGGCCTTCTTCTTCTGCTTTCCAGCGCCGGCCGATGAAACCTTCGTCCTCGAGGGCGTCGAGGGATTCCACGCGGTTGGCGATGCGGATCAGGTCGCGCAGGAAGGGGATGTCGAGGGCGCGACGCACGATCTCTTCGTCGGCGCTGTCGCGTTTGGCGCCGCGCCATTCACCGCGCTCGTACTCGGCGGCGACGAGGCGCTCGACTTCTTCGAGATGCTGGCCTGCGAGCCGCATCGCTTCTTCGAGTTCGTCCATGTAGCCGTGCCAGCGACCCCAGCGATTGCGCATGGAAACCTCGAGCGATGGCTCCGCCTACGAAGCCGCGTCTTCGTAGCCTTCGGCGATCTCGATCTCCGCGTAGCCGCGGAGTTCAAGTAGATAGTCGTGCAGAGCCTGGTCGCCCTGCCGCCTTCTCCAATCGACGATCACCTGATCGCGGATTTCTTCGAGTTCGGGGATCACCGAGTCGCCACGCGCGACGAGCTGCGCCACGTGCATCCCCATGCCCGAGCGAACCGGCGCGGTGAAGCCTCCGACTTGGAGCTCGGCGATGGCGCGCAGCAGCGTGGGCCCGGTGTACTCGCGCAGCTTGTTCGCCGGGAGCATGACGGCGGGGATCGGCGATACCTCGTAATCGCCGAGTTCTTCCTTCACGGTGTCGAAGGCGTCGCCGGCGAGCAGGCGCTCGTGGGCGGTGGTCGCGCGCTCGATCGCCGTGCCCAGGGGATGGGTGTTCCTCCCGCGGGCGGCCACGCGGAAGAAGACCTGCCGTGCATGGAGGCGACCGGGCCGCACGAAGTAGTCGCGGTTCTCCGCGTAGAACTCTTCGAGCTCTTCTTCGTTCGGTTCGACTTCCCGCGTGTCCTCGACCACCGAGTTGATCATCGCCGAGGTGAGGTCGGCACGGACCTTGCGATCGAGGTGGGCGAGGCCGAGTTCGAGGGCGCGTTGGATCAGCAGTTCCTCGTCGATCATGCGATCGAGCACGCGCTTGCGCGCCTTCGCCTCGTCGGGGGTGCGCATGTCTTCGAGCACGGCGGCGACCAGGCGTTCGAAGTCGTCGCTGCGCAGCATGGTTCCGTTGACCCGCGCGATGGTGCCGTCCGGGAGCACCGCGGTATCGGGTTGGTTGCCCAGCAGGCCGATTGCCGCGAGGGCCAGGCCCACGAGCGCCCCGAGCCCGAGCCACCGGCTCGCACGCGATGAAGTCTGCGCCTCACTCATCAGATCTTTCGCTCCCTGCCCTGCCAGTAGCGGTCGCGCAGCCGCCGGATGTAGAGCTTGCCGGTCGACTCGCGCGGCAGGCGCTCTTCGAAGTCGATCGAACGCGGCACCTTGTAGCGCGCCAGCTTCTCGCTCGCGAAGGCGAGGATCTCCGCTTCGAGTTCGGGCGAGGCCTCGAAGTCCGGTCGCAGTTCGACGGCGGCCTTCACGCTCTCTCCCCACTCGTCGTCGGGGATGCCGAACACGCCGACATCCGCGATCGCGGGATGCTGCTGCAAGGCGTCTTCGACTTCGCGCGGGTAGATGTTCACACCCCCCGAGATGATCATGTTGGAGCGGCGATCGGCGAGGTAGACGTGGCCGTCTTCCGAGATCCAGCCGATGTCGCCGATCGTGAACACGCCGGGTTCGAGGTAGGCCCCAGCGGTCTTGTCGGGATCGCCGTGATACTCGAAGACGTCGTCGACCTTCTTGTGGCGACAGTAGAGATCGCCCACTTCGCCTGGAGGCAGCCGATGGCCTTCGGCGTCGACGGCGAAGACCTCGAAGGCCGGTAGCGTGCGTCCGACACTCCCCGGGTGGGCGAGCCATTCCTTCGAATCGATCAGCGTGTTGACCCCGCCTTCGGTTGCGCCCCAATACTCGACGAGCTTCTCGCCGAACCAATCGATCATCTGCCGCTTCACTTCCACCGAAACGGGTGCGGCGCCGTGGAGCACGATCTCCAGCTTCGGGGCGTCGAAGTGCGCGCGTTCCTCTTCGGGTAGGCGCAAGAGTCGAACGAACATCGTCGGCACCATGTGGAGGTGCGCGATCTCGCGCCGGGCAATGATCTCGAGCGCTTCGCGTTCATCCCAGCGCGGCATGATGATGATGGGTGCACCGTTCGCGTTGTCGTAGATCGAGAACATGAGCGGTGCCGCGTGATACATCGGCCCGGTGATGAGGTGCGGCCCCGATCCGTCGAGGCCGACGTTGTTTCCGTACTCGCTCAGGAAGTCGAGGGCGGCCTTCAGGTTGGGCTGACGGGCGCGCTTCACGCCCTTGGGCCGGCCCGTCGTGCCACTCGTGTAGATCATGTTGCCGCCGGAGGGTCCGGCGAGGTCCATCGGTTCGTTCGACGCCTTCGAGAGCAGGTCGTCCCATTCATCGCCAGCTTCGATCACCCGGGCATCGCCCGCGATCTGCTTTGCAGTCGTCAGGTAGTTGGCATCGGTGAAGACGATGCGCGCACCCGAGTCGGCGACCACGTAGGCGATCTCGTCCGGGGCGAGGTGCCAGTTGATCGGCGTGACCCATACCCCCGCCATGATGCCGCCGATGATCAACTCGACGATCTCGACGCGGTTCTCCATCAAGATGGCGACGTGATCGTTGGGTTCGAGGCCCGCGTCTTCGCGCAGGAAGCGCGCCGTGCGTGTACAGCGATCGAGCAGTTCGCTCCACGTGCGCGTGCGTGTGAAGTCGTCGACCGCGAGGCCGTTGGGGTCGCGCGCGGCGAGTTCGAGGTGATTGCTCTTGGGCATGGGGGCGGCGTGGCGTCGTGGGATGCGAAGGTGCGAGCGCACTATGCTGCGCCCGATGAGGAATGGGCCGCATACCATGTCAGATCACCGCGGTGGCGTCGATGGTCGCGAAAGCGGCGCCCCGCGCGTCGAGAAGGCGCCTGCGTGATCACGACACTCGACGGACTGATCGGCGCATTCGCGAATTACACGCCCAACATCCACGGCGAAGCCGAGCGAATCCAGGCGGCCGTCGCGTTGATCGTCGCGGAACGCGATGACGACCTCGCCCTGCTCTTCATCGAACGCGCGCGCCACGAAGGCGATCGCTGGTCGGGGGACATCGCCTTCCCCGGCGGCCGGATCGACCCCGGCGACGCAACCCCCGAAGCCACCGCGATTCGCGAAACCCGGGAAGAGGTCGCGATCTCCCTCGAAGGCATCGAGCCCATCGCCCGCCTCGACGATCTCGTGGGCTTTCGCGAATCGGTCGTGGTATCGGGCTTCGTCTTCGCCCTTCCGCACAGCATCGATCCCCGACCCAACTACGAAGTGCGAAGCGCCTTCTGGCTCTCCTTCCGCGAGATCGAATCCGCCGACCGCCACGTCACCCGCGGCTTCGACTACCAGGGAAGCGAACTCATCGTCCCCGCGCTGCAGGTCCACGACGAAGGCAACGGCGCCACCACCGGCCACGACCGCGCAGTCCTGTGGGGCCTTTCCTACCGCTTCCTCGAACTCCTGATGAAGCAGTGCGGCCGACCCATCCCCGGCATGGCCTGGGATCCCGACGTCTAGCGTGAGTAGTTCGTGCAAGCGCCGATCAACGATCGGTGCACGGAACGTACCAACGCATAGGGCTCACTGACGCCGATGACCGCGGCACACGAATCGTCCGCTTTTGTGTTTGGGACAACACGCCCCGGAGCATTCGTATGCGAGCGCAATCGAGCCCAACAAAGATCGCGCATTCAGTTAGGATGACCCGCTCACCCGAATGCCGATGCTTGATCGTCGAGGCATGGCGCGCGGGTCCGAATGTGCCACCCATGTGATGGGCGCCTCGGAGGAAGAAGATGGACCGCCCCCCCGTGCATTCGCCTTTCGACGCGCAGCGTGGCTCGCGAGTTCGCTCCCGATGGATCCGCCTGCTGATCTGTTGTGCTGCACTCGTAGTCGTGTTGGGCGCATCGCGGGCCCCGACATCGGCCGAGATCGATGCGCTGATCGCGAGCGCCAATGCCGGCAACGCCGACGCCCAGTACCGACTGGGCTTCAACTACATGGCGGGGCGGGGCGTATCGAAGAGCGAAAAGAAGGCCATCGAGTGGTTTCGCAAGGCCGCCACACAGGACCATCCTCGCGCGAGAGGTGCGCTCGTCGAACTCGGCCTCATCATCGTGCAGAAGGAAGACAGGCCGCCGAGAACGACTCCCACCGACGTCCGCGAGCCGACCGTCGTCTCCAGCTCTCTCGACTTCGGGAAATACCACGCCCTCGTGATCGGAAACGCGGACTACCGGAGTTTTCCCAAACTCGAAACCGCGACCAACGATGCCGAGGTCGTCGCGAGGATCCTGCGTGACGATTACGGGTTCATGGTGACCACGCTGATCGATGCGACGTGGACGGATCTGAGCCAGGCCCTTGCAGACTACCGAAGGACGCTCTCCGAGAACGACAACCTCTTGATCTACTACGCGGGCCACGGATGGCGTGACGCGGAGACGGCCGAAGCCTACTGGATCCCGATCGATGGCAGGCCCGACAATTCGTTCTCGTGGATTTCGAACGCGAACCTGATCACGACCCTGCGCGGCATGGATGCGAACCACGTGATCATCGTCGCCGACAGTTGCTTCTCGGGCGCGATTACGCGCGACGTGACCCGCGGCATTCGACTCAACTCCCCCGAGACGCGGCGCAATTCGTACTACGAGCGTCTGATCTCGCGGCGCTCGCGTACGGCGCTGACGTCCGGTGGGCTCGAGCCTGTGTTGGATACGGGGGCGAACGGCCATTCGGTCTTCGCGAATGCCTTCATCGCCGCGCTGACGGAGAACGAGGGCGTCGTCCAGGGCTCCGCGATCTTCCATCGAATCGCCGAGGCGGTCACGCTCGAGGCGGATCAAACCCCCACCTACGGCGACATTCGAAGGACGGGTCACGAACACGGCGACTTCCTCTTCGTTCGCCGACCGAAGCCTTGATACGGGAGCGTTGAATGAATCTCTGGAACTTCGCACTTCGCTGCGCGGTTGTTGGCGTGCTCCTCTTCTTCGGTGCGCTGGGTGTGGCGTCGGCTGGCGACATCACCGTCGTGACGATGCGAGAGGGCGAACCCGTTGCAGGGATCGAGGTCGAGGCAGTGAGCGCGATGTCTGGCGCCGCGATCCGGAGCGGTCGAACCGGAAGCGACGGCACGATTCGATTCGAAGGTCTCGAAGAAGGTTCGTCCTACCAGGTGCAGACGAAGAGTGGGATGGTCTTCAGTGAATCCGTCGAGGTCGGCAGCACGGTCGAACTCGAGCTTGGGGCGATTGGTTGGTATCTGGCGGGCGTCGTGGGGTTCACGGTGGGCTCGTCGAGCGCAACGTTCACCAGCGACGCCGGCCTCGACTCCGACGAAGCCGGCGCGGGTGGCGGGCCGGAGTTCGGGTTGATCGTGTTCGCTCCCAAGAGCGATCTCCTATTCGCCACCGCCCGCCCATTCCTCGAGACCAGGGCGATCGTATCGGTGCTGCAGCCGGAAGGTTTCGAGGACGACCTCGGTGGCGAGGCCAACGTGGGAGACATCGTTCGCTGGACGATCGGCGGTGGTGTTTCGATCCCGGTCGAGATCGCGTCGAAAGAAGTCCTGATCGAGCCGTCGGTCCACTATGCGTTGACGCTTTCCGAACTCTCGAGCGAGCCGGATGGCTTCGACGAACGGACCAAGAAGTTCGAGAGCCATGCAATCGACATTGGCCTCGGTGCGTCGATCCCGGTCGGCATGGCAGGCCCCGTTGGCCTGAGCGTCGATGCCGGCCTCATCGGCCACTTCCCCGTGGCCGGCTCGGCGAAGATCCTCTCCGACCTCGAAGGCGAACCCGGGATCGACGTCGCCGGCCGAATCGCACTCCGGGGCAGCTTCGAACAGCTGTTCGGCACACGCTGAGAAGGAGCAGAACCGATGATGAATGATCAGCGCACGACGATCGGCGAATCTGCACGCCCACGAGTTCGAAGTCTGCGTTCCCTCCGCTCGACCGCCGCATTGGGGCTCCTCGCGATCGGCTTCCTGGCCTGCCCCGACCCGGACAACAGCGGTTCGGTTCCGCCGTTCGCGGCGTTCTCGGTGAATCAGGTACCCGGAACCCAGACCGTCGTTTTCGAAGCAGACGCCGACGACGCGGAGTACGAATTCGAATGGGACTGGGGTGACGGGAATACCGATCCGCCGCCTGCTGGCGACACGCTCGTCCACACCTTCTGTGAGCCTGGAGACTACGAAGTCGAGCTCACCGTTTCCGGTCCACTTGGTGATGCCTCCCACACGAAGACTGTGACTGTTGACGCGGCTCTAGGATCTTCGGGCGATGCCTGCGACCGGGGCGAAGTAGAAGTCTGGTACGACTCGAGAATGACGGCGTGCAATGGAATGCAGGCCGACGCTGTGTTCACCAAGTTCGATTCCGCTTCGATGGGTGCGGACGAGGACATCCAGTTCGATGAAGTCGTCGACCGCACGCTCTCCCCGTGCAATTGCTTCGGGGTGAAGCTGGTCGATCCGCTTGATTCGGCGGACAGGTTCGATTTTCCAGTTCGGATTGTTCACGTGGATGAGAACGGATCGAGATCGGAGCTCTGCGAAGAAGGCGAGCCGTTGGGCCTCGGCTTCGTGGGTGCGGACGGGAAGGCGGGTCACCCAGATCAGTTCGCGTGCGACACGGGTGGGAACGACGACCACTACAACTCGGATGGGATCCACACAATCACGATCTCCCCGATCGAGTCGCCCGATGTAGTAGGTGGCGGATACTCTCCCGAGGAATGCGATGAGGCCAGGCCCACCGGCCCCAGCTTCATTCGTCAGTTCAAGATCGAGTAGAGCCGGTTCGCCCTAGCGCCGAGCGAAGAACTTGTTCGTGGAGCGCTTGCTCTTGTTCTTGCCGGACTTCTTGCTCGATTTGCGCTTCTTCGAGCTGGTCTTCTTGTTGTAGGCCTTTGCGCTCTTCTTGCTGCGGGTCTTTTTGCTGAAGCGGGAGGACTTCTTCTTCGAGCCTCGCTTCTTCGACTTCGTGAACTTCTTCGACTTGCGGTCGTTGCTCGGCCGCGCCTTCTTCGAGGTCTTCTTGGACGACTTTCGCTTACTCGTCGTCAGGTGGTTGTACTTC
This sequence comes from Myxococcota bacterium, assembly GCA_028278345.1. Taxonomy (GTDB): domain Bacteria; phylum Myxococcota_A; class UBA9160; order UBA9160; family UBA4427; genus DUBZ01. The sequence goes on from JANQEL010000247.1 coordinate 12,166, forward strand.
TTCTCCTTTTTCGGACTCCAGCGCGCCAGCTTCTTCTTTGACGCCTTGTCGCGTGAGCGACGTGAGTCGCGCTGCTTCGCCGAGGTGCGTTTGCGGTCGCGCTTCGTGCCGTCCCGCACCCACTTCTGATTCGAGCCGCGACGCTTCCGGTCGCTGCGTCGCACTTCGTGCGAGTCGTACTTTCGCTTCGTGCCGTGCCGGAAGAACTTGTTGACCTTTCTCTCGTCATACCGGTGTCTTCGTTCGTATCGCGTGTGATGACGATCGCGACGGTCGCCACGCACGTCGTGGTGTCCGTAGTAGCCACCGCGTGTCGAGTGCCGCTTGCGGTGGTGGTACTTGTGGCGCTTCTTGTGGTGGAAGCGGTGCTTGTAGTCGCGGTGCAGGTGATGGCGTGAGCCATAGCGCGACCAATGGCGATGGAGGTGGCGATAGTGGTGGTGGTGTCGATGCGGCCGCCGGTAGTGCCAGTAGGAGAAGACCGGCGACGGCAGGCTGTGGATGACGAGTCCACCGCCCAGCGAAACGTGGAAGCCCCAATGCGTGTGGTGGGGATACCAGTGCCAACCCACGCGCCAGTGGGGAGGACCGAACCACCAGGGATAGGGGTGGTGGTAGTAGTGGTGGACCTCGGTGCGGCGTTCGGCGTAGTAGTCGGGGTCGTCGTAACCCTCGTCCTCGGCGAAGCGTTCGGCGGAGTCGCGTAGCTCGCGCTCGGCCTCGGGGTCGTTCTCGATGGTGTCGCGCCACTCGTCGAGTTCTCGTTCGCGCCTGGCACTCGCGAGTTCGTGTTCTCGATCGAGAATCGTGCGCGCGTTCCAGGCGTCGTCGCGAACCAGATTGGCGATGCGCTCGGTCACCTCGGGTTCGCGCAACATGGCCGAGAGCAGGTCGGGGCGTTCGATCAACGCCTCGAAGCTCGCCTGGGTAGAAAGGGGGAGCGTGGTGAGGGTGATGCGATTTTCGCGCTCGGCTTCCTCGCGGATCGTCGCGATGTCGCTCACCAGCGAGAAGTGATGCAGCGCGAGTCCTCGCGCGATCTCCTGGATGCGTTCGGGGTAGCCTTCGACGAGGTGGTCGATGGCGCCGCGGGTCGGGCGACCGCCGAGCACGATCGCATCGATGAGTTCGGGATAGCGGGAGAGTTCCCAGACGTCCTGCTGGGTTCCCCGCGATTCCCCTTCGAGCCGCTTGCGAAAGGCCGTGCTCGATCGTTCCTGAATTGCGGCGAGGCTCGCGAGTGCGTTCGGATGCAGCGAGGCGTCGAGGATGGCGTCGCGCAGGCTTTCGTCGGCGAGGGCCAGGGTGGTGAGGGCCTCGTCTTCTTCCTCACTGAGGCCGGCACGTAGCCGGTCGACGTCGCGATCGACGGTGTCCTGCACGGCGAACGCCGGGCCGGCGAGACCACTCGTCGCGAGCACCGCGAGGGCGAGGGTGAGGGATGCGATGCGCGCGCGTCCCCTGCGCGCGTGCAGACGGAAAACGCGAAGCGAAGTCATCGCCAACTCCTCCGGCGCCGACTCGCGAGCGGGGTGCGGTCGGGCCACAGCCTTGGGACGAGCCGGGCCTCCGGGAGATTCGCCCGGTGTCGGGCGAATCCCGGGTTCGCCGGGTCCCTCCCCAGGGCCTTCTCATCGGATTTCTCGCGAGTTGCACATCTTTGAGGGTTTCTTGCCTGTCTCTGATGCCTTTTTGCACCGCTTTTGCGTGCGAACTGCTCAAGAGTGAAGCCGCCTGCGCCGCAGAGATGGGACATGTCCGCAAACTCCGGAAACGCCCCGGCGTGGCTTTTCTCGTTTCTCGACCTCGCCTTCCTGATCTTGATCGCGGTGCTTCTCACCGCCGATAGCGAGCCCGAGGCCGCGCCCGACCTCGCCGCCATCGCGCTGCCCGAGATCCAGCGATCGAGCACCCAGAACCTCGCGCTCGACCCGGCCGAGCCCTGGCAGCTGCGGGTGCATCCGCGGGCGGGTGAGACGAGCGAGGCGCCGTTCGTCGTCTCGCGCGTCACCGCCCCGGCCGGCGACGCGACTGAAGCCGCCGAACCCGAAGACATCCACGTCGATCGCGATGAGCTCGGATCGCTCCTGCGCGTGCTGGCCGGCAACGGAGCGAGCAAGCCCTTCATCGCGCCCCATCGTGACTCGCGCTCGGAAGACTTCCTCACCGCCCTGGGCTTCGTGCAGGAGTTCTGGCCCGAGCAGCACATGGCCGCTGTGTTCCCGCGCACTCCAACCCCGGCGGTTTCCGCTGCACCCGGAGGCGTCGTCGCGCAGTGAGTTCGAGCGCGTTGCGAAACCGGTTGCGCGGCGCCTATGGGCGCGGCGTGGCGCGAGTGCCCGTGAAGGTGCCGCGCTCGGGGCTCGAGATGGTGCCCCTGCGTCCTTCGCGCGAGATCGTGGCCGCGATCTCGCCGCTCTACATCGCGGCGGCGATCCCGCTCTCGCTCTTGTTCCTGCTCTCGGTGCTCGTCGTCTACACCGAAGCACCCACGCCGGGTGCCGTGGTGGTCGCCGAGTTCGAGCCGCTGCCCGGTTCGGTCGAGCCCGAGGAAGTCGCGGCTGCGAAACCGGAACCGCTTCCCAGCCCCATCGAGAAGACCGCACCCGAACCCGCGCCGGAAGCGATCGCTTCGGCTCCCTCTCCGCCGCCGAGCGCCCGGCCGATCGAAATCGAGATCGACGCCGTCGATCCCTTCTCGAAGCCGCTTCCCTCGCGCGCACCCGCGACCCGCGTTGCCGCCGTGCGCGTGCCGGAAAGGAAGAACGGCCTAGCCGCGAACGACATGACGGTCGAAGCCGGCGACTCCTTCGATCTCGTGCGCGCCGCCACGACCGAACTCCCGCGCTCGAATGCATCACTCCCGGCCGTCTCGATGGCGGGGCCCGTCGAACGACCCGACGTCGAAGTCGGCGAAGCCGGCGCGCCCTCTCACTTCGGCGCGTCGCTCGAACCCGCAGCGGCACCCGCCGTCGCCGCGCTCCCCGAAGCGGGAGAGAGCGAACGCGGCGGTCTCGGCTTCACGCCGGTCGCGCGCGAAAGCAGCGGTGGGGGTGGCGGTGGTGGTGCGATCGCGGGTGTGCCCCTCGAGGCGCTCGCGCCTTGCGAATCCCTTGCTCGCGAAGACGAACTCAAACAGACGCTGCTTCGTGCGGTGCGAGCGGGAACCCAATGCGAAGGCCGGGACGGCCACTACCGCTTCATCGAAACCCGCAACGTCAACGCTTTCTCGATGGGCGTGCTCGAACGCGACGCACGCACCCTCGGCAATCGATGTGAAGAGCTGGAACGCGCGATCTCGTGCGTGGAAACCCAGCGCAATTGGCACGATGGGAGAGTCGAACCATGAAACGAAACCGAAGGTCCCTCGGCGCCCTGTTCGGCGCAGCGATCCTGATGATCGCTGCAATGCCCGCAGGTGCGGTCAGTTCCGCAGGCGGAACGAATACGTGGACGAACTATCTCGACCACGCCTACGTGTATTCGTCCGCGCGACCCGAAGCGTTGCGCGCGCGTCTCGATGCGTACGGGCGAAATGTCGGTGTCACGCTCTCCGACTACATCGTCGAGCGCTACGGCGACGCGAGTCTCGAACTCGGTGAGAACGAACAGCGCCGCAAGGCCATCGCCTATCTCCTGCAGTATCTCACGAGTGGCGATTCGGAAGACATCGGCACGGCGGTGCGCTCGATCGAAGAGCTCGAAGACGAACTCGAGCGACACGAGAACCGCTACTGGTACCACTACATCCGCGCCCAGCAGGCCCTGCACCAGGGCGACGTCGAGAGCTTCAGCGACGAGATCTTCGAGCTGTGGGTCGAGGTGATCTCCGAACTCGAGACACCCTTCGATACCTACAAGTCGCTCTCGCTCGAGAGTGCCGCGACTTCGGGCTTCGTGACGACGCTTCCCTATCTCTACGAGAACGTGGCGCGCATCATCCTGATCCGCAGCCAGACGTTGGGGATCGATCAGAGCCTCGACGCGCTCTCGGGTCTGGTGGCCATGCTCGAAGACGGGCGCGTGGGGGCCTTCCCCGAGATCATCCCCGCGGCGCACTCCTCTTCCGAGTACGTCTCGCACATCGTCGAGCGTCTGCAGGGGCCGGAGAGCGACGGCGGCAGCCTGACCTTCACCCTGGCTCTCGTGGCGGCCGAAAGCGCGCATCACGAAGCGAGCCGCCTGCTCGCCGAAGAGGGCTTCAGTGAAGCCACGATCGAGGCGACGCGCGTTTCGATGGGCGCCTACCGCAAGGCCCTGCGCCACGCGGTGACGCTGCAGGGGCAGAGCGCGGTCTACGTCCGCGTGCTGCGCGAGATGGGCGAAGTCTACGCAGCGGGCCAGCGCCTGGGCGTCGATCCGCCGGTCGAGCTGCCCTTCGGTGTCGCGGAGGCGATCGAGGTCTACGCCGCAATGCACCGCGACCGGGGTCTCGCCTGGCAACAGCACGGCTATCAGGAACTCGCGCAGGAAACCTACGTGAACGCCCTGCACGCCATGTGGCAGGAGATCCAGGAGGTGAGCCTCAACGCCGCCGAGTTCGAACTCAGTCGCATCGACGAAGCCAAGCCCGAGTTCGCTTCCGAGCGTGTCAACGCGGCCCTCGGTCGTTACGGCGACTACCTCGCGCTCTTCGATCGCTTTGCCACGCCGGCCGGTGCCGATGCGGTGCCCGACTCCGCCTACTTCGGCGCCTATCTCGCCCAGCGCGGGACGGGTGCTGCGGCGCTCCGCATGGGGGGCGACAATCCGAATGCGGATCAGATCGGGCTCGCGATTGCGTCGTTTACCCGGGCGATCGATCTCTATCCCTTCGATCGCCATCTGTGGGGAGGCCTCGCCGCCACCCTCGAACGCAACGGGCGCGAAGCCGAGTACCTCGACATCGTGAAGCCGACCGCGCAGAAGGTGAGCCGCTCGAGCTACGTCGATCGCTGGGTGCGCGGGCACGAACCGCGGGCCCTCGAGATCGAGGCCTACCGCGACGCGGTGGGGAACGACCTCGCGATCATGTACTTCGGCTTTGCGGACGACAAGAGCCTCGAAGACCTGCAGGGCGAACTCGCCGCCATGCGCGACGCGCGAAGCGGTGTAGAAGATCGCATCGCGGCGCTTTCGGGAGAACGCGAAACGCTCGTCGCGCAGCGCACTGAAGCGCTGCGCGCGAGTGATCCGATCAACGCAGAGCTGCCCGCCGTTTCGGGCGCGCCTCCGGGTGAAGAGACGGGGCTGATCAGCGAGATCGATCGCGAGCTCCGCTCCCTCGGTAGCCAGCGCGATCGCCTCGACGAGCAGTTGATGGGACGCGCCAAGGCTCTCGAACTCTACGAGGACGCGTTGGTGGGCGACGGCTTCCTCGAAGAGCTGGCGGCCCAGCGCGATCAGCCCGTCCACGCGCTCGTGCGCAGGCTCTACTACGAAGACGAATCAGAATCGCGCTTCGGCAACCGCGAGTTCATTCGCAGCGTGCCGCGCGAAACCCGAGACACGACCCCGTTCAGAGAGGGCCGCCCGGCCTACGACAGGAGGCAACCCTGATGTCGAATCGACAATCGATCCACAAGCGTGGGCTTACCCGCATCGCGGCCCTGCTCGCGACACTTCCACTGAGTGGCCTGCTCGGCTGCCAATCCCTCGGCATCGACGGCGATCGCATCGCGCGCTTCTTCGGCGGCGGAAGCGATCCGCGCACGCTGCCCGAAATCATCGAGCCGCGTGTCTTCCTGGGTGGTGAAGCGCTGGCCCAGAAGAAGAACCGCATCCGCCGCGTGCACGCCGATCTCGTTCATCTCTTCGTGGGTTATCAGCGCGTCGAGCGCCAACTCAAGACGGGTGATCAAGCGCAGCTCGAAGGCTTCATCCGGCCCTACATCGAAGGCCAGGCGGCGGCGCTGATCTCCGGCTTGGATCAGCCGTGGAACCCCGACCTGCGCCTGCTCGAAGCGAACCTGCTGTTTGCTGCGGGTGCGCTCTACGGCGCGATGGGGGACGAGGACGAAGTCGCCGGCGTGGCGAATACGATCGAGGATCGCTTCGCGGGCTACGAGAGCCTGCTGGTCGAGTACCCGATTGGTGAAACCCAGACCCTCGAGAACGCGGTGGCTGGCCTTCGCGGCAGCATCGCTGCGCTGTAGCGCGCAGCTCGAAATCAAGGAGGAGATTCGATGACTCTCGACTACATCCTGGCCGGCATTGCGAGCTTCGTCTCGTTACTCGTTCTCTGGGTGCCGCTCGCGCGCGGCATGAACCTCTTCCTGCGCGCGCGCGTGGCGACCCGCCGGGTCGGAGGCGACGAACTCGCCCAGGTGCGTGAAGGCGCGGTGGAAGCCGACGCCCAGGCCCTCGCCCTGCTCTTCGAGCGTGTCGAAAGCGAATCGCAGAGCGATACGCAGGACCCGGTCGGTGCGGCGTTCATTCGCGATGCTTCGCGCCAATACGTCGTGAACGAATACGAGAGCCGCTACGCGGATCCGATCGCGATGTACGCCAACATCCTGCCGCCGATCGGCTTCGTGGGGACGACAATCGGCCTGATGGTGCTCTTCGTGTCGATGCACGTCGCCAACGATTCGCTGCAGCTCTCGGCGCTGGCCCTCGCGCTCTCGTCGAGCATCTTCGCGCTGATCGGCTACGCGATCCTCGAGGGTTTGCGGATCCACCTCTACGGTCGCCTGCAGCGCTGCCTCGACGCGGTCGGCTGAAGCAGGAAGAACAGACCGAATAGTCCAGACAGGAGACACGCAAGCGGGCCGCAGCGATGGCTGCCCGTATGCGAGTCCTTCATGGCTCCAACACGACGGGGTCCGGCGCGCAGCCGGGCCCCGTTTTCATTATGCTCGTCGACCGCTTCACGCAGGCCGGTCGTCCGACAGGCCTCGTCCCTTCCCACCCGCCTCCACGGAGTCACCCATGAGCCACAGTCAGGCCCCCCTTGCGGGCGTTCGCGTCATCGAAAGTTCCATGCTCGGTCCCGCGGCGATCACCACCCATCTCGCCGACCTCGGTGCCGACGTCATCAAGATCGAGCCCCCCGCCGGCGACTACGTGCGCGACATGACGTGGCCCATCATCAATGGCGTGTCGTTGCTGCACCTCCACGTCAATCGCGGCAAGAAGAGCGTGACCCTCGATCTCAAGGTGCCCGAAGCCGTGGAGATCTATCGCGAGCTCGTGAAGGACGCCGACATCGTGATCGAAGCCATGCGCCCGGGGGCGCTTGCGCGCCGTGGTCTCGGCTATGAGGATCTCAAGAAGATCAACCCGAAGATCGTCTTCATCAACATCTCGGGCTATGGCATGACGGGTCCCTACCGGAACCTGGCCTCGCACGGCATCGCGTACGACACCTGGGCGGGAATCGTGAACCCCTCCTACGACGAAGACGGCTTCTGTTACATCCCCGAGCACGCTTCGGTCGGCATGCACGCCGGCCCGATGTTCGGCGCCCTCGGTGTGCTGGCCGGCGTGATTCGCGCGCGCGAAACCGGCGAAGGCTGCATGATGGAGGTCGGCCAGTCCGATGCCGCCGCCTACATGGACTGGTATCGCAGTGAATCGTGGCTCGCCTACGAACGCCCCGAAGACGAAGTGACGGGCAACAAGTCGGACGACTACGTGCGCCGCGCGCCGGGAACCGCGGGCATGAAGGAAGGCGTGCGCTACCAGATGTACGAATCGAGCGACGGGCACGTGCTCTTCATGGCGAGCGAGCAGGCCTTCTGGAAGAACTTCTGCGAGGGCGTCGGCCGGATGGATCTCTTCGAGAAGTGGCCGGGCAGCAAGTACGCCGATCACGCGCGTGGCAACCGCGAACTGCAGGTCGTGCTGCGCGACATCTTCAAGTCGAAGACCTCCGAGGAGTGGATCGAGTTCGGCAACGAAATGAACACGCCGATCGCCCCGGTGAATACGCCCAAGACCATCAAGGACGATCCGCAGTTCCAGGATCGCTTCCCCCACTATCCGATCGAAGGGCACGGCGCGGAGATGATGCCCTTCCCCGTCAAGGTGATCGGCGAGGAACTCCCCGAACCCAGCCACGCGCCGACCGTCGGTGAACACACCGAGCAGGTGCTGGGCAACCTGCTGGGCTACGACGCCGACAAGATCGCGGCGCTGCGCGACGCCGGCACCTTCGGAAAGAGCTGAGCCGCCAGACATGTCGCGGCTTGCGAACCGCAGCATCCTGGTCGTCGGCGCATCGTCGGGGATCGGGCTCGCGGCCGCGCAGGCGTTCGCGCGAGAAGGGGCGCGCGTCGCCCTCGCTGCGCGACGGCGCGAGCGGCTCGAAGACGCTGTGAAGGAGATCGGTGAGCGCACCCTCGCAGTCGTCTGCGACGCGTGCGACATCGGAGCGTGTCGCCGAGCCGTGGCGAAGACCGCCGAGGCCTTCGACGGCATCAGCGACCTCGTCTACACCGCGGGCATCGCGAAGGTGACACCGCTGGCCGAGGCGAGCGCCGACGACTTCCGTGAGATCTTCGACGTGAACGTGCTCGGGCCGAGCAACGTCACCCAGGCCGCCCTGCCCCATCTCGCGCGAGCCCGCGGTCGCGCGCTCTACGTCTCTTCGATCATCACCGACGACCACCCGCCGCGCCGCGGCATGGGGATGTACTCGACCACCAAGGCAGCGCTGAATCGCCTGGTCGAGTGCTGGCAGAGCGAAGAGCCCGCGGTCTCGTTCACGCGTGTCTCGGTCGGCGACACCCTCGCAACGGAGTTCGCGAGCGATTGGGACCTGAAGGAGATCATGCCCTACGTCGAGGAGTGGAACGCGCGGGGCTACCTGGCGGGCCGCTACATGACCCCCGAAGACGTGGCCCTCCACCTCGTCGGCCTGCTCGAGGGACCCGAGGGCGTTCCCGTCTCCTACATCACGCCGCGTCTTCCGGATCCCGAATCATAGGGGCGGGGGCGCGGCGACAGCGGGAAGCGACGATGCAGCCTCCGGGCCGTCGATCAATCGGCGATGGATCGCCGAAAGCTCGGGGTCCGTCATGCCGGCATAGCTCGGCCACGGCATGAAGACGGGATCGAGCCTTCGGCCGTCGGGAGTCGTTCCGGTGCGCATCGTCTCGATGAACTCCTCCTCGCTCCAACGCGCCACCGCACTGCCCGGGCTGATGTCGCCGGGGATGGGCTCGTCGAGGGGCGCGAGCGGGTGTCGCCCACCGGCCAGATCGCTTCGATGACACGTGCCGCAGACGCCGACGTTCACGAGATAGTCGCCGTGGTCGCGCGCTTCCATCTCGCTGCTTCCGTCTTCGCGCCACGGGCGAACGCGCGGCCCGCGAATCGCAACGTCGGGCGCGAGCCCGAGCACGGTGACGAGCTTGGTCAGTGGACCGGCGATCCGTGCGGGCGATTCGCGATCGACGGGAGGCAGTGTTCGCATGTAGCGGATGAGCGAGGCGAGGTCCCGATCCGAGAGCGCGACGTACCACTCGGATGGCATCAGCCACAGGTTTCGTCCTTCGGGATTCTGGGCGTGCCGGATCGCGCGCGCGAGATCCTCGTCGCTGCGCTGCGGTGCAATCCCGCCCCTGCCCGACGTGAGGTTGGGCGCGTAGAGACGTCCCACCCACGCGTCGTCGGAGACGCGCCGCCCGCCCCAATCAGCCGCGTGGCAGAAGGTGCATTGGGCAACCGACTCGCCGATGTGGCGCCCGCGCGCGAGGTCGGCGGATGCATCTTCGGCCGCGTGCACCACGTGAACGTCTCGCGGTGGCGAGGCGCCGTCGAGCAGTTGCGCGCTTCGCCACTCGACGAAGCCCCAGCCCGCCGCGAGTGCCAATGACAACAGGAAGAGCAGAGCGAGGCTCGCGAGGTTCGCCGAGCCCCTCTTGCCTACGAGGTCGCGCGCTCCGGGATCTGGTGGGAGAGCTGTTCGATCACGTCGAACACGTAGTGATCGCTCGCCTGGACGAAGAGGAAGCGCGGTGTGGATCGCGCCCCGAAGCGGCTCTTCTCGAGAGGTGCCCCCATCCCCAGATGGACGCGTCGGCGGCCGAGATCGCGCGCGCGTTCGATCACGTGACGGAGACATTGGCGATAGAGCCCCTCGCATCGAACGTAGTCGTAGTCCAGTCCGATGACCAGCGGCACGTAGTGATCGTCGCCGGTGTAGCTCACGACGATTCCAAGTGGCCCACTCGGCGCGTCGGGGTCGACCGAGGAGAGGGAGAGAATCTCCCAGTCTTCGCTGTTGGCGGCGGCGGAGAAGAATCGACTCGGCAGGTCGAAGGTATTGAGCGCGAGGCTCTGGCGTTTCACGTTGGTGTAGAGGGCTTCGATCCGCCGCAGATCGAGCGTGGTGGCCGTCTCGCCGTGCTTCGAGAAGGGCGTCATCAGGTAGTGATCATCGAACGGCTCGACCGACTTGCGCTGGTGCCGTCGCGAGTTGTAGCTGAGGCCGTTGAGGAAGTCGTCGTGGTCCTTCCAATCCACATCGAGCTCGAAGCTGTCGGGCGCCTTCATCGCGATGAAGCCCTGGTCGCGCAGGTACTGTTCGAATGAAGCGGAAGGTGTTTCGAGGTCGCGCAACACGACGGTTCCGCAGTCGTACGCCAGCGCGTCCTTCTGGATCTCGGCGAGGAGACGGTCGAGAACCGGCAGCGTGTCGGGATCGCCGGGCTCGCCCAGCTCGGGGTCGAGGTAGAGGTGATTGCCTTCGGTCAGCAGGCAGCCCATGGCGAAGACGCGGTGAGTGAGGTGGTGGGGGTCGCTCTCGCGCATGCGCTCGACTTCCGCCGAGACCTCGGGCGGGGCGAGCATGTCGGCCTTCCAGAGGCCGGCGGTGCAGAAGGTGGCCGCGTGGATCTCCCCTTCGGGACCGATGACGCGGTAGTAGCGGAAGCTCCAACGCTGCTCGAGTTCAGGGGCGTTGCGAAAGCACGCCTCGAGAAAGGACAGGCCGCTGGCGGTGTAGTTGCCGCGATCGCCGAGGAGCCGATCCCACTCGCGAGCGTCCAGTTCGTCGATACTGTCGGCGCACTCGACCCGCATGGCCCGAGGCCTCGGTTCGGCCGAGGCGACCGGCGGCTGAATGCGCGCCCCCTCGCCCTTTGACGCTGGCGCGCCGCGCTCGCGATCGAGCAAGGCGAGATGTCGGGCAAGGGAGTCGACCATCTCCTCGATATCGCGCGCTCCGTGGTGAAGCGTCAGCGTGAAGCGAACCCCGGAGCGCTTGACCGGGACCGCGGGGAATTGGGCGACGTTGGCGAAGTGGCCGTCGTCCATCATGCCGCGCACGACACGCTGGGCTTCGTGGGGGAGCCCCACTTCGACGAACTGAACGGGAGCGCGCGGATCGGAGGGAACGACGAGGCCGGCGTCGTCGAGCGCGCGTTTGCAGACGCGCGACAGCTCGAGGTGTCGGGCCTGGAGCGCGTCGATCTCGGGAGACATGTGGATGCGGGCGGAAGCCAGCGCTGCACCCAGCATCGGCGGTTGCATCGGGCCCGAAAACAAGAGCGTGGCACCGCAGGTGCGAACGCGGCGGCGGGTCTCCTTGTCGGGGAGCACGATGGCGCCACCCCCGGCACCGAACGCCTTGCAGAGGCTCGTGGTGACGACCATCTGGTGGTGCAGCGGGGCCTCGCTGAGCGCGTACCCGCGGCCATTCGGCCCGCACCAGCTCATTCCGTGCGCATCGTCGACGTAGAGGCGCATCGCTTCGTGGCGTTCGAGCAGCGCGCGGAAATCCGCCATCGGCGCGAGATCGCCGAACATGCTGCAGACACCATCGACGAGGTACCAGACACGTTCGTGTGTCTTCGTGAGATCGCAAACCCGCTCTTCGAGCTGCGCGAGATCGTGATGGCGGACCAACTCCACGTGCGATCCCGCGCTGCGTAGCAGCGTCGCTGCCATCTGCACGCTGTTGTGAACGTGATGGTCGAGCAGGACGGCGTCGCGGGGCGAGACCAGGACCGGAAGCGCGGACAGGTGTCCCAACGTGGTCGAGGGCGCCACGATGGTCTCGGCGCCGAAGACGTGGGTCAGCCTCTCCTCGAGTTCGATGTACGCCGGCGCCGAGACGTAGACGCGCGACGAGCAGAACTGTGATCCGTAGCGGCGTACACCTTCCACGACGCCCTCGATGATGCGCGGATCGAGCTCCAGACCCAGATAGCTGCACGAAGAGAAGTTGACGAGGGAGCGCCCCTCGAGCTGGATGGTGCGTCCGTGAAGCTGCTCGTCCTCGGCGGTGTGGTGCACCACGCCGGCATCGATGGCACTCGTGACCATCTCGTCGAGGAGTCCAATGTGATCGTCGGATTCGTTCATGGTTGGAACTCCTGTGAACTCGCGGCAACCAGGAGGGACGTGACTCGCGTCACGCCGAACCCAGCCGGCCTCGCCGATGGGCAACCGGGGGACTGTGTTTGGGGCCTTTCCCCTACGGATTGATTCGGGTTCGATCTCAGAAAATTGAGTGCGTTGTTCAGGCAACCGACGCGCACTCGAGCGCGCCGGGCTTGCACGTCGGGAGCGGGCACGGCGGGAATCGAGCGCGACCGCTCGCGAAAGGCGCCACCCCGCGGAAGCCCGAAACCCGATTCATTTCAGGGCATTCCGCATGAACGCGACGCGCTCCCGCGAGCGATCGAACGGCGTTGCCAGCGCGTTCACGTGTCGATTCGGTGGGCCTGCAGTGTGACTGGAGGTTTCGCGTGCCATCGGTGCCGGTGGCGGAGGCACGTCGTGTAGAATGGGTGTTGAGAACACGAGAACTTCAACGCCGCGTTCTTCACCACCGGATCCGCATGTTCACATGAGCGAAGTTTCGTGCCGCGCGTTTGGGCCCGCGATCGCCGCCATGAAGGCGCGCGGGATTCCTGTCTCCGTGCTGACGGATGGGCTCCCCGTCTCGCCCTCGCATATCGAGTCCCTGCGCAAGCGCGTCAGTTGGGATGTGCTCGTCGAGATCAACCGGCGGCTCGAAGAGGTGTTCGGTGGGCGCAAGGAGCTCGAGAACCTCTACTTCGAACATCTCCTGACTCCGGGGGTTCGGCTGATCCCCGCTGTCGCGCGCTATCTCGTCACCCCTGCGAATCTCTATCGCGCGGGCACCACGTGGATCGGTCCGAGTTTGTTCCCCGTCATGAACGCGCACTTCGAGCAACTCGAAGACGGCCGCTTGCGAGAGATCCTCGAGATTCCCGAGCGCTTCGAAGACAGCCCGGCGATGTTTTCGATGATGCGCGGTGCTCTTCGCGCCGGCCCCGCCCTCTTCGATCTGCCTCCGGCCCGCGTCGAGATGGACCTGCGGCCGCGTCGCTGCGTCTTCACCATCACCCTGCCCGAGGCGCGTCCGAGTCTTCGTCACCGCGTGGCGGCGTGGTTCACGAATCGCCACGGCAGCGCGTTGCTCGAATCGCTCGTGGAGCAACAGGTCGAACTCCACGACAACTACGAGGAGCTGGGTGCGGCCCACGACCAGATTGCTGATCAGGCGAAGCGCCTGGAAGAGGCGAACTGGGCGTTGCAACGGCAGAACGAAGAACTCGAGCGCAGGGTGGCCGAGCGCGCGGCGAGCCTGGCCCGCGAAACCGAGCTCCACCAGAACGCCGCCGCGGAACTCGAGCACTCGCGAACCCAGCTTCGCGCTGCCGAGCGGCTCGGTGTCGTGGGCACGCTCGCGGCCGGGATCGCGCACGAGATCAACAACCCGATCGCCGCGATCCTGCTCGCCGCGCAGTATTCGCAGCACATGCGGGGCGACCGGAACGAGCGGCAGATCTGGCTGGAGAGCTTCGAGGACATCGAACGCGAGGCGAAGCGCTGCGCCACGATCGTGAAGAGCATCCTGCAGTTCACGCGTGAGGAGCCCACGGCGAAGTGGATCTCGAACCTCAACGACATCGTCCACCGCGTTCGCATGCAGGTGCAGCCGTATGCGGAACAGAACAACGCTCGAGTGACCCAGGTGCCCTGCCTGCAGTCGATCTACGCCCGACTGAATCCGATGCAGATCGAGAAGGCGTTGATGAACCTTCTCTGCAACGCGATCGAATCCACCGAACTCGGCGCGGGGGTCGAAATCATGCTCGAAGAGCGTGATGGCAAGGCGATCGTGTCCATCGCGGATGACGGTCCCGGCATTCCGGACGACGTTCGCCCGCGCATCTTCGACCCCTTCTTCACCACCAAGCGCCACAAGGGGCAGATGGGGCTCGGGCTCTCGGTCGTGCACGGCATCCTCGAGGAACACGCGGGCACCGTCGAGGTCGAGAGCAAGCTGGGGAGTGGAACTCGCGTGACGATCGAGTTGGCGAGCTGCGAGGCCCCGAGCCGGTAGGCGCCGAAATTGAAAGGAGCCCCCCCAGCCGCACGCCGCCCGGTCGCATGGGCGTCGTCCGTACCGGAAGGGCTCCTTGCCCCGTCCCCGTATGAAACACCGGGCAACGCTCCGCGCTGCCACTGCTACACGTTTCGGGCGGAGAGCGCGCCTGAACGGTGACGCGACTCACCCGGTGCGCGGAAAGTTCGAAGTTGCGCGTCCTGCGACGTGACGGAGCGCACATACGAGAAGCGCCGCTGCAGATGCAGCGGCGCTTCTCGATTCTTGCAGGCGACCCGCTCGTGCGGGAGAGGCTCAGTCGAACTTTGCCTCGTTGTCGGCGAAGAGCTGGGCGAGCTTCTTCGCGGCTTCGTCGTAGGCCGCGCCGTCCGCCCAGGTGTTCTTCGGGTTGAGGATCTCTTCGGGGACGCCCGGGCAGGTCTTCGGTACCGCGAGGCCGAAGTTCGGGTCGATCGCGGTCTCGGCTTCGGCGAGGCTTCCATCGTGGATGGCGTCGATGATCGCGCGCGTCCACGGGAGCTTCATGCGCTCGCCCTCGCCGTAACCGCCGCCGCTCCAGCCCGTGTTGACGAGCCATGCCCTGGCGCCGTGGGCTTCCATCTTCTTGGCCAGCATCTCGCCGTAGACCTTGGGGTGGCGCACCAGGAACGCGGCGCCGAAGCAGGCCGAGAAGGTGGCTTCGGGTTCGGTGACCCCGACCTCGGTGCCCGCGACCTTCGCCGTGTAGCCGGCGAGGAACTGCTTCATCGCCTGCTCGGGAGTGAGGCTGCTCACCGGCGGCAGCACGCCGAAAGCGTCGCAGGTGAGGAAGATGATGTTGTTCGGGTGGCCGCCCACGCACGGTTCGACGGCGTTGGGGATGTAGTCGATCGGGTACGAGCAGCGCGTGTTCTCGGTGAGCGAGTTGTCGGTGTAGTCGACTTCGCGGGTCTTGTCGTCGTAGACCACGTTCTCGAGCACCGAACCGAAACGGATGGCGCGGTAGATGTCGGGCTCGAACTCTTCGCTGAGGTTGATGGCCTTCGCGTAGCAACCGCCCTCGATGTTGAAGATGCCCTCTTCGCTCCAGCAGTGTTCGTCGTCGCCGATCAGGAAGCGCTTCGGGTCGGCGGAGAGCGTCGTCTTGCCCGTGCCCGAGAGGCCGAAGAAGATCGACACGTCCTTCTGCTCGCCGATGTTCGCGCTGCAGTGCATCGAGAGCACGCCCTTGTCGGGCATCAGGTAGTGCATGATGGAGAAGACGCCCTTCTTCATCTCACCGGCGTATTGGGTGCCGAGGATGACGAACTCGCTCTTCTCGAAGTTGATGGCGACGCTGGCGTCGCTGTCGACGCCGTCGACCGCAGGATCCGCCGGCTGTGCCCCGGCGTTGAAGATCACGTAGTCGGGTTGACCGAAGGCTTCGAGCTCTTCGGCGGTGGGCCGCATCAACATGTTGTGCATGAAGAGCGCGTGGTAGGGGCGCGAGCAGATGATGCGGATCTTCAGGCGGTAGCGCGGATCCCAACCCGCGAAACCATCGACCACATAGAGGCGCTCGCGACCGTTGAGATAGTTCAGCGCGATCTCGCGGTTCTTCTCGAAGGAGTCCGACGAGATGGGCATGTTGATGTTGCCCCACCAGACGTTGTCGTGACTCTCCGGGTTGTCGACGATGCGCTTGTCTTTCGGGCTGCGTCCCGTCTTGGCGCCCGAGATGGCGACCAACGCTCCAGCGGAAGTAATCGAACTGCCGTCGTAGGCGAGCCCATGCTCGTAGAGGGCGGCGGGGCTCAGGTTGCGATGCACATCACCTACGTCGAGGCCGTACTGCTGGAGCGAAATATCTTGCGCCATGGATGTCGTTCCCATTGCTGGAGGGTGCGAAGAAAGGAGGGCCTGGGGTCTTGCTTCGGCCGCTGCGGGCGAGTGCCCGGCAAATCGGGGAGCCGGATATTAACGCTTTGGGCGACCGGAGTATGTGCCTGTGTGAACTGCGTGGGTGACACCGGAGATGTCTTTTCCTGTCGAGCGCAACAAGACGTTGCGGCTTCAGTCGTGCGCCCGACAGGGCCCATGTGCAACTTCGTTTCTTTCGAGTGTGTTTACCCTTTTGCTGGCCCCGGGGGGTTCAGTGCGCCCGGACGCGGGTGCGGGGTTCGTCCACGTATAGAACCACGATTGCCATCGCGGCCAATTGGAAGGCGATCGCAATCCCGAAGAGCCAGACCTTCGAGAGCAGCACGGCGACCAGCCCGCCGAGCAGGGGGCCCACGAAACCCACGAACTCTTGTGCGGAGTTGCCCAGCGCGATCCGGACCGGCAGGTCTTCCCGGTCGCCGAATTCGAGGGCCATGTTCTGCGCCGCCATCTGGAAGCCTCCCATGCCGGCCCCCACGCCCACGAAGGCCAGGCTGAAGCCCACGAGTTCGCTGGCCGCGAAGACCCCGAGCGCCCCCGCGATCCAGACCCCGAGCGACGCCAGGAAGACCAGCCGGTTGCCCGCACGATCTGCGAGCAGCCCCCAGGCGAAGTTGGTGGCCGAGTTGGCGATGATGAAGGCCGTACTGAGCACGCCGAGGGCGGCGCCCGTCGGGATGCCCTTGCCCGACTCGCTCATCACTCCGATCGCGTCCCCCACGTAGGCGATGTAGAAGGGCACGGCCATGCGGCCCATGGTCGCCAGCGCCCGGGCGACGAAGTACCAGGTGAAGCCGCGATCGCCGCGCAGCATAGCGGGCAGGTCGCCCAGGCGACTGCGCAGGGAGGTGGCCTCGCGTACCTGCGGTGGTTCGGGTTCGCGCACCAGCAGGAGCATCGAGAGGCCGAGCACGGTGAGCCCGAAGGAGATGAGAAAGGTCGCGGCGTAGCCGTTGCCGAGCACGTCGGGTTCGACGAGATAGCGCCCGCCCACGTAGGCGACGGTCGCCGCGGTGAGCCCGGCCAGGGTCGTACGCAGGCCGACCAGGATGCCCCGGCGCTCGACGGGGATCACCTTCGACATCAGGTAGTTGAAGATCACCCCCTGGATGCCCATCAAGAAGCCGAGGCCGAACAGGAAGATCGCGATCGCGACGACGGCCGAAGCGGGGGCCAGGAAGAAGCCGGCCAATGCGATCCCCAGGATCTGCAGGCGCATCGTGAGGCCGATCGCGAAACCCACGGGTAGGACACGCCTGCGGTGCTCGATCAGGTTCGCGCCGAGCAGCGGGGTGAGGAACATCCCGAGATATTGGATCGCGCGACACAGGCCGACGACGAACTCGCTGCCCGAGAGCATGAGCACGTAGGCGGGCAGGAAGGTCGGCGCGTTGACGAGCCGAAACCCCGTCTGCCCCAGCAACCCGTGCAGCAGGTGCGCCACGTAGTTGCGGGGCAGATCGCGCAGCACCTGTTCGCGATAGGCGGTCTCGCGATCGATGTCGGGAACGGGGTCGAGGATCGGTTCGGGGTCGGCGGATGGCACGGTCCGCCATTGGTCGCGCAGACCGGAGCCGCGCGCCAGTCGGGCAGGCGAGCCTCATGCGATCGGCACGTTCGGCCGATCCCCCCCGAGCAGCGAGATCTAACCCGCCATGATGCCGCCGTCGTTGCTGAAGGTGGCGCCGTGGACGTTGCGCGCTTCGTCGCTCACGAGATAGGCGAAGGTGCCGGCGATCTCCTCCGGTTTGCAGAAACCGCGCAGGCCCGTGTATCGCTTGATCAATTCGAAGTCGAGGCCTTCGGGAAACTGCACCGAGTGGGTGAGCGAGGTCTCCACGCCACCCGGGGCGATCGCGTTCACGCGAAGCCCCGTGTTGACGTACTCGATCGCCAGCGAGCGCGTGAGGTTGATGATCGCCGCCTTGCTCGAGCAGTAGGCCGCCGTATAGGCCTGGCCCATCAGCCCGGCGTTGCTCGCGATGTTCACGATGCTGCCGCTGGTTTCGATCAGGTGCGGAATCGCGGCCTGGGAGAGGAAGAAGGGGCCGTCGAGGTTCACCGCGTGAACCAGACGCCATTCCTCTTCGGTGACGTCGGTCGATTTCGCGAACCGCACGATGCCCGCCACGTTCCCGAGGGCGTCGAGGCGACCGAAAGCGCCGACCGCGGCATCGACGGCCTCGATGCAGTTCGCGCGCTGGGTCACGTCGTGAATCCCCACCTGCACCTTGCCGCCCGCTTCCTTGATGGTGGCTTCGGTCTGCGCGAGGCCCTCCGCGTTGATGTCGACGGCATAGACCGAGCCGCCTTCGCTCGCGAGGCGTTCCGACACCGCGCGTCCAATTCCCGAGGCGGCCCCCGTCACGAGCGCCACCTTGCCTTCGAATCGATTCATTTCTCTTCCTCCTCCCTTCTTCTCTCTACTCGATCTCGACCCAACGCTGCTCCGCATCCGAAAGCCGGATGGCGTCGAGCACCTTCTGCCCTTCGAGCCCGTCCGCGAAGGTCGCGGGGGCGGGATCGTCGGAGGTCGGCTTGCCGAGGATGCGGTCGCGCATCAAGGCGCAGAGCTTGGTGTACGGCCCGAGATCGAAACCCGCGGCGTGCAGGTGGTCGTAGGTCGTCTTCATGAACTCGGCCGGCGGCGGCTCGGGGGCATCGGTCACGAGATCGTCGGGCAGGTCGAGCGTCACGATGCCGGACTTGTCGGCCACCGTGACGCTCTCGCCTTCGATCGAAAGCGTGCCCCTGTTGCCGTAGAACTTGGCGCAGAGGACGGGCATCCCCCAGGCCCCTGCCGTGCTCTGCAAGACGCCCGACGCCCCCGACTTCATGCGGACGTGGATCGTGTAGCTGTCCTCGACGCTCCAGTCGCGGCCGGAGACCGTGGTCAGCGATGCGCTCACGCCGGCGAACTCGCCGAGGGTGGCGCGAATCTGATCGATGATGTGGGACGCGTAGGCGCCGAGCCAACCGCCCCCGTCTTCACCGGCCGACCACCAGTCGGGCACTTCGCCGTCGGGATCGGCGAGCACGGGAACATTCATGGTGAAGTTCACGAGCTTCGGTTCGCCGATGCGCCCTTCGCGAACCGTGCGCGTCGCAAGCGCCTGTCCGCTCGCGAAGCGGAACTCGGTGCCGAGCATGTGGACGATGCCCGCGGCTTCGGCGGCGTCGAGCATGCGCTTTGCTTCTTCGGCGTTGCGCGCGAAGGGCTTCTCGCAGAGCACGTGCTTGCCCGCCGCAATCGCGGCAAGCGCGATTTCGCAGTGGGTGTGGGGCGGCGTCGCGATGGTGACGAGATCGACGCCGGGGAGCGCGAGGGCTTCGTCGAGGTTCGTGAGCGCGTGCTCGATCCCGACCTTGGCAGCGCGATCCTTCGTCTTCTCGGGGTTGCGTCCGACGAGCGCGATCGCCTTGATGCCGGCTCCACGCAGTGCGCGCAGGTGGGTGAGGATGCCAAAGCCGGTGCCGACGATGACGGCGCCGAGTTCGCGGTCACCGGGGGCCGGTGTGGGTTCGGACATGGGGGGCTCCTGCTTCGCTGGCCTTCGCGCCGGGGATGGCGTCGACGGTTGGCGAGGCTTAGCTCACCCCCTCCGTGCCGCCACTCGTGCTCGACGTCGCGCGCGTACCGTTCGATTCATTCTGCTCTCGGGATCGTCGTTGCTGCGTCGAGCCGGTAGCATCGGCGCCGCGGAGGCAGAGGCCTTGGAATCGAAACGGTACGTCGTGATGGGGGCGGGAGAGATCGGCTCCTACCTGGC
The DNA here is from genome assembly GCA_028278345.1 of Myxococcota bacterium. Lineage (GTDB taxonomy): Bacteria > Myxococcota_A > UBA9160 > UBA9160 > UBA4427 > DUBZ01. The sequence goes on from JANQEL010000247.1 coordinate 32,143, forward strand.
CAGGAGCCTCTCCGCCGACGGCCACAGCGTGACCGTGATCGATCGCAATCCCGAGAAGCGGCGACTGGTCGAAGAGCAACTCGACGCGGCCTTCGTCGCGGGCAACGGCAGCCATGTTCCGGTGCTCGAAGCCGCCGAGGTCGATCGCTGCGCACTCTTCGTCGCAGTGAGTTCGTCGGACGAGGCCAACCTCGCAGCTTCGCTGCTCGCGAAGAGCGTCGGCGCCGCGCGTACGGTCGTGCGGGTTTCGACATCTGAAGACGTGACGCGATACGGCCGGGTGTACGAACGCGGCTTCCGCGCCGATCTGTTGCTCTCGACGCAGCTCCTGACCACCACGCGCGTGCTCAATCACGTGCTTGGGTACAATACGCTGGAGATCGAGTACCTCGCCGGCGGGGCCCTTCAACTCCGGCGGACGGGAGTCGAGGCGGGTTCGACGCTCGCCGAGCGTCGGCTCGCCGACGCCGACTTGCCGAAGCACTGCCTGGTACTGGCGTTCGTATCGGATGGGAAAGTCGTCGTTCCCGGTGGCGACGACCACGCGCAGGTCGGCGACGACGCCCTTGTGATCGGCACGCCCGAGGCCATCGACGAGGTCGAACGCCGGGTGAGTCGTCACTCGAGGCGACTCGAGCGTGTGATCATCGCCGGCGGCGGGGCCACGGCGCAGGCGGTGTTGGATGGACTCGCGGGGCATGTCCGTCGGGTGATGGTGATCGAAAAGGATCGCCAACGCGCCGAAGAACTCGCCCGCCTCTTTCCGATGCACGAGATCGTCCATGGCGACGCAACCGACATGTCCCTGCTCGCCTCCGAGGGCGTCGGGAACGCAACGGCGTTCATCGCGCTGACGGGCCATGACGAGACCAACCTGATGTCCTGTCTACTCGCCCAGGAGCTGGGCGTGGTGCGCCTCACGGCGCTGGTGCAGAAGAGCGAAACCTCCACGCTCTGGCGCAAGGTCGGTGTACTCGACGTGGTATCGCCGCGTACGATCGCAGCGGAGCGCATTCGCGCGTACATCGACAGTAACTACGAACCCCACATCAGCTCCTTCGAAAACGGGGCGGCGCAGTTCCTGCATCGAGCGGTGCACCCGCAGAGTCCGGTGGCGGGGGAACGGTTGGCGGACGTGGAGACCCCCGATGGTCTCGTCGTTGCGGCCGTGATCCGCGGGGGCAAGGCGATGATTCCTCGCGGCGACTACCGGGTCGAAGTCGGCGACGACTTGATCGTCTTCGTGCTGCGCGCCGAAGTCCCCATGGCGCAGCTGCTGTTCCCCGGGCCCGACGCCGACGAAACCCTGCCATGAACCTTCGTCGCGTCGCCTCGATTCTCGCTGTCGTGCTCTATGCGCTGGCGGCGGCGCAACTCGTCCCCCTGATCTACTGCATTGCGCCGAGCGATCCGACGTCGGCGCTCGGCTTCGCGTGGGGGGCGGGTTCGTGCGGGCTCGCGGGTCTGGTGCTTCGCCAGTACGGCGACGACGTCGGCGAACTCTACCGGCGTGAAGGTGTGTTGGTCGTCGTCGGTGCCTGGGTGTTGGCGTCGATCGGCGGTGCGATTCCCTACTACGCGAGCGGGGCGATACCGGGCGCAATCGACGCACTCTTCGAATCGGCTTCCGGGTTCACGACTACCGGCGCGTCGATCCTCGTCGACATCGAGGCGAACTCGCGGTCGATTCTCTTCTGGCGATCGATGACGCAGTGGCTGGGTGGCATTGGGATCGTCGTGCTCTTCGTCGCATTGCTCTCCGAATTGGGCCCGGGCGCACGCTTCTTGTTCAGCCTCGAGGTGCCCGGCCCCAAGGCCGAAATCCTCCACGCGCGGGTGCGCAAGACCGCCCTGGTGTTGTTCCGCATCTATCTGGCGCTCACGGGTGTGCAGATCGTGCTCATGCTGGCTTTCGGGACGAGTCTCTACGACGCGATCACCCACGCCTTCGCGACGATCTCGACGGGCGGCTTCTCACCGCACGCTGCTTCGATCGGTGTGTTCTCGCCGATGGTGCAGTTGGTGGTACTCCTGTTCATGTTCGCAGCGGGGGTGAACTTCACGCTTCACTACGCGCTAACCCAGGGTCGCGGTGGCCCCGCGATTCGCGACGTCGAGTTGCGTGCCTACATGGTGATCGCCGCGGTGGCGATCTTGTTGATCGCGATCGACTTGATCGCCGACCCCGACCATGCGCGCACCGACCGCGGAGAAGTCGTTCTCGAAGCCGCCTTCCAGACGGTCTCCATCCTCACCACGACGGGTTTCGCGACGGCCGATTTCGCGGGATGGCCTGCGACATCGCAGGTGATCCTGGTGGCGCTGATGCTGGCGGGCGGGTGCGCGGGGTCGACGGCGGGGGGCGCCAAGATCGTGCGTGTACTGATTGGCGCCCGCGCAGCGGCGAGAGAAGTCCGCCTCATGTTCTCACCCCACTCGGTCATCGCGATCTCGCTGGGTGGAACGCCGATCCCCGAAGAGACGGTCCGAGGTGTCGTCGCTCTGCTGGTCCTCTGGTTCCTGGGATGGGGTGCGGGGACACTCCTGCTCTCGATCGGCGATACGCCGGTGCTCGACGCGGCGACGGCGTCCATCGCAACGCTGTCGAACATCGGCCCCGGCCTCGCGGACGTGGGCCCGAACGGAAACTTCGCCTTCTTCGCCGGCTGGCAGAAGTGCACGATGATCGTGCTGATGTGGCTCGGTCGGCTCGAGTTCTTCGCTCTACTCGCCCTGCTACAACCGGCCTTCTGGAGACGTTGATGAAGGTGGTGATCGTTGGAGGTGGATTTGCGGGACTGGGTTGTGCCAAGGGTCTGGCGAACGCACAAGATGTCGAAGTCACCCTGATCGACGAGCGCAATCACCACCTGTTCCAACCGCTGCTGTACCAGGTGGCGACTGCGGGTCTGAGTCCGGCCGAGATCGCCGCGCCAATCCGTGGAATTCTCTCGAAGGCGCGCAACGTCCGCGTACTTTGCGAACGTGCGGTCGACATCGACCTCGTTCGGCGCGTGCTTGTGACGGACACGAACGAGCATGCATACGACTACCTCGTACTCGCATGTGGATCGAAGCATGCGTACTTCGGCAACGAGGACTGGGAGATGCACGCTCCCGGGCTCAAGACCCTCGAACAGGCGACCGAGATCCGACGACGCGTGCTCTCCGCGTTCGAAGAAGCCGAAGGCGAAGCAAGCCCGGAACGAAAGCGTGCTCTGTTGACCTTCGTCGTGGTAGGAGCGGGGCCCACGGGCGTGGAACTCGCGGGCGCCATCGGTGAGATGAGTCGGTTTACCCTGGTCCGCGACTTTCGAATGACCGATCCGTCGCTCGCGCGCATCATCCTGATCGAAGCGGGTGAGCGTATCCTTCCCTCGTTCGACGAGGCGCTGGCGGCACGCGCAACGCGCGATCTCGAGAGTCTCGGCGTCCAGATCTGGACCAACAGCCCTGTCACCCACATCGATGCGGAAGGGATCGAGGTCGGGAGCGAAAGGCTCGCGTGTCGCACGGTGCTCTGGGCCGCGGGCGTTCGCGCGTCGTCACTCGGCGAAAAACTGGGGGTCGAACAGGACCGGCTGTCTCGCGTAGTCGTGACGGGTGATCTGAGTGTGCCGGGACACGCCGAGGTATTCGTGATTGGCGACCAGGCCCACGCGATGGGCCCGGATGGAAACCCGCTCCCCGGTCAGGCTCCCGCGGCCCTTCAACAGGGACGATACGTCGCCAAGCGCATCGGTGCGCTCGTGGCGGGTCACTCCTTTCCCGACTTCGAGTACATCGACAAAGGTCAGGCCGCGACGATCGGACGCCGGCGCGCGATTCTCGAATCAGGCCGCCTGCGCTTCGCGGGGATTGCCGCCTGGATCGCATGGCTCCTGATCCACATCTACTACCTGGCGGGCTTCAAGAATCGCCTGTTCGTCGTGATGCAATGGGCGTGGTCCTATTTCACCTACCGGCGTGGGGCCCGACTCATCGTGGGCAAGGACTGGCGCTTCTATGACCCAGATCAGGCGGAGGGCGATCGGGGTTCGGGCGCGGGCGAATAGAACTGCTTTGCCCACTTCCTGAAGTCGGCGAGGAAGGTGTCGGCGTCGCACAGCACGGGGTCGGGGCGGTGGATCTTGTTCTCCCAGATCCGCATGTCGTCGTCGAGACCCTTGATGATCTGATCCATGTACTCGTCGCCCATCACGTCGACGATGTTGCGGGAGACGGTGAGCACCCAACGCGACACCGTCTTCTTCGGCGCGATCGGTGAAGTCGAGGAGAACATGTAGAGCCCCGCGCCGGGCACGCCTTCGAGGCGTACCGACGAAAGCCCGAGCCCCCATGTCTCGCGCACGAGGTCGACCTTGAATCGCCCCATCGGCGTTTCGCGTTCGTTGGTGCTGACGGCTTTGTAGTAGCGGCCGTCTTCCGCGTACGTGTTGGTGGATTCGGGGATCGCCTCTGCGCTGTGGACGTAGTGGAAGTGAACGGGGTCGCAGTTGTTCTCCGCCATCTCCTGCATGTGAACCGGCACTTCGACGCTGAAGAAGCGCGGATCCGTCCAGGTCGGATCGTTGAACTCGGCGACGGCGGGTACTTCCCAGTCGGGCGACTTCCCTTCGGCGTGATGCCAGGCGAGGATCAGGTGATTGCGCTCGACGACCTCCCAGCTCCGCACCTTGGCACGCTTGGGGATCTTCCCCGTCTTCGAGTACGGGATCTTCACGCACTGTCCATCGCCATCGAACTGCCAGTGGTGGAAGGGGCAGCGAATCGTTTCGCCCACCACCTTGCCGCCTTCGGCCAGGTGCGCGCCGAGGTGGGGACAGAAGGCGTCGATGAGCTTGACTTCACCGCTGCGCGTGCGGAAGAGCGCGAGTTCGGTGTCGAAGCACTGCACGCGCATGACATCGCCTTCAGCGAGATCGCGCGAAAACGCCACCGCGAACCAGCCGTTGGGGATGGGGAGCAGGGTCTCTTCGTTCGAAACGGGATTCATCGCGAAGTTTCCTCCTCGTCGCTGCGTCGCGCCATCGCTTCCGCGAGGAAGCGCGCACTCGCGCGGGCGTGTTCGCCGACCGGGTAGTGCTCGAGGTTCGACCAGTTGAACATCAGCGCATAGTAGGCGCCCATCAGCATGTCGGTGAGCGTCTCGGGGGCGTGTGCAGTGGTGACGTCTCCGCGCTCGACGCCATCGGACACGATCGCCGCGAAGGCGCTCTGCAACTTCTGCGCGTGCTCGCTCTCGCTCCCCGACTCGTGGGAGACGTGCACGACCTCGGTGATGAGGTCGCGATGCAGCGGGGTGTCGGATTCGGCGCTCTCGGCGACCTGTTCGAAGAAGTACCGGATGCGATCGCCCGTGCTGCCCGGCTGCTTGCGCGTCTCTTCGAGGTTCTCGAGGAGCTTCGCGACGTAGACCGACGCGATCTCGCGCAGCAGATCCTGCTTGGCGGGGAAGTGATTGAAGAAGGTCTTGTGCGCGACGTCGGCGCGATCGCAGATGGTCGCCACGCGGGTCGCCGCGAAGCCATCGCGGTCGAAGAGCTCGACCGCCGCTTCGATGATGCGATTGCGGACTTCGCGCTTGCGCCGCTCGCGGCGGGTGAGCTTCGAAAGGTCTTCGTCCGGCGCGCTCATCGGGGGCTCCTCGGGTCGCGGGTGCGAAACGTGACGAGGAGTAGCGAAGTTATATGGGAATGCAAAGTTACATATGAGTGTACGGACGATGAGATCTCTGTAAATTCAGGTACTTACAGGGGTGATTTCACAGCTTGGCGAGCACCTGGGTCTTCATCGTTTCGAGGCATTGCCACGCCAGGTCGGGGTCGAGTCCGCCGCACAGCGGCTGCAGCAGCAGCAGCCCGTTCGCCTGGATGTAGGCGATCGCCTCTTCGGGGCTGAAGATCCGATAGGCGCCCTGCTGGGCGCGTAGCTCTTCGACGGTTTGCGCCACCGACTTCGTCACCGAGGTCGAATCGCCCATCCACGCCGCATAGGCCTTGGCGTCGTGGAGCAAGTGGGGCCCGATCTTCGCCCACGCTTCGTCGGGATCTTCCGCGACGAAGGCCGAGGTGACGGTGCCCGGCGGCGGGTTGATGCACGGCCCGGGCTCGACGCCGAACTCCTCGCAGGCTTCGCGATACACACTTTCGAGTTCGGGGTTGAGCCCTTGCGCCAGCATCCCCATGCCGAAGCGCGCCGCGCGTCGGGCCGCGGCCCTGCTGTTGCCGCCCATGAACATCGCCGGGCCGTCGGGAGCCGAGGGGGTCGGGCGAACACGCACGGTGCGCCCCTGGTACTCGAAGGGTTCGCCCGTGAACGCGTTCTTGATGGCTTCGAGGCATTCGTCCATGCGCTTGCCGCGCCCCTTGAAGGGACGACCCAGCTGGGCGAATTCGTGTTCGACGTAGCCAACGGCGGTGACGTAGGAAACGCGTCCTCCACTCACGAGGTCGAGCACGGCCATGTCCTCGGCGAGGCGAAGCGGATCGTGGAGCGGAACGATCAACGCGCCGACCTGGATCGCCAGCTGCTGTGTGCGACCCGCGATTGCGCCAGCCAGGACGAGGGGCGAAGGCAGGTAGCCGTCCTCGGAACCGTGGTGCTCCGAGACCACGATCTGCACGCAGCCGTTCTCCTCGCCCCAGGCCGCCATGTCGAGGGCGGCGGCGTAGAGCTCGGCGGGCGTCGCCTTGCCGATCGCGGGGGCGCGCATGTCGAAGCGCATCAAGAACATTTCAGGGCCTCCATGGGTTCGTTCTCTTGTGCGCCGAATCGGGGGTTCGCCCTTGACTTGAAGTGCACTTCAACCCTTAGCCTCTGGGGGAGCCGAGAGGAGGTCGTGTCATGGAATCGAACCCGGTGAGCGAGGAGATTCGCAAGGTCTGTAGCCTCGACGACGAGAGTTTCGCAGCGCGGCGCAAGGAGCTGCGCGACGGCTTCGCGAAGCGAATCGTATCGAAGGAAGCCCTGGCCGATGGCATCGCGTTCCACTTTGCGAACTCGCCCGAACAGCGCCGAGAGCTCGAGGACTTCGTCGCGTTCGAGCGCGAGTGCTGCTCGGGGATCGATTTCGCGATCGTCGATCGGGGCCCAGAGCTCCGCCTCGAGATCCGGGGAGTCGATGCCGATGCGAGTCTCTTCCGGGCGCTCGCTCCGCCGGCCACCTCCGAAGTCGAATCGGACCCGCCCCGAAGCTGGCGGCGTGGCTTGAAGGCCGTCGGCGTAGGGAGCCTGGCGGGCGTAGTGGTGTGTTGCGTGCTTCCGATGACGATCGCGGCTGCGTTCGGGGCCGCGATCGCGGCGCCGTTCGCGACCCTGGATCAACCGCTCATCATCGCCGCCAGTTCACTCGGTTTCGCGGCGTGGTGGTGGAAGCGGGGCCGGCCGAACGAGACGGGCCAGGACGACGCGGAAACCTGCGGCTGTTAGCACCCTGCTCGCGTGCAGTCCTCGAAGGTCGGGCAATCGCAGCGCATCACCTGCTTCAGGACGTTGCGCATGCGTTCGGCTTCGCGGATACGTGCTTCCACTTCGACCAGTTTGCGTTCGGCGAGTTTGCGCCAGCGCGGGCCCGGCGGCGTGCTGCGTTCGACGCCGCGAACCAGATCGCGCGTCTCGGCGATCGTGAAGCCGGCCTGCTTTGCGAGTTCGATGAGAGCGAGACGATCCAGGATGTCGTCGTCGAAGACGCGCGCATTGCCCTCGCGCGTGGCTCGTGGAATCAGGCGCTCGCGTTCGTAGTAGCGGATCGCCGAGCTGGCGAGTCCGGTCCGGCGAGCCACTTCGCCGATGCGATACGGCATGGGACCTCCCTCCACGGTCGCGGCACGTCGTGTGCCCGGGGCGCGCGGTATGGAATAGGACACCCGGATTCGCCTGGCACACGACACGCGAGGACGACCGGCTCAATACGAATTGCACCGACGCGAGCGCTGGGTGAATCTGGCGAGCCGCGCCCCCCGTGCGACTTCCATCGAGGAGCCCCCCAATGAGCGAGATCCGACCCTTCAAGATCGACATTCCCGAAGCCGAGCTCGACGACCTGAAGCGCCGCCTGGCCGCGACACGCTTCCCCGAGAAGGAAGTCGTCGACGACTGGAGCCAGGGGATCCCTCTCTCCTACATGAAGGAGATCTGCAGCTACTGGAGCGAGAAGTACGATTGGCGCGAACGCGAGGCGCTGCTCAATCAGTGGCCGCAATTCGTGACCGAGATCGACGGCATCGACATCCACTTCCTCCACGTGACGTCGCAACACGAAGAGGCGCGGCCGTTGATCGTGACCCACGGCTGGCCGGGCTCGGTCGTGGAGTTCCAGAAGGTGATCGGGCCGCTCACTGATCCGACGGCGCACGGTGGTGACGCCTCGGACGCATTCCACGTCGTGTGCCCCTCGCTTCCCGGCTACGGCTTCTCGGGCAAACCGACGGCGCCGGGTACGGGTGTCGGGAAGATCGGCGACATGTGGGCGCAGCTGATGGCGCGCCTCGGCTACGACCAGTACTTCGCCCAGGGCGGCGATTGGGGCGCCATGGTGACGACGATGATCGGCCTCCAGGACACCGAACACTGCGCGGGCATCCACCTCAACATGCCGATCGTGCCGCCGGATCCCGACACGATGAACGATCTCACCGAGCAGGAGCAGGGTGCCCTGGCTTCGATGCAGTACTACCAGGAGTGGGGGGCCGGCTACTCGAAGCAGCAGAGCACGCGGCCCCAGACCCTGGGCTATGGGCTCGCGGATTCGCCGAGCGGACAGGCCGGCTGGATTCTCGAAAAGTTCTACGAGTGGACCGACTGCAACGGCCACCCCGAGAACGTGCTCACCCGCGACGAGCTGCTCGACAACGTGATGCTCTACTGGCTCCCCGCGACGCCCGCTTCTTCGGGTCGCCTCTACTGGGAAAGTTTCAATACCCCTTCAGTCGATCCCGTGAAGATCCCGGTGGGCTGCAGCATCTTCCCCAAGGAGATCTTCCGCAGCTCGAAGCGCTGGGCGGACAAGCATTTCCCGCAACTGATCTATTGGAACGAGCTCGAGAAGGGCGGCCATTTCGCGGCCTTCGAGCAGCCCGAGCTGTGGCTGAACGAGGTGCGTTCCTGCTTCCGAGAGCTTCGATAGGGAGCGAGATAACCCTCAGCGTAGTCACCTGTTTTGCCGACTCATTCCCTGGGGCGTTCCACGTCCAAGAAACGGGAGAGTCGCAATGAGCAGCGAGAGCAGCGCCGATCGACGATCGATCTTCGGGCCTTTCAAGGTCGAGGTCGACTTCACCAACCGGCAGATCATGCGCGTCGTGTGGGCATCGTTGGCCTACACGGTGTTCGCGACCTTCCTGCTCGGCGTCTTCTACACCTACGTGTTGAACCCGGCGCCGGTGCTCGAATACGACAGCCCGCCTTCCCTCTTCTCCTTCCCGAGCGACTTCGCGAACCAGTGGAGTGCTTCGGGGGATCTGCGCGCTGCAGTGCAGGTGTGGATCGCCGGTACGCTCGGCATGACGGCGCTCTTCGCGATCGCAACCGGCGTCGTGCTCAGCCGCAAGATCGCGGGCCCGCTGCACCGCGTGAAGAGCGACCTCCGCCGCATGAAGGAAGAGGGTCGTACCTTCGACATCACCTTGCGCGACGGTGACGAGCTGATGGACATGGTCGCGCTGTTGAACGAAACGCTTTCGACCTTCGGCGGTGCGCAGGCTCCGTCTTCTTCGGATGCATCGACCCGGGGTGCCCGCGAACTCGCCGACGAAGATCGCATGTCGAACGTGGCCGCCCTGCGCGCCCACCTCGCCACGATGCCCGGGGAGTCCAGCAGCCAGGCCGACCGCGAAGCCTGGTCGAGCCGCATGACCGAACTGCTCGACAAGACGGAAGCTTCGCTGCGCAGCTGATCGCAACGGCGCCCGAAGGGCGCCTTCGACCACGCCTGCGATCAACTGGATTCAAATCCGGTTGCCAGTGGAAACCCGGTTCCGGGTGCAGCGCGACCCCGCTAGTAGTTTTCCTTCCAGTAGATCACCGATACGCCGCCCGAGCTTCGGTTGGGCGGGGTGGCGGGAAGGATCTTCGACTTGGAGGTCTTGATGAAGACCTTGTCGTTGGCGGAGTCGGGGCTGAGGGAAACGCGGGGTGAACTCGCGAGGCCTTCGCCGATCAACAGGCGCCGCGATTCCTTCGCGGTGGAGCTCGGCGTGTCGTAGAGGCCGTAGCCGTCGCGCAGGCGCAGGATGTAGAGGTACGACTCGCCGCTCGCCGCCGCGCACAGGCTGGTGGCGTTCGGGGTGTAGGTCGTGGCGATGAGATACCCGGCGAAGATGATCATGTCGCTGGTGAACTTCTCGCCGTCCTCCGCGATGATGTAGTAACCGAGATCCGAGAGATCGTTGTCAGTCTTGATCGACGTGACGTTCGTGAGATCGGCCTCGGTGATCACGGGGCGCGGGTTGCTGCTCTCGTCGACGAAGGCCAGCGGGCCGGTCGGGTAGAGATCCTTCACGACGTAGAGGCGGTTGTTCTCGTCGTAGCTCGCGTCGCCCTCATAGCGGAGGTCTTCGCGCTCGCCCGAACCGAAGGCGATCGACAGTTGGTTGTTCTCATATGCGGCCGTCGGGGGATAGAAGAAGCTCCGCCATCGCGACTCGCCGCCTCCGATCGATACGGCCGGCGAGTTGAACCAGACCGCGGCCGTCCAGTTGTCGACCTTGGTGTCGCTGTCGGTGTCCTGGCCGGGGTTGCTGATGTCCCACTTCCACACCTGCCCGCCAAGGTCGCCGACGTAGACCACGTCCGCGAAGCCGTCGCTGTCGAGGTCGAGCACGCCGGGAGAAGACGGCAGCGCGTAGTCCATCGCGCCGTGGGTCGAGTGGTCGATCTGCGCGAGGACGTTTCCGCTGTCGAGGGCCACGATGAAGATCGCGCGGCTTCGGTCGGTCCAGTTCGCGTGGGTGTGATCGGCGGTGAAGTTCGCCGTGTGGGGATCGGCATCCTGGTGATAGCCACCGGCGAAGATCGCGACCCACTGCTCACGGCAGTCGCCGTCGCCATCGTCGTAGCCGCAGTTGTCGCCGGACGAGACATCGCCCTGCATCTTGATGCGCGTGATGACGGGCTCGCTCCACGCCTGGCCGAGCTTCGCGTCGGTGAACTCCCAAAGCAGCAGCGGATAGGGACCGTGGGCGTCGAGGGCGCCGGCGTCGGGGTCGGTCACGTCGAGGGCGATGTAGCCCTCGCCACCTTCGCGGAATCCCGTGACCATGACGGTCGCCCATTCGTCCTCGCTCTTCGTCGTATCGTTGCCCGAGCCGTCACCGAGCCAGGCTTCGGCGTGGATCGGGCTGCCGTCGACGTAGTAGAAGGTGCGGGGCGAATTGCGGGGCAGCATCTCGATCTTGTCGAGCAGGAGCCCCGGCACGTAGCCGAAGCGCTCGGCGCCCGTGCCGACCGAGTAGTACTCGTGGGAAGCGCCTTCGGTGTAGGTCGTGACGGGGTCGTCACCCGTGCTGTGATCCCCGGCGTCGAAGGCATGGAGCAGGCCGTCGTTCGCACCGGCGTAGATCACGCGATCGCGCGTACGGTAGCTCTTGTAGAAGCAGGACGCGGTCGCGTCGCTGAGATCGCAGCCGTAGCCATCTTCGGCGAAGTGCACGCGCGACGGCGCGGCGACGATGCGCGGGGTCGAATGGAAGATGTCGCCGAACACCTTGCTGCGCATGTCGGTCGTCGAGCTGTCGCCCGACTCGTCGAAGGCATCCTTGCCGTGCACGTAGTTGATCACGGCGTCGCGCACGGCGGCGGTCGTGGTGACACCCGAGGCGGGATGATTGGGAAAGGCGGTGACGTCAGAGGCGGTGATCCCGAGCATGGCCTCGGTGATCGCGGCGTTCGAAACGTCGAAGGTCGCCTTGGCGTTCGAGATCGTGGTGTAGAGCGTTCGCGCGGTGTTGGTGCGAAGTTCGACCGCGGCATCCCAGTAGGGATTGTGGGGCTCGACGAGCAGACCGGTCGACGAATCGATGGCGGGGTTGCCGGCCTGGTCCACGATGTCGCCATTGGCGAGCAGGCCGTACGACTCGAGGTGCCCTTCCCAGAAGGCATCGCCCGACGGTTCGAAATAGGCGTTGTAGAAGGTCGAGGTCGAGAGCGAGCGGCTGGTCGGCACCACGGCGGTCGAGAAACCCGCGAGGCTGTCGAAGACCGCACCCGCGGCTTCGGAGAGGGCGTCGCCGAGTTCGTCGGCGTCGTCGGCGATGTAGTACTCGCCGTTGCCGTTGTCCGCCATGCGCTCGAGCATGTCGAAGTCGACGGTGAAGCCGATCATGTGGGTCGTGATGTCCTGGGTGCCGGCAAGGTCGCTGCGGAAGTCGCGGTTGGCCATCGCGTAGGTGACGTCGTCGCCCCACTCGATGTCTTCATTGTCGACATCGCTCGAATCGTTCTCCGGATCGCCCTCGCCCGAGCCGTTGTCGCTGTCCGCGTCGCCGACGGTGGCCCAGTAGCCGGTGCGGATCATCTCGTCACTTCGCGGCTCGCCGTCCGTCACGAAGATGATGAAATTCTCGCGGCAAGAGAGATCAATCGGATCGGCGAGGGTGGATTCACCCGAGAGCGTTCCCCACACCGGCAGCGTGCCCCACTGATGGCTGCCCGCCATGTAGCGACCGGCGTCGAGGATCGAGCCGGAGATCGGCGTACCGACGCCGAGGCTCGAGAGGTTGCCGACCTCGGTCTTGATCGTGTCGCTCGTGCTCAGGCCGAGGGGCACTTCGACCGACGCGCCGTTCGCGCGATAGGTCATGAGGCCGAGGCGCGCGTTCTCCTGGCGTACACCGGAGACCACCGGGTTGACCTCGTCGACGAAGGCGCGCACGGCGTCGCGCGCGATCTCGCGGCGACTGTCGCAACTCCCCGAACACCAGTTTCCGTTGACGTCGCGATCCATCGAGCCCGAGTTGTCGATCAAGAGCAGGATGTTGGGCGGTACGCTCCCGCCGCTCGCGAAGAGCTCGATGTCACTCGAACCTGCGAAGGCGATGTTCGG
>JANQEL010000278.1 GCA_028278345.1 Myxococcota bacterium
ACGCGAATCGGCTCCGGTGCAGCGGAGAGGTAGTAGGTGGTGGGCTGTCCCTTCTTCTCGGATCCGTACTTCGGGTTCGCCTTGATGTGCCAGCCGAGGAGGTCGAAGAGGGTCATGGCGAGGTTCTTGCCCGTCGTGATCGCCCCCCAACCTCCGACCGAGTGCATTCGAACCGTGATGCTGTGCGGAGGCATCAGATTCGGGTTCTCGGAACCGCGCACGACGAGATCGCGCAGGTGTCCGTAGCTCTCTTCGATCGTCTCCTGATGGATCGCCTGCTTCGGGGTCACGGGCTCGTCCCGAAGGAAATCGATCGAGAGATAGAAGAGGGGCTTCTTCGCCCCTTCGGGCAGCATGTTCTCGACCGCACCGACGATGCCCTCGGGTTGCAGGTCTCGGCTCCCCATGCCGAACGATCCCGAGTACAGCGGCGGAGCGTCGCCGAGTCGCTCGTAGACGGGGAGATCGGGGTACCTCGGATGCTTCGGGTCTCGTCCGTTTTCGAAGCACTTGCCCTGGGCCGCGCGGATCTCGCGAATCAGGGGAAGATCGACCGCCAATGGTTGATCGAGGCGCTCGAGCACCGTGACGCCCTTGCGACCCTTCAGGATCTCGCCGATGAGGTCCGCGGGGAACGGACGGAACATCACCAGGTTCACCACGCCCACCTTGATGCCCCGCTCTTCACGCAGGTAGTCGGCCACGGCTTCCGCCGAAGGGATCATGCTGCCCTGGCCGACGATCAGGTAGTCCGCGTCGTCGCAGCGATAGGTGAGTACGCGATCGTGCCGACGTCCCGTCAGCTCGCTGAACTCCTCGAACGCCTGGCCGGCGAGTTCCTGGATGTGATCGAAGAAGAACGGCCGCTGGGCGGCGACACTCTGCATGTAGGCGTCCTGGTTCTGCACCACGCCGCTCATCACCGGGTTGTCGACGTCCCAGAGCATGGGGACGCGTCTTCGCTTTTCGCCGTAGATGATCCGCTGCGCGGGGGTGGGGCAGTCGATCAGGTCGTCCGGGCGGCCGAGGTACTCGGCAATCAGTTCGCGCTCCGGAAGCTGCATCGATTCGATCAGGTGCGTGGTCAGGAAGCCGTCCTGTGCAACGACTCCGGGGTTCAGGGCGAGTTCGGCGATGCGGTGGGCGATGATGTTGAGGTCGGCGGCCGACTGCGCATCGCGCGCGAAGACCTGGAAGAACCCCGTGTCGTCGATGCAGTGATAGTCGTCGTGTCCGGCGTGAACGTTCAGCGTCGCCTTCGTCATGGCGCGTGCCCCGACGTTGAGCACGTAGGTCAAGCGCTTGCCGACCGCCGCATAGAGCGACTCGTGCATGTACGCGATGCCCTGGCCGGAGGAGAAGTTCGCAGCGCGCAGACCCGTCATCGCCAGCCCCGCGGTCACGGCCGCGGCTGCGTGTTCGCCCTCGGGTTCGACGAAGATCAACGGTCGATCGGAGACATTGATGTGCCCCGCCGCGGCGGCCTCGGCCCAGCCTTCGCCCATCTGCGTGGAGGGGGTGATGGGATAGGCGCCGGCCCCGTCGGTCGATTCCCGCTCGCAGAGCACGACCGCCGTATTGCCATCGAGGGCCGCACGCACGCCGGGAAAGCGGGGTTGGGGCGATCCGTTCTTCTTGCGTTTGAACATGCGAACTCCTGGCGGTGGAATTTTCAACTGCGCTGCGGTCAATGGTCGCGCAGGTTCGATGACGCCGTGTGGGTCTCCGGTTCGAGGGATCAGGTGGGAGCGTCGCGACGCGGTTCCTGGCGGATGACGGCGTGGGCCGCCGCTCCCTTCTGGACTCCGAGATCCGGGTCGATCCAGAAGATCGCCCCGGTCGGGCAGCGCTCGATCGACTCGCGCATCTCGGGCGAACGCGTGCGGTCGATGATCGGGAGGCCGTCCGCCATGTGGATCAGCCCGGGCGCGTCCATTGCGCAGCGTCCACAGGCCGTGCACGCGACCTCGCAATCTTCGAGCAGGCCGTTGCCTTCCTCGCGAGAACTGCAGGCGACCCAGAGGCGCTCGCTCACGGGTCGAATCGAGAAGAGATCCTTCGGGCACACGTCGACGCAGTCGCCACAAGCCGTGCAGAGTTCTTCGTCGACGATCGGCAGCTCGTGCTCCATCCGGATCGCGTCGAAGTCACAGGCCTGTTCGCAATCTCCATGGCCAAGACACCCCCAGAAGCAACCCTTGCCACCGCCGGCGACGAGCGCCGCGCCTCGACAACTCGAAAGGCCCGCGTAGTGCGCGTGAACCCGCGCAATATTGCTCCCGCCCGCACAAGCCAGCCTCGCTACGCGTCGTTCTTCTTCGCCCGGATCCACGCCGAGGTAGTTCGCGATGGCTTCGCGGCCACTTGCGCTGCTCACGGTGCACTTCCCGGGAAGCACTTGCTGGGAAACGAGCGCCTCCGCGAACGCGCGGCACCCCGGGTAGCCACACGCTCCACAGTTCGTGTGGGGAAGCATCCCTTCGACCTGGTCGATGCGCGGATCTTCTTCGACGTAGAGGCGTCGGTTGGCCACGGCCAGCAGGCTCGCGAGAAGAAGCGTAAGGCCGCCCAGCCCGAGCAACCCCGTGAACAAGATCATGGCGGTCGGACCGTACGCGCTCATCGGCGACCTCTCCAGGAATTCGTGCGGCCCGTGCTTTTCGCGCGCGTCCGCCGATTCACCATTGTATAATCCACTGCGGATGGCGCTCGGCGAACTCGCGACATCCTCCGCTGCATCGACCGTCCAGTCGAAGGTCCAGTCGAACGCAGTGGGGTGTGCAACGAGCGGGACGGCAAATCACCCATACGTCCCCGAGCCGAAAGCGGCACTCGTCGAGGTGTCGCACAGCCGACAGTCTGGCGCTCGCCGTCCAACCGAAGGCTTGCTCCTCGAACGAGTTCGCCCGCAGCGGGAACAAATCCGCTCACGTCTTCGGTTCCTTCGGCGCTTCGTCGCCGAGACCACGCTCCGGCTGTGGTCCGTTGCAGATGGGAGTCCCCCCCTATGCCTTCTGCGATCGACGCGGAAACCCTAGGCGTCGTCCTCGAATCCCTTCGCGATTTCGCGAAGCAGAACTTCCAGCCGGAGGTCCTGCTCGACTACGACGCCCGCGACGAGATGCCGCTCCCTCTCGTCGAGGAGATGTGCGGTCCGGAACTCGGGATCCAGTTGCTCTTCGTGCCCGAAGAGTACGGCGGAATGGGCGGGGGAGCGTTCGACGTCTACCGCTGCTGCGAAGAGCTGGCGCGCATCGACGTGGGCGTCGCCACGGGCCTGCTCGCGACGTTCCTCGGTAGCGATCCGATCCGCGTGGGCGGAACCCCGGAGCAGCGCGAGCAGTGGCTCGGACGCATCGCCGAAGAAGGCATCTTGATGGCGTACGGCGCGACGGAGCCCGAGGCCGGGAGCGACCTGGCTGCCCTGCGCACGACCGCCACGCCGATCGAAAGTGACGGCGAGGTGACGGGCTATCGGATCTCCGGCCGCAAGCAGTGGATCAGCAACGGCGGCGTCGCCCAGGTCGCGACCATCCTCGCCAATACCCCGGGTGGGCCGAGCTGGTTCGTCGTCGAGTCGGGCACCGAGGGCTTCGAGAGCGAGCGCCCAGAGGACAAGCACGGCATTCGCCTGAGCAACACCGCTGCGCTGATTCTCGACGAGGTCGAGGTCTCGCGTGATCGACTCGTTGGAGGTGTCGAGGGGCAGGGCCTCCAGCAGGCGCTCGCCGTCTTCGGTTATACGCGACTGATGGTGGCGGCGTTCGGATTGGGCGCAGGCTGGGAAGCTATCGACCGCGCGATCGAATACTCGAAGGAACGCATCCAGGCCGGCTCTCCGCTCTCGGAGAAGCAGGGCTACACGCACAAGTTGATCGTTCCCCACGTGGTCGATCTCGAAGCGGGACGCGCCTACATCGAACAGACGGCGGCGGCCCTCGATGCACTCGACGAGCCCGAGGGACAGTTCATCACCGAAGGGGCGATCGCCAAGTTGCTCGCCACCGAGGCGGGCAATGCCGCGGCCGAGGCGGCCATCCAGGCGCTCGGGGGCTACGGCTATACGCGAGAGTACATGGTCGAGAAGATCAAACGCGACGTGCGCATCACGACCATCTACGAAGGCACATCCGAGATCATGGAGATGTCGATCTCGCGTGACCGCTGGCAGCAACACCTGAAGACGCGCGGTCAGTACTACGTGGGCCTGGCGCGCGAACTCGACGATCTGCACGGTGAGTGCCCCGAGGCCGGTGCCGAGATCGCGGGGATCGCCTGCCGCTGCCTCGCAGAGGTCTTCGAGCGGGCGCGCACCGCGCGTCTCACGCGCAGCCAGCACGTCTTGTTCCGCCTCGGCGATCTCGCCGCGCGCGCCGAGGGCGCCGCCGCCTTCGCACGTCGAGCGGCCTCGGCGGTCGCCGGTCGCCTGCCCGAAAAGGCGGATCGGCGTTTCGAACCCGACGTGCTGTGCGCCATGGCGCGTGCCTACGCGCGCAAGGCGGCCGTCGCAGTCGGACACGGTGGGCTGATGTGGGTCGGCGGTGCAGACGCGGTCGACGCCAGCGAGAGCGGCGCGTTCGGCGCCGCGCTCGGCCTGCCGGCCATTCGCACCGCCCAGGCCGGTCTGCTGAAGGATCTGGACTTCATCGCGGATGCTCTCTACGCGCGCGCGGGAAATTGAGCTTGGAGGAGAGTGATGAGTAGCGATCCCGCAGACAAGGCACTGGCCATCGTCGGCCTTTCCGCGATCCTGCCCGACGCGCCCGACTACAAGACTTTCTGGAGCAATCTCGAGAAGGGTCGATACTCCATCGGCGACATTCCACCGGATCGTTGGAACACCGATCTCTACTACGACCCCGACCCGTCCCTGCCCGGCAAGTCGTACTCGAAGATCGGGGGCTTCGTGCGCAAGTGGGAATGGGAGCCCATGAAGTGGAAGCTCCCGATTCCACCCAAGGTCGCCGACGCCATGGACGAAGCCCAGAAGTGGGCTGTCGCGTGCGCGCGCAACGTGCTGCTCGACTACGGCCATCCCGAGCGCACCCTCGACTTCGAACGCACCGCAGTGGTGGTCGGCACCGCGATGGCTGGCGACCTCCACTACTGGACTTCGCTCGGGATCTTCCTGCCCGAGTACGCGCAGGCCCTCGGCGAGGCGCCCGCCTTCGCGGCACTCAGCGAAGCCGATCGCAAGACGATCCTCTCGCAACTCGGTGAGCGCGTCGCCGATCGCTTCCCCGGCGTGACGGAGGATTCGATGCCCGGCGAACTCGCCAACTGCATCGCAGGTCGTATCGCGAACCTCTTCGATTTCCACGGACCCAATTTCGTCTGCGACGCAGCGTGCGCCTCGGGCCTCGCCGCGATCGACGCGGCGCGCGAAGGCCTGATCACGGGCGAGTATGACGCTGCGCTCGTCGGTGGCGTCGACCGCAATATGGGGCCGGCTCCCTATGTGAAGTTCTGCAAGATCGGCGCGCTCTCGGCCACGGGAACGCGTCCCTACGCCGACGGGGCCGATGGCTTCGTGATGGGGGAGGGCGCGATCTTCTTCCTGCTCAAACGCCTCGCGGACGCTGAAGCCGCAGGCGACCCGATCTATGCCGTCGTGCGGGGCGTCGGCGGCTCGAGTGATGGACGTGGCAAGGGCATCACCGCGCCCAACCCGGCCGGTCAGAAGTTCGCGATCGAACGAGCCTGGGCCGATGCCGGACTCTCTCCCGCGACGGCCGGCATGGTGGAAGGCCACGGCACGTCGACTCGCGTGGGTGACGTCGTGGAGGTCCAGGCACTCACCGATGTCTTCGCCGGGGCGGGCGCGCCCGTCGGTTCGATCGCCCTCGGTTCCGTGAAGAGCAACATCGGACACCTGAAGGGAGCGGCAGGGGCCGCCGGTCTGCTCAAGGCGATCGGTGCCCTCCACACCAAGCAGCTCTTCCCGAGCCTGGGCTTCAAGGCGCCCAATCCCAACATCGACTTCGACCAATCGCCCTTCCGCGTCAACACCCAGACCAAACCCTGGGATCCACCGGAAGACGGCGTGCGTCGTGCCGGCATCAGTGCCTTCGGGTTCGGGGGCACCAACTTCCACGCGGTACTCGAGGAGTACATCCCGGGTCGCCTGACCCGAAGCCGCGGCGATGTCACCGTGGCGGTCGGGGAGACGATCGCGAAGACCCTCGACGACGCGTCCGTCGAACTGAAGGCCCCACAGCGGGGTGCCACCGTGCTCGGCGCGGCCGACCCCGCGTCGCTTCGCAGCAAGATCGAAGCGCTGCTCACCATGGCGCGCAGTGGCCGCACGCCGGAGAGCCGGGCTCCGAGCGGCGATGAGCTGAGAGCGGGCCATCGGGCCGCCTTCGACTTCGCCGACGCCGCCGACCTCGCCAACAAGGCCGAGCGCGCCCTCAAGGCCCTCGATGCGGCGCCCGCGGTGCGCCCCGCGATGGAGAAGGCGCTGCGCGCCCAGGGCGTGTTCTTCGGAGAGGGCGAACCGGGCAAGGTCGCCTTCCTGTTCACGGGTCAGGGTTCGCAGTACGCCAACATGCTGCGTTCGCTCCGCGAGACCGAGCCGGTGGTGGCCGCGACGTTCGAGGAAGCCGATCGCGTCTTGACGCCGCTGATCGGCCAACCGCTCAGCGAAATCCTCTTCGTCGATCCCGACAACGCCGGCGCGGTCAAGCAGGCGGAGGACATGCTGCGCCGCACCGAGATCACCCAGCCGGCCGTGCTCACGGTGGACACGGCGTTGTGTCGCCTGATGGCGGAGTACGGGCTCGTCCCCGATCTCGTGATGGGGCACAGCCTGGGCGAGTACGGCGCGCTCGTGGCATCGGGTGCGCTCTCGTTCGAGCAGGCGCTCGAAGCCGTGAGCGCACGTGGACGCGAGATGGCGAGTCTCAGCGTCGAAGACAATGGGCTGATGGCCGCGGTCTTCGCCCCGCTGACCGAGATCGAAGAGACCCTCGCCGGCATCGACGGCAACGTCGTTGTGGCGAACATCAACAGCAGCTCGCAGGCCGTGATCGGCGGCGCTTCGGAAGCGGTCGAGGCCGCGATGGAAACGTTGAAGGGCGCGGGGCACAACGTCGTGCAGCTGCCCGTCAGTCACGCCTTCCACACGAGCATCGTTTCGCCGGCGAGCGAACCCCTGCGCGCGATGCTCGAGCGTCTCGAGTTGAAGGCGCCCCAGATCCCCCTCGTCGGCAACGTCGACGGCGAGTTGTATCCGATGGGCGCCGACGCACCGGCCAAGATGCTCGATCTTCTTGCGGCGCAGGTCGCCTCTCCCGTTCAATTCGTGAAGGGGCTCGGAACCCTCTACGACAACGGTGCGCGGGTCTTCGTCGAGATCGGCCCCAAGCGCGCGCTCCACGGTTTCGCCGAGGACGTGCTCGGCGAGCGCGACGACGCGCTCGCCCTGTTCACCAATCACCCGAAGGGCGGCGATGCCGGGAGTTTCAATCAGGCCTTGTGTGGCCTGTGGGCGTCCGGAATCGGGATTCGCGACGTCGCGACCGAACGTCCGGTGGCCGCAGCTGAGCCGGAGCGCGCTGTGGAACCGACACCGCGCAGGCCCGTGCCCGCCGAGACCGCACCCGTCGTGCCGCGAGCCGGCGCGAGCGGCGAACTCGCGGACCTGTTGGGCGAGTTCGTGGAAAGGGGCGCAGCGATTCTCGGTCGCAAGACCCCGGCGAGTGATGCGCACGGAAGCATCACGCCGGTCGTGACCGGCGCAGCCCTAGGCCTTCCGGGGCGCGACCGTGTGTTTGCCGACGACAACGTGCAGCACATCCTCGATGGAGAGCAGGAGATCGATCTCATCCCCACCCGCTTCCGCCACGCGATGCTCGACAAGCACATCACGAGGCTGGTGAAGAGCGGAGGGGAGCCCCACTTCGAGACCATCGAAAGCTCGTCCGATGTCATCAAGCTCGCCGCCCGTGCGGGGGCCTTCGATCTCGTGGATGAGTTCGGCGTTTCCGAAGAGCGCGTCGCCGCCTTCGACGTGGTGACGCGACTCGCCGTCGCGGTCGGGATCGAAGCCCTGCGCGATGCCGGGCTCCCGCTGGTGATGCACTACCGCAAGACGACACGAGGTACGCGCCTCCCCGTGCGTTGGATGCTGCCCGAGAGCCTGCGCGACGACACCGCCGTGATCTTCGCGTCGGCCTTCCCCGGCTACGACTCCTTCGCCCAGGAACTCCAGGCCTATCACGAAGACCATGCGCGCCATGCGGAGCTGCAGACCCTGCGCGAACTCCTCGGGCGGGCGCAGGAAGACGGCAACGCGAGCTCGGTGATGGTCGAAGAGCTCGAGCGCCGCATCCACGAACTCGACGCCGAGCGGGAGGAGAACGCCTACACCTTCGATCGTCGCTTCCTCTTCCGCACCCTGGCCATGGGACACTCGCAGTTCGCCGAGTACATCGGCGCCCGCGGGCCCAACACCGCCGTCAACTCGGCGTGCGCATCGACCACCCAGGCCTTCGCCGTGGCCGAAGATTGGATCAACGCCGGCCGCGCGCGTCGCGTGGTCGTGGTGGCCGCGGACGACTGCACGAGCGACAACATGCTCGAATGGGTGGGGGCCGGATTCCTCGCGAGCGGTGCCGCCGCCACCGACGACACGGTCGAGGACGCGGCAGTCCCCTTCGACCGTCGCCGTCACGGCATGATCCTGGGCATGGGGGCCGCGGCCGTCGTGATCGAGGCTCCGGACTGCGCACGCGAGCGCGGTTTGCGTCCGATCTGCGACATCGCGAGCACGGTCACGGCCAACAGCGCCTTCCACGGCACCCGCCTCGATGTTGAGCACATCGCGGGCGTGATGGAGAAGGTGGTCGCGCAGGCGGAAGAGCGCTTTGGAATCGATCGCCAGGCGCTGGCCCGCGAGCTCGTCTTTGTCTCCCACGAGACCTACACCCCGGCGCGCGGCGGCAGTGCCTCGGCGGAGGTCGAGAGCCTTCGCAAGGTCTTCGGCGCCGCGGCCGAAGAGATCGTCGTCGCCAACACGAAGGGGATGACGGGTCACCCGATGGGTGTCGGCATCGAGGATGTCGTCGCCGTGAAGGCGCTCGAGACGGGCGTCGTTCCCCCGGTCCCCAACTACAAGGAGCCCGACCCCGACCTCGGAACGCTTCGGCTATCGCGCGGAGGTCGCTACCCGATCCGCTACGCCCTCCGGCTCGGCGCGGGTTTCGGTTCGCAGATCAGCATGTCGCTCCTGCGCTGGTGCCCGACGCACGACGGCACGCGTCCCGCTGCCGACGAGCTCGGCTACCAGAGCCGACTCGAAGACAAGGCGGCCTTCTACGGTTGGCTTGCGCAGGTGAGCGACCAGGTGCAGGCCGAGGTCGAGACGGTGAATCGCACGCTTCGGGTGATCGACGCCGGCCTTCCCACGGTCGTCGTGCGTGGGCAGGACGAAACCACGCGCCGCGCCGCACAGGCCGTGGCCGAGGCCCCCGCGGCAGCCGTGCAGCGAGAAGCCGCGCCCGTCGCGGATGCACCGGCGGCCGAACCCGCAGCGGGCAGCGTCGAAGACGCCGTGCGCCAGCGGGTCCTGGAGATCGTGGCCGAGAAGACGGGCTACCCGGTGGAGATGCTGGAGCCGGATCTCGACCTCGAAGCCGATCTCGGAATCGACACGGTGAAGCAAGCCGAAACGTTCGCGGCGATTCGCGAGGCGTACGGCATCGAGCGCGACGAGAACCTGCAACTGCGCGACTACCCGACCCTCGAACACGCGGTGGGCTTCGTGATGGAACGCGCGGATGCGAGCGCGCTTCCCGCAGCATCGGAGGCTTCGCCCGCCGCTGCGCCCACCGAACCCGCGGCGGCAGCGAGCGCAGCGCCGCCCGCTGGCGGCAGCGTGGAAGAGCAGATCCGCCAAAGCGTGCTCGAGATCGTGGCCGAGAAGACAGGCTATCCGGTGGAGATGTTGGAGCCGGATCTCGACCTCGAAGCCGATCTCGGAATCGACACGGTGAAGCAGGCCGAGACGTTCGCGGCGATTCGCGAGGCGTATGGCATCGAGCGCGACGAAAATCTCCAACTGCGCGACTACCCCACCCTCGAACATGCGGTGGGCTTCGTGATGGAACGCGCAGACGCGAGCGCGCTTCCCGCTGCTGCGGAAGCGCCGGCCGCTGCGCCTGCCGAACCCGCAGCGGCACCGTCCGCCGGTGGCAGCGTGGAAGACCAGATTCGCGCACGTGTCCTCGAAATCGTTTCGGAGAAGACGGGCTACCCGGTGGAGATGCTGGAGCCCGATCTCGACCTCGAAGCGGATCTCGGGATCGATACCGTGAAGCAGGCCGAAACGTTCGCGGCGATTCGCGAGGCGTATGGCATCGAACGCGATGAGAACCTGCAGCTGCGCGACTACCCGACCCTCGAACACGCGGTGCGTTTCGTGATGGAGCGTCGCCCCGATCGCGACGAGATCGCGGCGGAAGCGGCGGCGCCCAGCGAAACCGAAGGCGAAGTCTCCGAGCCTCCACCTGGAACGGCTTCGGTCGCGGATTCGAGTCCGGTCACGACGACGCCCGTGCTTCCCGAAGGCCTGTTCCAGGGGAGCGATGAAGCCGCGCGGCAAACCCGCCGACGTGTTCCGGTCGCCGTGCTTCGCCCGGCGCTTTCCGACTGCAAGCCGACGGGCGTCGAATTGGCAGCGGGGACCCGCGTCTGGGTGATGCCCGATCGCGGTGGCGTCGCGAAGGCCCTCGTGCGAAGGCTCGAAGCGCGCGGCGTCGAGGTCCTCTCGGCCGATCCCGAGTCGCCGGAGATCGGCGAGGCCGTGAAGCAGGCCCTCGAAGCCGGTCCCATCCACGGCGTCTACTGGCTCCCCGCGCTCGACGCCGGGGGCGAGCTGGCGGATCTCGATCTCGCGAGCTGGCGCGCGGCGCTCGACCTCCGAGCCAAGCGGCTGTTCCACACGGCCCGGGTCCTCTACGACTGCCTCGACCAGCCCGGGAGTTTCCTGGTTTCCGCGACTCGCCTCGGAGGTGCACACGGCCTCGATGCAGGCGGTGCAACCTGTCCGATGGGCGGTGCGGTCACCGGTCTCACCAAGGCACTCTCTCGCGAACGGCCGAACGCACTCGTCAAGGCGGTCGACTTCCCGAAGTCCCGACGCACTGCCGAACTCGCCGACGTGCTGATCGACGAAACCCTGTCGGATCCGGGTGCGGTCGAGGTCGGGGTGGTAGAGGGGCGCCGCTGCAGCGTGGCCCTCGAAGATCGCCCCGTAGGCGATGGGGAAGGCCTGGTCCTCGATGCATCGAGCGTCTTCGTCGTGACGGGCGCCGCGGGTTCGATCGTCTCGGCGATCACAGCCGATCTTGCGAACGGCGTGGGGGGCGGTGTCTTCCACCTGCTCGATCTCGCCGCGGCTCCCGAAGCGGGGGCCCCCGATGTCGAGCGCTTCTCGAGTGATCCGGAGGGACTGCGCCGCGAGATCTTCGAGCGCATCAAGGCGAGCGGTGAACGCGCCACGCCCGTTCTGGTCGAGCGCGAGATGGCGTCGATCGAGCGTGCGCACGCGGCGGCCACCGCGCTGGCCGCCGTGAGGGCCGCGGGGGGCGAAGCGCACTGGCATGCGGTCGACCTGCGCGATGGGGAAGCCGTCTCGAAGGTCGTCGAGCAGATCACATCGAATCACGATCGCGTCGACGTGCTACTTCACGCCGCCGGGCTCGAACGCAGCCGTTCCGCCGTCGAGAAGCCGCCCGAAGAGTTCGACCTGGTCTTCGACGTCAAGGCCGATGGTTGGTTCAACCTCCTGCGGGCACTCGGTGAGACTCCCCTCGGTGCCACTGTGGGTTTCAGTTCGATTGCCGGACGCTTCGGCAATGCGGGACAAACCGACTACAGCGCGGCCAACGACCTGCTGTGCAAGTGGGCGACGCGCCTTTCGGCGGATCGCGAAGACACGCGCGCCCTGGCGATCGATTGGACCGCCTGGGCGCAGATCGGCATGGCGTCGCGCGGTTCGATCCCCGAGATCATGCAGCGCGCCGGAATCGACATGCTCGACCCGGAAGCCGGCATCCCGATCGTGCGCCAGGAACTCATGCTCTCCGGTCGCAGCGGCGAGGTCTTGATCGCCGGTGCGCTGGGTGTGATGGAAGCCGAGCGCGACCCCGATGGCGGACTCGAGATCACGGGTTCCCTCGTGGGTGAGGGACCGCTGGCCGGATGCCCGACTCACTTCGATCACGCGACAGGTCTCGCCACCCATGTCGAGATCGACCCGAAGGCGCAGGCGTTCCTCGATCACCATCGGATCGACGGCACGCCGGTGCTCCCTGGGGTGATGGGGCTCGAGGGCTTTGCGGAACTCGTCGCCGGGTTCACCGGCGCCGACGCGATCCCCGCGATCGAAGACGTGCGATTCCTCGCGCCCTTCAAGTTCTATCGCGACGAGCCGCGTTGGCTCGAGATCGCCGCGCGCTTCGAGCTTGCCGGCGGTGGTCGGGACGGCGAAGGCGTGAGCGCCGACTGCGTGCTCACGGGGAGCCGCGAGCTCAAGGGGCTCGACGAGCCACAGGTGACGGAGCATTTCCGTGCGCGCCTCGTTCCGTCGTCGTCCCCGGCCCCATCACAGCAGATGTCGCCGCCGCGAGAGGCGCCGAGCGAAGTAGTCGGGGCCGAGGACATCTATCGCCTCTACTTCCACGGTCCGGCCTTCCAGGTACTCGATCGCGTGTGGGGGGAGGGCGATCGAACCATCGGACGTCTGGCCGAAGGCCTGCCATCGCTCTACGAACCCGGCGACGCGTCTCTGCGCACGCGTCCGCTGCTGCTCGAACTCTGTTTCCAGACGGCCGGGATCGCCGAAATGGCCCGCACCGGTCGCATGGGACTTCCGAGCGAGATCGCTCGCGTCGAGCTTCACGACTGCGACGACCCCGAGGCGCCCGTCCACGCCGTGGTCGAGTCACGAGGAGACGGTGTGCAGGCCCGGGTGGTCGACGCTCGCGGTCAGCTCCTGCTCAGCATGGATGGCTACGTCACGAGTGCACTGCCTGCAGAACTTCCGGCCGACGCCCGCAAGGCGCTTGCGCCGGCCATTGCTCCCACGGAGGCCTAGGCGCATGACCCAGTTCGAACGCATCGCGATTGTGAATCGCGGCGAGGCCGCGGTGCGCCTGATCCGCGCGGTCAGCGAGTTGCGCCACGAAGGTCTCCCGAACCTGCGCACCCTCGCGCTCTACACCGACCCCGACCGCAACGCGGTCTTCGTACGAGAGGCCGACGAAGCCTATTCGCTCGGAAGCGCCACCTTCGTCGATCCCAGCGACTCGCGTCGGAAGAACCGCTACCTCGACTACGAGAGCCTCGAGCGCGTTCTGGTGGAGAGCCGCGCCGAGGCGGCCTGGGTGGGTTGGGGCTTCGTCTCCGAGCACGCGCGCTTCGCCGAACTCTGTCGTCGCCTTGGTGTCGTCTTCATCGGTCCGGACCCGGAAGTCATGGAAGCCGTCGGCGACAAGATCGGCTCGAAGTTCATGGCCGAAAAGGCGGGCGTTCCCGTGGCCCCCTGGAGCAACGGCGCGGTGGCCGATCTCGCCGCCGCAAAGGCAGAGGGCGGGCGGCTCGGCTTCCCTTTGATGGTGAAGGCCACGGCGGGCGGTGGCGGGCGCGGCATCCGCAAGGCCAGGACCGCGGCGGATCTCGAAGACGCCTTCGAAACGGCTCGCTCCGAAGCGCTCGCAGGCTTCGGCAACGACCAGGTCTTCATGGAGACGATGGTCGAGGGTGCGCGCCACGTCGAAGTGCAGATCGTCGGCGATGGGCAGGGGACGACCTGGGCCCTCGGTGTGCGCGATTGCACGATCCAGCGGCGCAATCAGAAGGTGCTCGAGGAATCCCCTTCTCCGGGACTCAGCGCCGAGCAGCACCAGGAGATCTGTGACGCCGCGGCTCGGCTCGGAACCCTTGCGGGCTATCGCGGCGCGGGGACCGTCGAGTTCCTCTACGAGCCCAGGGAAGCCTTCTTCTCCTTCATGGAGGTCAACGCGCGCTTGCAGGTCGAACATCCGGTGACCGAACTCACGACCGGAGTCGATCTCGTGAAGCTGCAGATCCATGTCGCCATGGGGGGCAAACTCGAAGGCGATCCGCCGCCCCCGCGCGGCCACGCGATCGAGGCGCGCGTCAACGCCGAGGATCCCGAACGAAACTTCGCCCCCAGCCCCGGGCGTATCGATCTGATGCGGTTGCCCGGTGGCCCCGGGCTGCGGGTCGACTCGGGGTTCATCGAAGGCGACCAGGTCGCCCCCGAATTCGATTCGATGATCGCCAAGTTGATCGCCTATGGCCGCGACCGCGAAGAAGCGCTTTCGCGGCTCGAGCGCGGCTTGCGCGGCATGCAGCTCGCGGTGCGCGGCGGCGCGAGCAACAAGGGTTTCATCCTCGGCCTGCTCGAGCGTGAGGAAGTGCGCAGCGGCGAGGTCGACAACGCCTGGCTCGATCGGCTTTCGGCGGAAGGACGCCACCTCTCTTACAAGCACGCCGAGATCGCCCTGCTGCAGGCCGCTGTCGATGCCTACGAAGCCGAAAGCGCCGTCGAGCGCTCGCATTTCTACGCCATGGCGGCGCGTGGCCGGCTGCGGACCCGCCGCGAAGTGGGGATCTCCGTCGAGTTGCGCCACAGCGGGCAGCGCTACGACGTCGAGGTCTTTCGCACGGCTCCCCGACGCTATCTCGTGGTGCTCGACGGCACGACGGTCGATCTCGAAGTCGAGCGCGTGAGCGATCTCGAGCGCCGGCTCACCGTGAACGGCCAGGTCTATCGTGTGCTTTCGTTCAGCGACGGGCTCGAACAGCTCGTCGAGGTGGAGGGGATCCCGCACCGGTTGTCGCGCGAAGACATCGGCATGGTTCGCTCGCCGGCGCCGGCGGTCGTGCTCTCCATCGCCGTCGAGGTGGGGCAACAGGTTTCGCTCGGCGACCGACTCGCGGTCCTCGAATCGATGAAGACGGAGCTTTCCGTTGCCGCCCCGTGTGCGGGGCGCGTGCGCGAAGTCATCGCGCAGACGAACGTGCAGGTCGAGGCGGGAGCGCCCCTGGTCTTGATCGAGCCCGAGGAGTCCGAAGTAGAGCGGCCGGCCGGCGATCGGATCGAGCTGGCTCACCTGGTGGTCGATGCATCCGCCACGGCGGACCCCACCGTGCGCTGCAACGACGTGCTCGATGCCCTGCGTCGTTTCGCGCTCGGCTTCGATTTCTCGGCGGCCGAGGTCAAACGTCTGTCGAGCGAGCGCTCGAAGCTGATGCAGGAGATCGCCCCGGACGATCCCGACATCCTACGGGGCGAAGAGGAGATTCTCTCGGTCTTCGCTGATCAGTCCGCCCTGCTGCGCCGGTCCCGGACCCATCAGGAGGAGGCCTCGGATGTTCGGACCCCCGAGGAATACCTCCTTCTATATACACGTACTCTCGACACGGCGGCGGCGGGTCTCTCGCCGGCGTACGTCCACGACCTGCAGCGCGCGCTTCGCCACTACGGGATCGAAGAGCTCGAACGCTCTGCCGCCCTCGAGGAAGCCCTGGTGCGCATCTGCAAGGCGCACGCGCGCATGAACGAACAGGCGGGGCTCGTGGTGGCCATTCTGGAGCGCCGTCTCGCGCACCACGAAACCCTCGCCGACGCCAGCCGCGATTCGCTGCAACCGCTCCTCGATCGTCTCGTCGCGGTGACGGCCGGGCGTTTCGCAGCTGCGAGCGACCTCGCGCGCGAGCTTCGCTATCGCACCTTCGACCGGCCCTTCTTCGAAGACATCCGCGCGCGCACCTACGCGGATGTCGAGCGCTGGCTCGAAGAAGCGATCAGCGGCACGACACGCGAAGAGGCGATGAAGGAACTCGTCCGCTGCACCCAACCCCTCGCCCAGCTGCTGGCGGCGCGGATCGAGGATGCACCGCGCTCGGAGCGCGAAGTCGCAATCGAAGTCCTGTTGCGCCGCTACTACCGCACTCGCGCGCTGGAAGACCTGAGCGTCGTCGAGCGGTCGGGGCGCAGCTACGCGCTCGCGCAATACGATCACGACGACACCCGCATTCACGCCATCTCGACCCATGCGGGCGTCGACGACGTGGCGGGGCTCGCCGACGATCTCGAGGCCTTGATCGCCGATGTTCCCGCCGAACACGAGATCGTGCTCGACGTCTACCTCTGGCGCGAAGGCGCGGGCGCCGTCTCCGAATCGAAGGATCTCGTCGAGGCCTTTGCGGCGTGGCGGCTCTCGCGACCCCTGCGTCGACTCGTCGCGGCGGTGGCGAGGCGGGACTCCGGGCGCGGTATGCAGGCCGTCACCCACTACACGTATCGACAGGACGGCAACGAGTTCCGCGAAGAGAACCTGGCCTTCGGTCTCCATCCGATGATGGCCAAGCGCCTGCAACTCTGGCGGATGTCGAATTTCGAAGTCCAGCGCGTTCCATCGGTCGAGGACGTTTACCTGTTCCACGGCGTCGCGCGAGAGCAGGCCAGGGACGAGCGCCTGTTCGCCTTCGTCGAGGTACGCGACCTGACCCCGGTGCGCGATCCGGACGGCCGCATCACGGCACTCCCGCACCTGGAACGACAAGTGCTCGAAGCGTTCGGCGCGATGCGCCTCTTCCAATCCCAGCGCACGGCGAGGCGACGACTGCACTGGAACCGCATCGTTCTCTATGTATGGCCTCCCCTCGAGATCGAAATCGGAGAGCTCCGGGAGATCGCGGCGCGCCTGCTGCCGCTCTCGGAGGGGCTGGGCCTGCAGAAGATCGTGGCCCGCGCGCGTACCCGACAGGCCGCCGGCCAGGGGTGGCGCGACACGATCATCCAGATTGCGAGTCCCAGCGGCCGCGAAGTCGAGATCGCCTTCGAGAGCCCGAAGTCCGAGCCGATTCGTCCCCTCGATTCCTATGTGCAGCGCGTGGTGCGCATGCGTCAGCGCGGCATGGTCTACCCCTACGAGCTGATCCGGATGTTGACTCCGCCCGAAGACGGGGTGGTCGCCGGTTTTCCGCCGGGCGACTTCCAGGAGTACGACCTCGACGAGTCGTATGCGTTGGTTCCGGTCGATCGCGAACCCGGGGCCAACAGCGCGAACCTCGTCGTGGGTGTGATCCGGAACTTCACGGCCCGTCATCCCGAGGGCATGAAGCGGGTAGCGATCTTCGGGGATCCGAGTCGCGACATGGGCTGCTTCGCCGAAGCCGAGTGCCGCCGCATCATCGCGGCTCTCGACCTCGCCGAGGAACTGCGTGTACCCGTCGAATGGTTCCCGGTTTCGGCCGGTGCGAAGATCGCCATGGACAGTGGCACAGAGAACCTCGACTGGACGGCCGATGCCCTGCGCAGGCTGATCGAGTTCACCCAGGCGGGTGGAACGGTCAACGTCGTGGTCATCGGCGTGAACGTCGGCGGCCAGTCTTACTGGAACGCCGAAGCGACGATGCTGATGCACACCCGCGGTGTCCTGATCATGACCGAAGACGCCTCGATGCTGCTGACGGGCAAGCGCGCCCTCGACTACTCGGGAGGCGTCTCCGCGGAAGACAACGTCGGGATCGGTGGCTACGAGAAGATCATGGGGGTGAATGGCGAAGCCCAGTACTGGGCACGCGACGTGGGCGAAGCGTGTCGAATCCTCTTCCGCTGTTACGAGCACTCCTACGTCGCTCCGGGAGAGAAACTGGCCCGTCGGGTGCACACCTCCGACCCCCACGACCGCGACGTGTGCGCGTACCCCTACGCGAGCGCCGGCGACTCCGAGACCGCGGCTTTCGAACGGGTTGGCGAAATCTGGAGCCCCGAACACAACCCGGGTCGCCGCAAGCCGTTTGCGATTCGCCCGATCATGAACGCCGTGGTCGATCAGGACCACGAGCCCCTCGAGCGGTGGGCCGACATGCGCGAGGGCGAAGTGGCGGTGGTCTGGGACGCGCATCTCGGTGGCTTCCCGGTGTGCCTGATCGGCATCGAGTCGGAGCCCGTGCCGCGGCTCGGCTTCGTGCCGGCCGATGGGCCCGACCAGTGGACCTCCGGAACCCTGTTCCCGCTGGCTTCGAAGAAGGTGGCGCGGGCGATCAACGCGGCGAGCGCTTCGCGCCCCGTGGTCGTCCTCGCGAACCTCTCGGGCTTCGACGGTTCGCCCGAATCCCTCAGGCGTTTGCAACTCGAGTACGGCGCCGAGATCGGGCGTGCGGTGGTGAACTTCGAGGGGCCGATCGTCTTCTGTGTCGTGAATCGCTACCACGGCGGCGCCTACGTCGTGTTTTCGAAGACCCTCAACGAAGGCCTCGAAGTCGCCGCACTCGAAGGCTCCTATGCCTCGGTGATCGGCGGCGCCCCTGCCGCGGCGGTCGTGTTTGCCGGCGAAGTGGACAAGCGCACGAAGGAAGATTCGCGCCTCGTCGAGTTGGGCGCGGAGATCGAGGCGGCCGGCGACGACAGCCGAGCCCGGCTGCGAACTCGCTGGCACGAACTCTTCGACGAGGTCCACTCGGAAAAGCTCGGCGAGGTGGCCGACTACTTCGACAGCGTGCACAGCGTCGAGCGCGCCCGGAGCGTGGGCTCCCTCGACGAGATCGTGACACCGAACGATCTGCGGCCGTATCTCGTCGAAGCGCTCGAGCGGGGCGTCGCCCGGACAGGCAAGTCGTGAAGCCGGTGCAGCTATTCGAGGTGCGCGCGGCGATTCCGCGCGAGACCGGCTGGCTCTCCGAGCGTGAACGGGAACGGCTCTCGACGTTCCGCCTTCCGAATCGGCGGCACGACTTTCGTTCGGGTCGCTGGACGGCCAAGCGCGCCCTGGCCCGCGCGTTCGACATGCCGGAGGATCTCGAGACCCTCGCCCGCCTCGACATCCGCCCCGACGATCGAGGTGCGCCACATCCCTACCTCGGCGACGAGCGGCTCCCCTGTGACCTCTCGCTGAGTCATCGATCGGGGGCCACGCTCTGCGCGCTGGATGTCGAGGGATCGCAGATCGGTTGTGACGTCGAATGGGTCGAGCCGCGCAGTCGCGAGTTCGAAGCGCACTTCATGAACGAAGCGGAACGGCGCTGGCTCGAGGGTCTCGCTCCCGTCGCGCGGGCCGAGGCCGCGAACCTCCTCTGGAGCGCGAAGGAGAGCGCGTTGAAGGGGCTCCACAGGGGCCTCGACATCGACGTTCGAAGCATCGAGGTCGAACTCCACCAGGGGCCGGATCGCAAGCTCTCGATCCACGTGCCCCACACCCCGCATCCCATGCGGGGAAGCTGGCAACGTCACGAGGGTTGGCTGTTGACGGTGGCCCGCGCCGGGTAGCGACGCTTCCGGCGGATCGCGCTATTCGCCCCTCGCCTTCGCCGCCGCCTGGAGCAGCTCTTCGAAGGAGCGCTGGGTGGCATCGACGAGGTCGTGAAGGTCGGGGACGAGATCCCAATCGGCGGTGAAGCCCCAGGAGAGGTTGCCCTCGTAGCTGAAGAGGGCGACCCCGATGCCGATGTTGCCCATGAGCGGCACGTGGGGATGGATCTCGCGCAGCGGAGCGTTCATCAGGTATAGCGGCACGCGAGGCCCCGGGACGTTGGTGATGACCGTGTTCACCGGATTGGCCTCGAGGCCGAATCGCAAGCCGAAGGCCAACACGCCCGCGCCCGTCCATTCACTCGCCTGCATCAGGAGTTCGGCGCCCTCGGCGCTCTTCGATTCCTTGAGCTCCTCGGTCTGCTCGCGAATGAACTCGAGGCGTTCCACCGGGTCGGGCTCCGCGATCGGAAGCTCGACCGTCCAGGTGGCGACGCGGTTGCTCGGGCTCTTGTCTTCGTCCGGCTTGCGCATGTTGACCGGGGCCATGACCTGGAAGTTCACGCCGCGCAGGTCGAACCCGCGCTCGCGCGAGAGGAAGCGTCCGAAGCCCCCGGCGGCCGTCGCGAGGACGACGTCGTTGAGCGTCCCGCCCAGGACCTTCCGGATGTCCTTGATCTGCGCGATCGACATCGGCATCCAATCGATGCGCCGGTGGGGGCCGATGGGCTGGTTGAAGGGAACGGGCGTGGCACCCCGGGCGGCTCTGCCGAGCATCTTGCCGAGGCCGCCGAGGCGCTGGCGCGCCGACTCTCTCGCACCGTCCTCGTCGGCGGCGATTCGCAACAGACCCGCCAACGCGTCGAAGGGCGCGCGAGAAACGCGCCCGACTTCGCCGGCGCCCAGTTCCAGGTTGCTGGGGCGGGGCCGCGGCTTCCAGATCCTGGCCGGAGCGGGCTTCTCGATCGGCTCTTCGGTCAACAACGCGGCGATCAGCTCCGCGCCCGACACACCGTCCACCATGCAGTGATGGACCTTCGAGATCGTCGCGATCTTGTCGTCTTCGAGCCCCTCGACCACCCAGAGTTCCCAGAGCGGCTTGTGGCGATCGAGTCGCGTCGAGAACACGCGCCCCACCAGCCGCTTGAGCTGACGGATGCTGCCCGGGCGGGGCAGGCGGGTGTGACGA
>JANQEL010000292.1 GCA_028278345.1 Myxococcota bacterium
TTCGTCCACGGACGGGCGCCACTCTACAACGAATGGCTGAAGCGCTCGGGCGAACAGATCGAGAAGATCGCGAAGGAAAAGGGAATGAAGGGAATCGACACGTCGGGCTTCTTCCCTCTCCCCGACTGGCGCCCCTGCCGCGCGCACAGGCCTCGCGAAGGCTACGACATGCAGGCGATCTACTACCGCGTGCCATGGCACACCTTCTCGATGACCTTCGAGAACCCGTGGCTCGACGAGGTCTCGCGCGGTGAGCCCTACAGCTACTTCATCTGCATCAACAGCGATACCGCGCGCAAGAAGGGGATTGCCGATGGCGATCCGATCGAGGTCGAAGGCGCCGACGGCGGGAGCATTCGCGGCCCTGCGCGGTTGACCCAGGGGATCCATCCCGAAGTGCTCGCGGTTGCCAACAACGGAGGTCACTGGGCAAAGGGAATGCCATTCGCGCGCGGCAAGGGGGTGTTCTTCAACCAGCTCCTCCCCATGGATCTCGAGCACACCGATCTCGTCTCACTCTCGATGGACTGCGACGCGCGCGTCCGCGTGAAGCACGTCGCGCAGGAGGCCTGACATGCGGCTCGGAATGGTGATCGACTTGAAGCGCTGCATCGGCTGCTACGGCTGTCAGGTCGCCTGCAAGGCCGAGAACGGCACGCAGCCCGGCACCACCTACGCGCGGGTCGTGAAGAGGGAGTGGGGCGCGTTTCCGAACGTGAGGAAGCTCTCGATTCCCGTACTCTGCATGCACTGCAAGGAGCCGCCGTGCGTCGAGGTCTGTCCGACCGGGGCGAGCCAGAAGCGCGAGCAGGATGGAATCGTCTTCATCGAGGGCGAGTACTGCGTGGGCTGCCGAGCGTGTGTCATGGGCTGCCCATACGGCGCCCGCTACTTCCAGGACGACGATCGCGACTACTTCGAGACAGGAAGGAACGCGTACGAGCGGCAGGCCTACGCGGCCCACGAGAAGGGCGTCGTCGAGAAATGCGATCTCTGTCGAAGTCGACTCGAGCGTGGTGAGGAGCCGGCCTGCTCGGCCAACTGCATGTGCAAGGCGCGCATCT
>JANQEL010000006.1 GCA_028278345.1 Myxococcota bacterium
TGTTCGCACGGGCGACATGGGCATCGACAAGGAGGGCAAGCCCAAGCCGACCTATCAGCCCGGCATGGACATCTTCGCCAAGGTGACGGTGCTCGGCGAAGGCGTGCGCGGCAGCTGCACCAAGCAGCTGCTCGACCGCTTCGACATGCACGGCCAGAACCCGCAGACCTTCGAGACGGGCATCAAGGAAATCTGGCGCGTGAAGCCCGAGAAGCACAAGCCCGGGCGCGTGATCCACGGCTCGCTCTTCCCCGACATGCTCGGGCAGCTGAACGGCATGTGGCTCTACGACATGAAGGACAACCTCGTGTCCTTCGGCTTCGTGACGGGGCTTTCTTCGGAGAACCCCTTCAACGACCCGCACATGATGGCGCAGAAGTTCAAGACGACGGAGTTCATGCGCGATCTGCTCGACGGCGCCGAACTCGTGAAGTACGGCGCCAAGTGCATCCCCACCGGCGCCCTCTACGCCCAGCCGAAGCTCTACTGCAACGGCGCCATGTTGCTCGGGGATGGCGCGAGCATGCTCAACATCATGAAGCTCGCCGGCGTCCACATGGCGATGAAGACCGGCATGCTGGCCGCGGAAACCATCGTCGATGCATTGGCGGCCGACGACTTCTCGGCCGTCACCCTCGGTGGCTACGCGGAGCGCTTCCGCGACAGCTGGGCCTACGAGGAGCACCTCGAGTCGCGCAACTTCACCGGCTCGATGGAGATCAGCCCGCTCTTCGGCATGGGGCTCAACGTGCCGCTGATGATGATCACCGGCGGCCGCGGCCTGATCGATCCGCTGCAGACGCATCCGAGTCACTCGGTGATGAAGAAGATCTGGGAACTCCCGCGCAGCAAGCAGCAGCCCGACGACATCGAGTTCGACAACGTGCTGACCTTCAGCAAGGAGCACCTGGTGGGCTTCAGTGGCACCGCCCACGAGGCCGACCAACCCCATCACCTGAAGGTCGCCGACAAGGAGATCTGCTCGAACGAGTGCGCGCGCGACTACGGCAACCCGTGCGAGCGCTTCTGCCCCGCCGCCGTCTACGAAATGGTGGACAACAAGGAAACGGGCAAGAAGGATCTCTTCATCCACCACGAGAACTGCGTGCACTGCAAGACCTGCGACATCGCCGACCCCTACCAGATCATCACCTGGACGACGCCGGAAGGCGGCGAAGGGCCCGACTACTCGCAGATGTAGGGTGGTCCCGCGGAAACGCGGGCCCGCAACCGCACCACCTCAGGAACGCCTCGCGCGCAGGCGCGCGAGCGCCTCGTGGTAGCGCTCGTTCTCCGGATCGAGTTCGATCGCGTGCTCGTAGTTCTCGATCGCCCGATCCACCTCGCCCCGCGCTTCGTGTTTCTGGCCGAGTTCCTCGTAGGTGAGCAAGAGGTTCGAGCGAACCTGCCCGTAGCGCGGCGCGATCTCGAGGGCGCGCTCGTAGTGGGCGCGCGCGCCGTAGAGATCGTCCTTCCTCGCGAGCAGCGCACCGAGGTTGAGGTTCGCCATCGCGTTTTCGGGGCTGAGTTCGATGGCGCGGCGGTAGCGCCCCATCGCGTCGTCGAACTTCTCGGCCGCCACCAATTCGTTGCCCAGGTTGTACTGGGTAACCGAGCGCATGTAGTCGCGGTCGTGGAAGGGCCAGTTGCTGAAGACCGCAACCGCGAGGCAGAGCGCCAGGCTCGCGCCCAGCACCGGCCGCGCCGCTTCCCGCACGAACGGGCGCACACCCACGATCGCCGCCCCGGCGAAGAGCATGAGGATCGGGATCAGCGCCAGGCGGTAGCGAGCGAAGACATAGAACGGGATGAGTGCCGCCGTGTAGGCCAGGAAGAGCAGGTAGAGCGGCACGAAGTCGCGACGCCTCGGCCAGGTGATCCACACACCGAGCGCGGCCAGGGGCGCGAGAACACCGAAGTGGAAGACGGCGTTCGCGAGGGACATCACCACCGACAGATCGGCGTGGGAATAGACATCCTTCGTATCGACGACCTCGACGGCGTTCAGGCTCAACGCCAGCTTGCGCGCGCAGAGGGCGAGCCAATCGAGCGGCTCGCTCGTGATCCAGGCCAGCGCCTGCTCGGTGTACCAGGCCGACACCTCGGCGGCCGTCAGCTTGCGCCCGGCCCCGTGCTCCGCCACGGCGATGATGTCGAGCCGCTCGATGCGCGGGTCACCGCGCCGGGGAACGACGGGGGCGTAGGTGCCATCCGCATACTCGTTGTTGCCGATGTAGAAGTTCGCGCCGAACTGAGAGGTCGTGAGATGGAACTCCTCCGACACGACCCAGTTTCGAAGGACCACGGGAGTCAGCGCCGTTCCCACGCCGACGACGAACAAGCCCGCAGCCACGAGGGAGCCACGACTCGGCATGCCGCCCCGCAACGCCAGCCAGGCCGCGAAGATGACGACGAAGATGAGCGCATTCTCCCTCGCGAGGGTGAGGGCGCCCGTGGCCACCCCCAGGCCGATCAGCAGGCCGGGCCCTGGCGTCTCATCGACGCGGCTGAAGAGGTAGAGCACGAGGCAGACGAGGAAGCTGCTGAGCCCCGTCTTCTGCAGATCCAGGTCACCGAAGATCGCCGGTGCGTAGATCGCGAAGAGCAACCCCGTTGCGACCCCGGCTTGTGGCGAGAACCAGCGCCAACCCGTAAGCGCCAGGAGCCCGCACGAAGCTGCACCCAGCACGACCTGCACGCAGAGCACCGCGAACGCATGGCTTCCGAAGAACAGGTACACCACCGCGATGAAGTGCGGATAGAGGGGTGCCTGGAAGTAGACCTCGCTTCCGAGCCAATCGCCCCCCGCGAGTTCTCGCGCCCAGGCGTCGTAGTTGAGGCCGTCGCCGACGATCGTGTTCAGCAGCAGCGAGTCGGCGAGTTCCCACAAAGTGAGTGCCCGCACCACCAGCGCGAATGCGAACACCCGTAGCGCCCAGGTGGTTGCGTCTCGCTCCTTCACGACCTCGAACCTACTGGATTCGCAACGGGTTCTCCCGCGTCAGCGTCCCACCCCGCCGATCTTCGGCCGGGCTAGCTCGAAATCGCCGCCAACGCGTCGTTCAGGGCTTCGAGATCCTGCTCGTGCGCGGTGACCAGGAGGTTCGGAGCGGGAGTCGACGTGTCTTCGGGGAACGGAGCGCCCCCGTCGCCGTGGACGATTGCCCCCGCGGCCCGCGAGATCAGCGCACCGACGCGACCGCGCACGCTGATGCCGCCCTCGGAGCGCGAGTGACGCAGCCCCGCGCAGACGCCGTCGATCAACGGCGCTACCGCGACCGCGCCTCCCGAAGCCCGGATGACCTCGTAGTCGTGACGCCGCAGGACTTCGGCCGCGGCTTCGTCCACGCCATTCGAGACCAATACCCTTCGCGCATCACACCGGGGCTTGGCGGGCTTCCTCTTTCGGCCGGGGCGCGTCACGAAGGCCCCGCCCTCGCAGGTCCCGTCGAAGACGATGCCTTCGCGCGGGAGCGCCACGATGCCGGCACGGTAGATGCCGTCGACGGCCAGCCCGACGATCAGCGAGTACGGGCCGTGCCCTTCGAGGTAGGAGCGAAGCGTTCCGTCGATCGGGTCGACGATCACGCACCCCGACGCCTCCACGGGAAAGCGCGTCGCCGTGGGCGTGTCCTCTTCGGCCGCGACCGAAACCTCGGGAAAGGCCTTGTAGAGCGCTTCGAGGACCAACTCCTGGGTTTCGAGATCGGCCTGGGTGAGGGCCTGCTTCTCGGGCGAGGCTTCGTCCTGCTTGGGCGCATTGCGCACCCGGCCCTCGAGGGCGCGCGCGTGTGCCGCAGCGCGCGTCACCGCCGGAAGCATCTGCTCCACGAAGCTCTCGATCCGCTTGGCTTCCAACGACTGTCGCCCTAGCCGGGAGGCAGGAGCGCGAACATCCGATCCATCCGGACCCTCGCGCTCCTTCTTGCCTCACCCCCCAGTGAGATGGAATTGCTTCCCGAACCGCAGTGGTCGGGGATCACACGCGTTGCGTGTACCCCCTCACCCCCGGTTCGTCAACTGCAGCCGCTGGTGCTGCCGCAGTTCGGGCACTTGTAGCACGCGCCGTTGCGGATCATGATCGAACCGCAGTCCATGCAGGAAGGCGCGTCGGCCTGGTTGACGAAGGCCGTGCCCGAATCGCGCGAGGCCTGTGTCGTCTCGCCCCCTTCGGCGCCTCCGGCCACCGGGCCCGCCGAGCCGTCGCCGATGGCCACCGGCGCGCTGACCGGTTCGAGGCCGTCGTCCGAGACCACCTCACCTTCGAGTTCCCCCGAGAGGTAGCGGTTGCCCAGGTAGCGGAACACGTAGTCGGTGATCGACTTCGCGATCGGGATGTCGCGGTTGTTGGTGAAGCCCGCGGGCTCGAAGCGCGTGTGGCTGAACTTGTCGACCAACGTCCGGAGCGGCACACCGTACTGCAGCGCCATCGAGGTCATGGTGGCGATCGTGTCCATCAGACCCGAGACCGTGCTGCCCTCCTTCGCCATGCGCAGGAAGATCTCCCCCGGCATGCCGTTGTCGTAGAGCCCCACCGTGAGATAGCCCTCGTGACCCGCGATCGAGAACTTGTGGGTCACCGCCTGGCGCTCGTCGGGGAGCTTCATGCGATGCGGCCCCGCCTGCGCCATCGCTTCGGCGATCTCGGCGTTGATCGGCGTCACGTTGTCTTCGTCGCGGCCGGCGTTCAGCGGCTGGGTGCGCTTGCTGCCGTCGCGATAGACCGCCAGCGCCTTCAGGCCGAGCTTCCAGCCTTCGACGTAGGCCGCCACGATGTCCTCGCTGGTGGCGTCTTCGGGCAGGTTCACCGTCTTGCTGATGGCGCCCGAGAGGAAGGGCTGCACCGCGCCCATCATGCGCAGATGCCCCATCCAGTCGATCGAACGCGTGCCGTTCTGTGCGCGGAAGGCGCAGTCGAAGATCGGCAGGTGCTCGGGCTTGAGGTCGTCCGCACCCTCGATGGTTTCGTGTTCATCGATGTGGGCGAGGATGCTCTCGACCTGCTCGGCCGTATAGCCGAGGCGGATCAGCGCCATCTGCACCGAGCGATTCACGATCTTGAGGAAGCCGCCTCCGACGAGCTTCTTGTACTTCACCAGCGCGATGTCGGGTTCGACCCCCGTGGTGTCGCAATCCATCATGAAGGCGATCGTGCCCGTCGGCGCCAGTACGCTGATCTGGCCGTTGCGGTAGCCGTGCTTGCGTCCCTTGGTCAGCGCCTTCGACCAGGCGTCGAGAGACGAAGCGAAGAGATCATCCGCCACGCCGTCGGTCGGGATCTCGCCGGCGGCCTGCTTGTGCATGCCGATCACTTCGAGGAAGGGCTTGCGGTTCTCCGGGTAATGCGGGAACGGGCCCATTGCCTCTGCGATCTCGGCGCTCGTTAGATACGCCTGGCCGCTCATCACCGAGGTGATGGCCGCCGCGACATTGCGCCCCTGGTCGCTGTCGTAGGGGAGCCCCGACGACATCAGCAGCGCACCCAGGTTCGCGTAGCCCAGCCCGAGCGGGCGATAGAGATGGCTGTTCCTGCCGATCTCGGCCGTCGGGTAGTCGGCGGGATCGACGATGATCTCCATCGCCAGGATCGTGGTCGCCACGGCGGCGCGGAAATCCTCGACCTGGAAGTCGCCGTTGTCGTCGGCGAAGGTCATGAGGTTCAGGCTCGCGAGATTGCAGGCCGTGTCGTCGAGGAACATGTACTCGGAGCACGGATTGCTCGAGTTGATGCGCCCCGAATTCTTGACCGGGTTCCAGCGGTTGATCGTGGTGTCGTACTGCACACCGGGATCGCCGCAGATGTGCGTCGCGTCGGCCATCGCGCGCAGGACGCTCATGGCGTCGAGGCTCTCGACCGTCTCGCCCGTGGTCACCGCCTTGGTGTCATAGGTGGCGCCCGCTTCGGCCGCATGCATGAACGAGTCGGTGACGCGCACCGAGTGGTTCGCGTTCTGGAAGAAGACCGAGTCGTAGGCGCCGCCCGGCACGTTGAAGCCGCCGTCGTAGCCCGAGTCGATCAACGTCCAGGCCTTCTGCTCTTCGGACGACTTCGAATCGATGAACTCCATCACGTCGGGGTGGTCGACGTTCAGGATCACCATCTTGGCCGCGCGACGCGTCTTGCCGCCGCTCTTGATCACGCCCGCGAACGAATCGAAACCGCGCATGAACGACACCGGGCCCGAAGCCACGCCGCCGCCCCGCAGGGTCTCCTTCGAAGAGCGGATCTTCGAGAGGTTGCTGCCCGCGCCCGAGCCGCCCTTGAAGAGCATGGCCTCGGTCTTCGCGAGATCCATGATCGACTCCATGGTGTCGTCGACCGAATTGATGAAGCACGCGCTCGCCTGCTGGGCCGTGCCCTCGACGCCGAGGTTGAACCAGACGGGGCTGTTGAAGGAGACCTTCTGGTTGACGAGCAGGTAGGTGAGCTCGTCCGCGAAAGCCCGGGCGTCTTCCTGGCTGTGGAAGAAATCGAGCTTGCTGCCCCACTCGCGGATCTTGCCGACCACGCGGCCGATCAACTGCTTGACGCTGGTTTCGCGGCCCGGGGTTCCGAGGTGGCCGCGGAAGTACTTCGACACGACGACGTTGGTGGCGAGCTGCGACCAGCTCGCGGGGATCTCGACGTCGTTCTGTTCGAAGACGGCCTCGCCCGATTCGTTGGTGATCTTGGCGGAGCGCAGTTCCCACTGCACAGAATCGAAGGGATCTTCACCGGGACGTGTGAAATAGCGATGGATCGAAAGACCTTGTTGCGCAGCTTGCGAAGCGGTGCCCTTCACCGCCTTGAGCCGGCTCTGTCCTTTCGATTTCGACGTCTTGGCTGCACCCGCTTTCTTCGTGCGCTTGCCTCGTCGTTCGCCTGCACCGTCCACGGTGTTACCCATGTCGCTTCCCCCCGATGATATCTCTTGTTTCTGGTTTGTTGGGTTCTCGTTCGCTGATTCGTTGATTCGTCGGTTGCGGAACCATCAAGAGTACCTTGAGTTGCTCTCGCTTCCTTCGGATCCCTGTTCTTGCTTCTCGTTGCTTCTCGTTGCTTCTTCTTTCTTCTCTCTTCTCTTGCTTCTCTTGTTCTCTCTCGTTGTTCCTGTTGTCCGGGCTCTTGCTGTCCGATGCTCTCCGATCTCGAGTTCGTTTCGGCTTTGTCGGAGTTGTCGTCGTTGTCGGTTCTGTCCGAACCGGCGTGACGCTCGATTCGGTTTGTCTGTCTTGTCCAGCTTCGTTCCAGTCGTGTCTTCCGTTGTCCGGCCCTGACGTGTTTTGTCGTCTGTCTGTCAGCCCTTCGTCAGCGGGCTCTCTCGGGAACAACAGAAATCAAACAGCGTTCGGAGTGCCTCGGCCGAGTTTCGCGGTGCGTCGGGCCTGGGCGCCTCCCGTGAAGCCCGGGGTGGGAAGCGCGGCGACCTGGGTTCTCCTCGTTTCAGGCGGCACCCGGCGAGTGGGTAGGCGCCGGTGGTCGGCTTGGTCGGTGATGTCCAGAGATGAGAAGGACGCCAAGTTTCCTTGGCGTCCCCGAGCTCAAGCAGGGTCCTCCGTCCCAAATCTCAAACTCGAGCCCCTCCCCGCAACCACCCGGTTGCGACCCCCCCAGGCTACAGGAGGGACCTCACATCCCCGTTCAGGTTTTGTACGGCTCGGGTCGCGGGTCGTCAACCAAAAAAACACAAAATGTGGGGGTGCGATCGACGTTTGACCACAATGCCTTGAGTTTCAACGATGAAACGCGCACTTGCAGTGCAGGCGCCGGCAAGGCGTGCGCAAGTCGGTGGTGAAAGCCACTGCTTTCACTGCGCAAGAGGGCTCCCAAACGGTGTCGGGGCGCCCCACCCCGCCGAGCGGCAGCCCGGCCCGCGGTCCGGCGCAGGGCGCGAAAGGTGTCGAGAACCAGGCGTGCGGAGGGGGGAGGCCCCCAGCCACCGCCTACTCCTCGGGCAGCCCCGTGAACCGGATGCCCACACCCTCCGGCAGCTTGTACCGGATGTTGATGCCGATCATGAGGGCGGTGATCTCCTCGACGATCTTGGCGTTCGAGAGCGGCCCACCGTCGATCCCGCGCAGGCCGGGGACGAGCTTGCACAGACCCATCACTTCCTCGCGCGGCGCCTTCGGCCCAGAGACGATGATGTCGCAGTCGACATCGTGCTCGAGTTCCTGCAGTCGGTGGGCGGCCACGTTCTGAAATGCACTCACCACCTCGACGCCCTTGGGCACGAGCCCCTTCACCATCTCCGCGGCCGAGCCCTGCCAGATGCCGAGGGTGCGCATGGCACCGTCGCCTACGGCCGTCGCCAGCGGCACCGCCATCGACACCACGATCTGCTCGGGGGCGAGGACTTCCTTCAAGCCCTTGATCGTGCTCGCCGTGTGCTCGAAGGGCACGGAGATGATCACGATGCGGGCCCGCCGCGTGGCATCGGCGTTGTCGAAGCCCTCGACGTTCGCGTCGGGAACCGCGGCCTTCACCTCTTTCACGGCCTGCTCGGCGCGTTCGAGTTTTCGCGAGCCGATCACGACGTGTCGGCCGGCCTTGGAGAAACGAAGGGCGAGACCGAGACCCTGGTCTCCGGTCCCGCCGAGAATGGCAATCGCGTCTTTGAAATCACTCATGAGGCGGCAGACCCTAGCGAGGTGGACCGACAAATGCGCCTGCCGCCGGGGGGGGCATTTCGGCGGTCCAAATCCGTGAATCGGGCTTCACCGGCGCCGCCTTATCCTGCACAGGATGCGCCCGAAATGCCGCATTCCTGCGCTCCGGAGCCGGGCGCATTTGTCGGTCCACCTCCGTTAGACTGCGCGCCGTGAAGATCGAGACCCTCCAGGCAGCCGCACGCGCAGCGTACGAGGCGAGCGACGCCGCGCGCAAAGAGATCCAGCCGCGCTTCCGCTCCGTCGACGTCGAGACCAAGGCCGACGGCTCCCCTGTGACCGAGGCCGACCGCGCAGCCGAGACGGTGATGCGCGACATCCTGCGCAAGGCCTTCCCCGAATTCGGCGTGATGGGTGAGGAATTCGGCAGCGAGGGGCCCTTGGACGTCCACTGGGTGCTCGACCCGATCGACGGCACGATCGCCTTTTCCCGCGGCATCCCCCTCTACTCCACCCTGATCGCCCTGGTCGAGGACGGCACCCCGGTGCTCGGCCTGATCGATCTACCGGCCCTCGACGAGCGCATCGTCGGCTGGCACGGGGGTGGTTGTCGGCTGAACAACCAGCCGG
Source organism: Myxococcota bacterium (assembly GCA_028278345.1). GTDB lineage: Bacteria > Myxococcota_A > UBA9160 > UBA9160 > UBA4427 > DUBZ01. Next base: position 9,220 of record JANQEL010000006.1, read on the forward strand.
TACACGTCTCCACGCGAACGGATGCCCGAGGAGCACTGATCGCCCACGGCGACGCCTACTGCTTCGACCTTGCGGGCCAGCGCGATGCCTATCTCGAGCTGGCGGGGCGCTACCCGCTGTTTCGCGGTTACACCGACGCCTTCGGTCACGCACAGGTGATCACCGGGGGCGTCGACGCCATGGTCGACATGGACCTCAATCCATGGGACGCCGCGGCGACCCAAGTCCTCATCCCAGAAGCGGGCGGCAAGTGCATTGCCCGCGAACGACCGGGCCAGAAACTCGATCTGGTCTTCGGGAGCCCAGCCCTGGTCGACGAACTGATGGAAATCCTCGAACGATGACCCAGCAAGCCAGCCTCGAAGAAACCAAGCAGCTCCTCGTCTCGATGACGACGCTCCTCGAAGAAGCGGTGACACGAGCACGCGACATCACCGAGAAGGGCAAGACCCTCGACGATCACCAGGTGCTGACCTCGCGCATCGCCTACGCATCGACCGAAGCGATCGCTGCGCACCAGACGATCGAAGATCTCGAGGGCCGCCAGGCCGAAGGACGCAGTGACGACCACGACGAGCGGGTTTCGATCGCAGCCGTGGGTGAACTGGCGAACAGCCTCTACGCGCGCGTCTCGGCCGCTGCCGTCGACCTGGGTCTCGACGAGGCGGCGCTCGACCGGCTCTTTCCTGCCGCGGCACGCGACACCGCGCGCCGCGCCTGCAGCCAGGAAGCGCTGCGTGCGATCGGCGTCCGGGTCTGCGAGACGAAGGGCTCGAACGATCTTCCCCTCGACGAGATGCACGAGCAGGTGCGCGAACAGGTGCGCGACTTCGCCGCCAACGAGGTGATGCCCCGCGCCGAACACATCCACCGCCAGGACGACCTCGTACCCGAGGAGCTCCTCGAAGGCATGGCCGAGCTCGGCTTCTTCGGCCTTTCCATTCCCGAGGAATACGGCGGCGTCGAGATGGGCAACCTCGCAATGATCCTCACCACCGAAGAACTCTCGCGCGCGTCCCTCGCGGCGGCCGGTTCGCTGATCACTCGTCCGGAGATCCTCGCCAAGGCCCTGCTCGGCGGCGGCACCGAAGAACAGAAGCAGGAGTGGCTGCCGCGCCTCGCTTCGGGCGAGATCATGGCCGGCATCTCGGTCACCGAGCCCGACATCGGGAGCGATGTCGCCTCCCTCAAGTGCAAGGCCGAGCGCGGCACCGTCGATGGCGAAGAGGGTTGGATCATCAACGGCCCGAAGGCCTGGTGCACCTTCGCCGGGCGCGCCGACGTGCTCGCGCTGCTCGCGCGCACCGATCCGGATGTCTCGAAGGGCCAGAAGGGTCTTTCGCTCTTCATCGTGCCGAAGGAACGGAGCTTCGATCACGAGTTCGAGTTCGCCCAGCCGGGCGGCGGCAAGATCACCGGCAAGGCCGACGCCACGCCGGGTTACCGCGGCATGCACAGCTATACGCTTCAGCTCGAAGACTACTTCGTGCCCCTCGACAACCTGGTCGGTGGGGAAGCGCAGTTGAACCGTGGCTTCTATCTACAGATGGCGGGCTTCGCGGCGGGCCGTCTGCAGACGGCCGGTCGCGCCTGCGGTCTCGCGCAGGCGAGCGTCGAAGAGACGGCCAAGTATGTCGTCGACCGCGACCAGTTCGGTCAGCCGATCTCGCAGTTCCAGCTCACCGAATACACCCTGGGCCGCATGGCGGCACGCACCGCAGGAGCCCGAGCGATCACGTACGCGGCCGCGCGCGCCTTCGATGAAGATCCGCGCTCGGCGAGCACGTTGGCCGCGCAAGCGAAGCTATTGGCCTGCGACGTCGCAGTGTTGGTCTCGCAGGAAGGTCAGGTGATGCACGGCGGTTGGGGCTATGCCGAGGAGTATCCGATCAGCCGCTATGTCGTCGACGCGACGGTGCTGCCGATCTTCGAGGGCGTGAAGCCGATCCTCGAACTCAAGGTGATCGGGCGGGCGATCCTGGCCGGATAGGCCGAGTCACCCCGAGCACCGCGAGGCCCAGGCCTACGAGCACGGCACTGCCGGGCTCGGGAATGGGCTCGATCGGGACCGAGCTGAGCACGAAATTGTCGAGCCCCCACGCCCCTGAGGATTCACCTGCGAGGCTCGCTGCGAATTCCACGTAGATGTCGCGGCCCGACGTTTCGGCGTAGGGCGTGTCCATCTCCAGATTGATTCGATAGATCGACACGGTTTCGAAGCCTGGCCCGGCGACGTCGAAGTACTGCCCGAGGAAGAACGCGCCGGTGGTTCCCGGATGCGATCCAGTTCCGATCGAAGCGGGATAGGACTGATCGAGACCTGGAAGGGTCGAGTTGATGAATGGATGGTTCGAGAACGTGCTCTCGAAGATGGTCTCGAGCCCGACATCGATCGTGAACGAACTCTCGTTTCCCGGATCGTTTCCGCGCCAGTCCCCGAACAACAGCAGGTCCAGCGACATGTACGCCTTCGAGAGATCGCTCCCGAAAGGGTAGTCGAAGAAGTCCAACCCCGAGAAGCCGACGCTCGTTTCGACGAACGCTCCGAGGTAACGACCTGCATCGTAGCCCGAACCTGCCCCGGTGAATTCCGGGTAGGGATTCGTCGAGTGGGCCTGCCACTCCATTTCCACAGTCGAGTCGAAGTCCATCGTCACGCCGTCGAGATGGGACGCGGCCGCGGGATGCGCGTGTGCGATCAGCACGAGCGCGCCCAGCACAGCCTCAAGAGCGATGTGATCGAGTCGGGGTGTCCGCACAAGAACTTCCAGAAAGCAGCGTAGTTCGCGTGGTACTCGACCTGGGAAGTGGCTCGGCGAAGCGGAATGTGTCACGCATTCTGGGCTCGCGGCTTCGATTCCGCGACGCGTCCCGACGATTGAGGGCGAATCACCCGCAATACGTCACGCAGCTGTCTCGCGTAGAAAGGGTGCGACGGCACGGGTCGACGTGCGAAGTCGTGCCAGAAGGCCATGGTTCCGAGCAGGCCGACTCTGGCGGGCACGCTTCACTCGGGACCGCGTTGTCGACGGCGTGGGCCTCGAGTTTCGCGATCGCGAGCGCGGACGCCCACTGTGTGGTGGCGGCTTCGGCCAACGGTCTGACCGGGACGTATCTGCCGTGGATCGGCGATTCGACCACGGATCCACCTCTCCGATCGACTCCGACTGGACGAGCCTCACGGTTCTCCAGTGCGGTCTGCCCTACCCGCTCTACTGCTTCGGCCAGTGAGGCTCGTCTGAGGGATCGTGCCGCCGGGGGGACCCCCGGCGCTCGCGACGCTCGTCGTGAATCTTCACGAGTTCGTCGCGCTGCTGCTTCGTGAGCAGGGCACGGATTCGGAGCGTCGCGCGCAAGCGGTGTTTCTCCAGCTCGACGTCGGCCGCGCCAATGCGTTCGGCTTGTTCCATCACCCTGGACTCGTCCGGTGTTTCGGCAGCGAGCAGCGAGCGCATTTCCTTCCGCAGTTCGCGGAGTCGCTCGCGAACGGGTTCGCTCTCATCGCGAGACTCGGCCGCGATGCGGCGGATTTCGTCACGCACCGCGTCTTCGAGCCCGAGCCGCTCGGCGTGTCGTTCGAGTACACGGTCGATCGGCGGCGGACCACGGTGCCCGCGCTCGCCCGGAGGGCGCGCATTCGCGAGAGACGCAGCGAGCACGAGGACCGGTAGCAGGGTCAATGGCACGAGTCTGGCGAACGATCGAGGCATCTCTGGCTCAACTCCCGAGGAAGAGGCTGGCGATCGCCTCGTAGTCGTCTGGAAGATCCATCGCTTCTTCGTCGAGCGCCACGATCGACTCGGCCGGCTCATGAATCAGGGCGTAGAGCGCCTCTTCCGGGGTGGTCTCGATCGACACGGCTTCCGGTGGAACCTCGCCCGCGACCTCGACCCCGGATTCGTCCACCGCCGGCCCCACCGTTCCGAGCGACCAGACCAGTGCGATGACCAGTACCGCCGTCGCGACGCCGGAGGCCCTCTGCCAACCACGCGTGCGCGCATGCGCTTCGAGACGCCGATCGAGCTCGTCGCGAAACGCCACCCGCTCCGATGGCGTGAGTTCCGCTGCCCGGTACTCGATCGCGAGGTGATCAACGAATCGCTCTTCTCGTTCGTTCAATTCGACCCGGTCGGGGTGCCTATCCTGGTCGCTCATGTCGTCGCCTCTTCGTGCTGGGGATTCGCGGGTGCGAGGTCTCCGAGTTCCTCGCGCAAGGCGGAGAGCGCCCTGTGAAGGTGTGACTTGATGGTGCCCGGTGCGCGACCGGTGATCTCGGCCGTCTCGCGAACCGTGTGGCCTTCGAGGTGAACCAGCACGAAGGCCTCGCGCTGGCCGCGCGAGAGATGGCCGAGCGCCATCGCGATGCGAGCACGCAGTAGCGGATCGTCAGCGCCTGCCGCCGGTCCCGGCGGCTCGTCGGGCATTTCGCCCGCCCATTTCTCGCGGACCCAACGCCAGCGCAGGTAGCGGTTCGCCTCGTTCAACACGATGCGCGTGAACCAGGTCGACATCTTCGCATCGCCTCGAAATCGGCCGAGAGCCGCGTAGGCCCGAATGAAGGCCTCCTGCGCGACGTCCTCCGCGGCCGCGCGATCTCCCCCCACCAACCGCCAGGCGAGGCCGATCGCGCGATCGCGATGATCGCGAACGAAAGCGTCGAACTCCTTCTGACGATCGCTTTCCACCGCGGCGAGCGGCCTCCGAATCGAGTGCACCTGGTTCTGCATTCTGGCTCAACCCCTGGCCCCACGATGGAGTAGGGATGGAGATTGGACCCGTCACGCGACGATCCGGATTACACCGGCGGCGCGCCAGGCCGGGCGGATTCGAGACCCGCCCGGCTCGGGGCTCAGAAGCGTGCTCGCGCCCCGTCGCGGTGCATGCCCCTACGCCCGGCCCGGTCGCGGCGCTTCTCGACCTTCTTCCAGGCCTCGGCGCCGACGATGCTGCGCACGGCGAGCATCGTCTTCAGGCGATCCCGGTGCAGCTCGGTTTCCAGCGCACCGATTCGCTCGGCCTGGGCCAGCACCTCCTCTTCCGAAGGCGCTTCGCCGTCGAGCATGCTGCGCATTCGTTCACGGGCGGTTCGCAGCTCTGCTTCGAGACCACGACGCGCTGAGCGGGCCTTGTCGACCACCGCGTAGGCGGCGGCGCGCTTCTCCTCGTCCACCTCGAGGGCTGCAATCTTGCGCTCGATGCGGTCGCCGCGCTTCTCGCCCTTGCAGCCCCCGCCTCCCGGCTTCGCGAAACCGGTCGTCGCGACGGCCAGGGCCAGGACGACACCCAGCGCGGTGGCTGCGCGCAACTTCGTGGAAGAGAAATCGAATCGTTTCATGGTCGAACTCCTTGTTGCGTATCGGTCACGACCGACCGAGTGCGTTTGGTGGGTTCGACCCGCGAGGTTCTCGCGCGGTTTACAGCTCCCGACGAATTCAGCCTACTGCACGAGCCGATGGGCGAAGTCCTGCCAGTAGGCGGTGGTTCCGAGAATGCCTCGACCGGGAACGGAGATGCCGACGGTCAGCCCACCGATGATCGTCGACACGTGGACGCGGCGTAGCGTGGTGATGTCGTAGACGACCAGGCTTCCGAGCAACAGCAACATCATCCCGATGAAGGCGGCCGCTCCAAGCTGGTCGAGAACGGGAAGTCGACCCAGGGCGGGGCTCACGGCCTGGATCGTGGCCAGTAGCATGAGACGCTTGTGGATCGCAGGATCGCGTCGGAAGTAGAGCGCGAAGCCCACGAGCAGCAGGAAGGTCGGGGCAACGACGAATGGCAGGGCCAAGCGCCATACGGCGTGCTCGGTCATCCCGCGCGCGACAGCGGTATCGATCCCGGCCGGAAACGCGCTGACCGCCATGACGACGGCGAGCAGCATTCCCCACATCCCCAGCTGGCGGTGGAGCTTCATTCGACGCCGATCGACCAGCAGACTCTGCATCAGGTACAAGAGCAACCACGCGGTCGAAGTGACTCCGTGCAGGTGGACGCTGAGCGGAAGCGCCGGCGAGTCCATCAACGGCTTCAGGTACCAGGTTCGCGAAAAGCCGATGACGGCGATCGCGACGATGGCAACCGCCATCCAGAGGAAGTACCGAGAACGCACGCGAGATCGAGTGGTCACCCTGCCTCCTGGTGCCCACCGACTCTGGCGATTGCTCGTCATTCGGCTCGGGATTCGGTCGCCCGACATCCGCGTTCAGAACTTGCCGTTGTCGTGCTGCCAGACGTCGGGTGGAGGAACCGTCTCCACCGTGTTCCAATGCTCCACGATCCTTCCCGATGCGACCCGGTATAGATCGTAGAAGGCGGTGTGCAGCCCTGCGCGGGTTCCTTCGCATACCGCGAGGACGAAGTCGCCCTGGGCCAGCACGCGATGGAGTCGCTCGATGTGCGTCGGCTGATCGCCGGCGGTGCGGGCGTGCAGACGATCTCTCAGCGCGGGCAATCCGTCCTCGCCCTCGGGATCGTGCTCGGTGTAGCCATCGGGCGAGATGAAGGAATCGAGGGCACTCATCTCCCCGCCGACCAGGACGCGCTGGACGAAGCCTTCGACGATGGCCCGGTTCGCCTCGGTGCGATCGAGATCCTGCGCGTCGGTGGGACCATCGACCATCCCATGGCCAGAAGCGTTGGGACCTCTTCGAGGTTGGATGTTGTCCCAATGCTCCACCGCGAAATCCCCCTCGAAGCGGAAGACTTCGAACCCCACCCTCTGGGTGTCGAAGTCGTATTCGGTGTGGCCGAATACGAAGTCGCCGTCGCTGAAGGCACGCACGACATTCACGCGTGGCGAGGTCTTCGACAAACGCGCGAACAAGGCGGCGAGACCATCGCGGCCCGTCTGCGTCTGGGGGTTGTGTTGGATGTACGCGGTCGGGTGGATGATCCTGACGGCATCCGGATCGCCGGTCTCGATTCCCTTCAGAAGTGCGCAAATACCGTCGACTCTCTCGTCGCGCATGACTCCCTCCGCCTAGCCGTTCGCGCGTTGGATGAGAACGATGCGCCCCAGGTTCGGTGTCGGGCCCTCGGCGTCGGTCCAGTCGATGCGGCGGCCGACGAGTTGCAGCAGGCGCGGGCCGCCCGGCGTCTCGATGAAGCCCTTGGCGCGGAGCAAGCCGGCTTCGGCGCGCGCTTCGAGTTGGGATTCGATCTCGCTCTCGCTCGCGCCTTCGGGCACTTCCCAGATCTCGGTGGTGAAGTGTTCGTGGGTGTGTGGCCGAACGGGTGGCGCTTCGCCACTGCGGTCGATCGCGCCCACGTCGGGCGGAAAGAGCAGATCGGGATCGAGGCGACCGCGCTCGGCGCGCACGAGCGGTGCTTCGGGTTCGATCTCTCGCAAGCGCGCTTCGACGGCGTCGAGTTCGTCGTCGGGCACGAGATCGATCTTGTTCAGGACGAGTAGATCCGCCGACGAGACCTGATCGACGAAGGTTCCCTCGAGGTCGCGGCCCTCGCGGAGCTGCTCGGCGTTGATGACCACGATCGCCATGTCGTCGCCGATCCACGCGCTCACGGGCTCGCGCCAGAAGTTGAGCTGGGTGTCGAAGGGGAGCGCCACCCCCGAGGTCTCGATCACGATGCGATCGGGATTTACCTCGCGGTAGAGGATCTGCAGCGTCTCGATCAGGTCGTCGGAGAGTTCGCAGCAGACGCAGCCCCCCTCGATCTCGACGAAGGCCTCGCCGCCGGCGCCGAGCAGCGCGCGGTCGACCCCGAGCGCGCCGATCTCGTTCGACACGATGGCGACCCGGATCCCCTCCTGCTGGGCGCAGGCCAGCAGGTGCTGCACCAGGCTCGTCTTGCCCGAGCCGAGGAAGCCCGAGATCACGAGCGCGGGGATGCGGCGTGCCGGGGCCTCGTTTCCTGTGGTCGCGTCGTCACTCATTGGGGGCATTCCTATAGAAGATCCGGCGCCCCCGCGCCGGCCCGCTATGGTTGCCCGCTGCGGTGCTGGTTGCCCGCTGCGGCGCGCAGGACGCGCGGCCGCACAACCCATGGGAACGAATTCATGGCCGATCGGGATTGGGATCTCTTCGTCATTGGCGCCGGCTCGGGGGGTGTGCGCTGCGCGCGCTTCTCCGCACAGTTCGGCGCGCGTGTCGCCATCGCAGAGGAGCGCTACCTCGGCGGCACCTGCGTGAACGTGGGCTGCATTCCCAAGAAGCTCATGGTCTACGCCTCGCACTACACCGAAGAGGCCCACGACGCGGCGGCGGGCTTCGGCTGGAAGGTGGGGGATTCGAGCTTCGACTGGTCGACGCTCATCGCCAACAAGAACAGCGAGATCGAGCGGCTGAATGGCATCTACGACGGGCTGCTCGACGGCGCGGGGGTGACGTTGTTCAACGGGCGCGCGCGCATCGTCGATCCACACACCGTCGAGGTCGACGGCCAGCAGCACAGCGCCGAGAACATCCTCGTCTCCACCGGGAGCTGGCCGAATCTCCCCGACGTACCGGGGATCGAGCACGCCATCACGTCGAACGAGGTCTTCTATCTCGAGGAGCAACCGAAGCGCGTCCTGATCGTGGGCGGCGGCTACATCGCCGTCGAATTCGCGGGGATCTTCCACGGGCTCGGCACCGAAGTCACGCAGATCTATCGCGGCCCCCTCTTCCTTCGGGGCTTCGACGATGACGTGCGAGCCCACCTCGCGGGCGAGATCCGAAAGAAGGGCATCGACCTGCGCTTCGACACGAACGTGAACGCGATCGAGAAGACGAGCCAGGGCTACAGCGTCGCCCTCACGGATGGCAGCACGGTCGAAGTCGATCAGGTGATGTACGCGACCGGGCGCGTTCCGCTTTCCAAGGATCTGGGCCTCGAGGACGCGGGCGTCGAAGTCAACAGCAAGGGCGCGATCCTGGTCGACGAGTACTCGCGCTCGAACGTGCCGAGCATTCACGCCATCGGCGACGTGACCGACCGCGTGAATCTCACCCCCGTCGCGATCCACGAGGGCGTCTGCCTCTCGAACACCCTCTTCAACGGCACGCCGATGAAGCCGGTACACCGCGACGTTCCCGCTGCGGTCTTCAGCCAACCCCCGATCGGCACCGTCGGGCTCACCGAAGCCCAGGCCCGAGAGGAATACGCGGACGTCGACATCTACGAGTCGCGCTTTCGCGCCCTCAAGCACACGCTCACCAAGGGCGACGAACAGACCTACATGAAGCTGATCGTCGATCCAAAGAGCGATCGCGTGCTGGGCCTCCACATGGTGGGCCCGGACGCCGGCGAGATCACCCAGGGCTTCGCGGTGGCGATCAAGTGCGGCGCCACCAAGGCGCAGTTCGATTCGACGATCGGCATCCATCCGACGAGCGCCGAGGAGTTCGTCACGATGCGAACGCCGCGCTAGGTCCGGGCTGCAATTCAGCCCCGTCCGATCGCCCCGCCTGCATCGCGCATGACTTCGACGCCCTCCGTTCGCACCTCGCTCTCGCTCTCCCTGGTCTGGGGCTTCGGCCTCGGCGGGCTCGGCTTCTTCCTTCCCTTCTACACGCTGTACTTGACCGAGAACGCCGGGCTCAGCGGCACCGAAGCGGGCCTGGTGGTTGGCCTGCTTCCGCTGATGGGCATGCTGATGCAGCCGATCTGGGGACAGATCGCCGACCGCACCGGCCGCCGCAATCGCGTGGTCGGGGTCATCTGTTTCGGCGCGTCCCTCTGCTACGCGCTGCTCTCGCTGCAGGAGAGCTTGGCCGGTTTCGTCGCGGTGACGGCCATGCTGGCGGTCTTCCTCACCTCGTTCGGTTCGATGACGATGTCGGCGAGCATCGCGGCGCTCGACGAGGGCGGAAGTCATGGGCTCGGTCGTGTCCGCGTCTGGGGAACCCTGGGCTACGGGCTGGTGGTGCTCGCCTTTCCCGTGGCGCTCAGCCGGTTCGCAGACGCCGCAAACGCACCCGGCGTCGCGGCGGCCGGAAGCAGCGAACCCGCATTGGGCTGGATGTTCGTCGGCGGGTGCGCGTTTGCCTTCGTCGGCGCCCTGGCCGCTCTCTCGGTTCCGCAAACACGCGCGACCCGCGTCCGCGCGCAAGCGGGAGACTGGCGTGCACTCGTTCGCGAACCGAACCTCTTGCGCGCACTGGCCTTCGGCCTTCTCGCCTACATGTCGATGCAGGGGCCCATGCACATGTTCCCCCTCCTCGTGCGCAGCCACGGCGGCGGCGTCGACGAGATCGCAAACATGTGGGTCTGGATGATCGCCCTCGAGATCCCCCTGGTGTTCCTGCTGGGTCGAAGCGTCGAGTTGCTCGGCCAACGCGGTCTCGTCGCGATCGGCATCGGCGCCTCCGCCCTTCGCTGGACGGTCAGTGGCTTCACCGACGACATGACCGTACTCACCGCCGTGCAGATCCTGCACGGAGTCACCGTGTGGGGCGTCATGATGGGCATGCCCGTCTACATCGACGCCCTGGTTCCCGAGCGCTTGCGATCGACGGGCCAGGCCGCCTTCGGTTTCGTGGGCGCAGGCGTGGGTTCGGTGGTTTCGAACTTCGCTTCAGGCTGGCTGGTCGACATCGGGGGCGCGACCGCCCCGGCTCGCGTCGGGGGAGCACTGGGTCTGGCCGCCCTGCTCCTGATCCCACTGCTCCTGCCGCGCGTGCCGTCGCGAAAGCGCGACGCCGGGTGATACGCCTAGCGGCCCGGCACGGGCCGCAACCGTTCGAGTGGAATGAAGTGCGGCAGGTCTTCGAAGGCGACGATCCCCTCGGCCACGAGTTCGAGGGCGCGCTCGCGCAGGGTGACGAGGCCCTGTTCGCGTGCGAGCTCGCGTAGATCGTCGACGAGGTCGTTGCGCGAGATCGCGCGTCGCAGGTCGGGGGTCGCCGAGAGGCATTCGACGACGGCGATGCGACCGAGGCGGCCGGTATCGCGGCAGCGTTCGCAGCCGGCGCCCCGCCAGCATTCGAGGTCGTCCGGCCAGGCGCCGTCGAAGACCTCTTCGACCAGTTGCGGCGGTGGGGTCGCCTGCTCCTTGCAGTGCGGGCAGATCCGCGGCGCGAGTCGCTGGGCGAAGATCGCCGTGAGTTCGGTGGCGATCGAGTTCGGGTGCATGCCGAGATCGCGCAGGCGTTGGATCGAATCGATCGCATCGTTCGAGTGGATGGTGCTGAGCACGACGTGGCCGGTCTGCGAAGCGCGAATCGCTTCGAGGGCGGTCTCGGGATCCCGAATCTCGCCGATCAGGATGGCGTCGGGGTCCTCGCGCACGAAGACGCGCATGGCATCGGCGAAGCCGAAGTCGGAATCCTGATCGACCTGTACCTGCTGGGCGCCCGGGATGATCGTCTCGACGGGGTCTTCGACGGTGATGACCCGGCGCCGTTCGTCATCCGCGAGAACACGCAGGCCCGCATAGAGGGTGGTCGTCTTGCCGCTGCCCGTCGGTCCCGCAACGAGCACCATGCCACCGGGGCTCGCCAGCAAACGACGATACAGACGCACGTCGCGTTCGCAGAAGCCGAGGTCTTCGATGTGTTCGAGCTGGGGGTCCTGGGGCAGCAGGCGCAGTGCCAGGTTTTCGGCCAGCACGGTGGGCTGCGACTGCACGCGCACGAAGTACTGTCGCCCACCCACGTGCATCTCGAACTGCCCACCGCAGGGCATGCGGTGATCGACGATGTCGATCCCGGCCCGCACCTTTGCGATGCGTACGACCGGCGCGAGTTGCGCGTGGGTCAGCGCGTAGTGGGAGAGTTCGCGCAGGATGCCATCGACGCGGATGCGCACGCGCGCACCCTCGGGATGCGCTTCGAGGTGGACGTCCGACGCGCGCTCGGCCGCCGCTTCGATCAGGATCGATTCGAGCACGCGAACGGCTTCGGTCTGACGACCGAGGTCGTGGGTGAGCAGATCGTCGGCCGGCTCGTGCTGCGATTCCGCGAGCGCACGCCCGCGCGTCACCTCGCCGATGTCGATCGCGACCAGCAGTCGATCGAGCCCCGTCGCCGTCGTGATGCACCACTCGATCTCGTCGACTTCCAGCAGTCGGCGCAGCTTGCGCAGAACCGTTGGAGGGCCATCGCTCGCGACCCGGGCGACGCCATCGCTCTCGCGGATGGGTGCGACGCGGTGCTTCTCGCGCAGGCCGCGGGGAACCTTCGCGGCGAACTCGGCATCGAGGGCCTCGATCCCGTCGCTCGCGTCCAGGAGCTCGAGCCCATGAGCCTCCGCCACCGCAGCCGCAAGGCTCTCCTCCTGGGTCTCGCGCTGTCGCGGCGAGGCGTCGGCGGTATCACCCCGCCCTTCGAGTTGGGTGACGCGCTGAAGCAGGTGCTCGACCAGTTCCTGAAGCGACGGCATGGGCGGCCTCCTCATCTGCTGGATCGGCGGCTCGAGCGGGGGAATTGAGCGAGGAGACCGAATCGCCGGGCACCCCGTCGAGGGTGGGGCGTTGGGCCCCGACGCGGGGCGCGCGGTAAGCTGCGCGCGTGCATCGCCAACCCCTGCTCGCCCTGCTGCGCGACTACCGCGCCCGACACCCCGAAGAAGCCGCTTGCGCGGATCGCATCACGAACCTGGTGGTCGAGCACGAAGATTGCTTCGAGCGCACCTGCCTACCGGGGCACATCACCGCGTCGGCCTGGATCGTCGATCACGCGGGAAGCCGCGCGCTGCTCACACACCACCGGAAGCTCGACGCCTGGTTGCAACTCGGCGGTCATGCCGACGGAGATCCCGACGTATGCGGCGTTGCGCTTCGCGAAGCCCGGGAAGAATCGGGCATGGCGCACTTCGAGGTGCTGGCCGATGGGCTTCCGATCGACATCGACGTGCACGACATCCCCGCGCGCCCGGGCGAACCCGCTCACGAACACCACGACTTCCGCTTCCTCTTGCGCGCGAAGCCCGATCAGCCCCTCGTGATGAGCGAAGAATCGAATGACCTCCGCTGGTTCGAGCGCGAAGCCCTCGCACCGCTGCTCGCCGACGAGAGCATCGGGCGCATGGTTGGCAAGGCGCACGCCTGGTTGGGCAAGGCAGGCATTACGCAGCGCTAGTGCAGTGCAGGGCGGCCCGGCGTCGTTCGGGTGTGTAACCGACTTCCGTTCAACACACGGAAATCACCCCCACTTGTTGCGCATTGCGGGTGGGCTTCCGGCCGCAAACCCGCGCGTAAGGGAATCGGCCACGGGTGGAATTCACGGGTTTCGCTCCGCGGCATGACCCTTGCAAACTTTCCCCATGGTCCCTCGCGGGTCCATTGGGAGAGCGGCACACGGTCATGCAGAAGACCTTCCACACGAACACGCAAGCACTACGCAAGCGAGCCCGGTCGATCGGCTTCGCGGTGGCGCTGGTGTGCCTGTTCGCGGGGAGTGCTCACGCGAACCCCCACGAACTCCCGAAGACCTTCACCACGATCCCGGCAACGCCGACGGACGTCGCCGGTGACCACGACGGCGAAGACCTGCTGCTGGCCGCGCGGAGGGCCAACGCCCTTTCCGCGCCCAAACCGATCTACCGGCGCTACAGCAAGCTCAAGGTGGTGAACTACTCGCGCAACATCGAGGTCGGACGAGAAGAGCTCACCGTCAAGGTGCAGAGCCCCGGGCGACGCAAGTCGATCATGATGCTCGAGGTGAAGTTCTAGCGGCGAAGCTCAGGGCGCCTTTTCGAGGGCGCTGCGCAGCGGGCCATCGAACGGGGCGGCGTGGGGGAGCGCCAGGGGTGTGATCGAGATCTGCCCTGCCCGGATCACTTCGTGATCGTCGGGGCCACGGCTCGCGCGACGCTCGATCAGGCCCTGGTAGTCGTAGGCGAAGCGCCCGTTCGGTTGCATCGAGAACAGCGCGTCGTAGCCCACCCGGGCGAGTTCCGTGATGACCCGCGGCGTGTCGTGATCGATCTCTTCGGGGAAGTTCACGTTCAGGAGATCCACGCCCTCGGGCAGCCCGTGTTCGATGACGGAGGCCACGATGTCGGCGGCGACCTCGCTCGCGCGCTTCCACAAGAGCGCCGCTTCGGCCGACCGCGCGCGTTCGATGAAGCGGTTGTGGCCTCCCTGCACCCCGATCGAGAGCGCCACCGCGGGGAGCCCACCGATCACGCCTTCGATCGCCGCTGCCACCGTGCCGCTGCTCGACAGGAAGGCGAGGCCGTGGTTGAGGCCCACGTTGATGCCCGACACGACGAGGTCGGGCTTCTCGTCGAACACGCGATGCATGCCGAGGTTCGCGCAATCACCCGGGGTGCCGGTGGTGGTCACGATGCGGGGATCGCCCTGCTCTCCCTTGCGCTCGGTCACCTCGATCTCCGAGAAGCGCGACATGCCCTTCCCGATCCAGCTGCGTTCGCGGTCGGGCACGATGGTGTTCACGCGCGCGACGGGCTCGATGGCTTCGAGTGCACGAATCAGGGGGATCAGCGCCGGCGAATCCACACCGTCGTCGTTCGTCACGAGCAGGGTCGACATCGCGGCGAGATTAGCAGCCGGGAAGTCGTCGTTGCGTACGAGAAGTCGCGCTTCGCGCTGACTCGCCCTTCACACCGAAGCTATGCTCGCCCGCATGATTGATCTCGTTGCCGATCTGCTGGCCTTCATCGACCGATCCCCCTCGCCCTATCACGCCGTCGCCGAAACCGAGCGAAGGCTTCGCGGCGCGGGGTACACGCGCCTCGAAGAACGCGCGGTGTGGGATCTCACGCCGGGGAGCAAATGCTTCGTGGTGCGCGGCGATGGCAGCCTGATCGCCGTCCAGGTGGGTTCGTCGATGCCCGCAAAGGGCGGCTTCCGCTTGATCGGTGCCCACACCGATTCGCCGAACCTGCGCCTCAAGCCGCTGCCGGACGTCGGTGCCCACGGCTACAACCAGGTCGCCGTCGAACCCTACGGCGGCGTGTTGCTCCACACCTGGCTCGATCGCGATCTCTCGCTGGCCGGGCGCGTGACGATTCCCGGGCCGGACGGACCGCGTGTCGTGCTGCTCGACTTCGCGCGACCGCTCCTGCGCGTACCGAACCTCGCGATCCATCTCGATCGCGAGGTGCGCGAGAAGGGCCTCAAGCTGAACGCACAACAACACCTCGTCCCGGTCGCGGGCCTCGAGGGCGGACCGAAGCTGCGCGAGTTGATCGCCACGGAATTGCGCGCCCAGGAGATCGCCGATGCCGCCCCGGAGAAGATCCTCGGCATCGATCTGATGGCATACGACACCCAGCCCGCGAGCGTCTCGGGGGCCCGCGGCGAGTTCATCCACGCCGCCCGCCTCGACAACCTCGCTTCGTGTCACGCTGCGGTGTCGGCGCTGCTCGCCTGCGAGGACGGGGATCTGCCCCCCTACACCCGCGCGATCGTGCTGTACGACCACGAAGAAGTCGGAAGCCGCAGCGCGACCGGCGCCGCCGGCCCCTTCCTGGCCGAGACCCTCGACCGCGTCGTCGCCGGCGTGAAGGGCGGCGAACCCCAGGGCCTCGCCCGCGCGCTGGCGAACTCGGTGTTGATCTCCGCCGACATGGCCCACGCCGTGCACCCCAACTACGCCGACAAGCACGAGGCCGGCCATCGCCCGGTGATCGGCAAGGGGCCCGTGATCAAGATCAACAACAACCAGGCCTACGCGACCGACGCCGTGACGAGCGGGGTCTTCGTTTCACTCTGTGAAGAGCAGGGGGTCGACCCGCAGTACTTCGTGACCCGCAGCGACCTCGCCTGCGGTTCGACGATCGGCCCGATCACGGCGTCGAAGCTCGGCATCCGCACCGTCGACGTGGGCAACCCCATGCTCTCGATGCACTCGTGCCGGGAGATGGCGGGCACCGCCGACGTCCAGCCGATGATCGACGTGCTAACCGCCTTCTTCACCCAAAGCGCCTGAGACGTGGACCGCTAAATGCACCTGGCACGCCCCGTGCGTAGTGGGGTGGCATGTCGATCACCACGCCTTTCCGCCATCCCCCCTTCTGTCCCAATCCCCAGTGCGATTCCCATGAGAACACAACCGTTTGGCGCTTCGTAAAGAAGGGCTTCTACCTGAGGGATCGCCGCCCGTACCGGGTGCAGCGTTACCGATGCTGCTCGTGTGGCCGCTACTTCAGTTCACAGACGTTTTCCCCCACCTACTGGCTGCGCCGCGGCGACCTTCTCGAGCTCACCTTCCACCGGCTCATCTCCTGCTCGTGCTTCCGGCAGATCGCGCGCGAAACCGGCGTCTCCCATTCGACGATTCGTCGTCTCAGTGACCGCCTCGGCCGCCACTGTCTGCTCTTCCACGAGCGGATGCGACCCAACGGCTGCCCCGACGAGCCGCTCGTTCTGGACGGGTTTCGAAGCTTCGAACACAGTCAGTACTGGCCCATGGACCTCAACCTGCTCGTGGGGGAGTCCTATTTCGTCTATGGCTTCAACGACGCGGAGCTCAGGCGCAGCGGCACGATGAGACCGTCGCAGATGGGGAAACGGCGGGTTCTCGAGAAGCGCTTTGGAAAGCCCGATCCCCGGGCGACGGAGAAGCAGGTCGAGGAGCTACTCGGTCGCATCGTCCCAGAAGGGGGGCAGGTCACGCTGCGCTCAGACGAGCACCAGGCGTACCCCCGGGCGATGAGCCGGCTCTCCGATCGGTCCTTCATACACGAACAAACGAGTTCGAAGGAATCTCGGACGCCGGCCAACCCGCTGTTTCCGGCGAATCACACGGATCTGTTGGTGCGTCACAGCAGTGCCAATCACAAGCGAGAGACGGTGGCGTTCTCGAAGCGCCGTCTTTCGGCGCTACTGCGACTCGCGATCTGGGTGGTGTGGCGCAACTACGTGAAGGATCGATCGGAGAACCGACGGGTTGGCCCACCGGCGCAGGCACTCAGGATCACCGGGCGCCCGCTCCGGGTGAAGGAGATCCTGGCGCAGCGACTGTTTCCGGAGCGGGAGGGCGTTACGGGTTGGTTGCGGGAGTGTTACTTCGGTCGCATTCCAACGCGGGCGATCGAGGGATGCGTGGCGCATGAGGCGAGCTACGCGGTGTAGGGATCGACGAAACGCATTCGGGCGAGGCCTCGCCCCGGATTGCCCGCCGATGTCGGGTCGAGCGGGTGCATTCTTCGGTCCACGTCTTAGCGCTTGCGCGCCTCCTCGCGGATGCGCTTCTTCGTCGCCGCCCACGAGCAGATCGCACACTCACTGAGATCGTGACCGCGCGCCGGGCAGTACTCGCGCCCGAAGAAGATCATCTGCAAGTGCACCTTTCCCCAGGTCTCCTCGGGAAAGAGCCCCTTGCAGTCGCGCTCGGTCTTCTCGACCGACTTCCCGTTCGAAAGCCCCCAACGCGCCGCCAGGCGATGGATGTGGGTATCGACGGGAAAGGCGGGGTGACCGAAGGCCTGACACATCACGACGCTCGCGGTCTTGTGTCCCACCCCGGGTAGCGCTTCGAGGTCTTCGAAGTTGGCGGGCACCACGCCGCCGTGGGACTCGACGAGCATCTTCGAGAGCGTCGCGATCGCCTGGCTCTTCTGCGGCGAAAGCCCACACGGTTTGATGATCGAGCGGATCTTCGCGACCGACTGCTTGGCCATCGCCTCGGGGGTCGAGGCCAAGGCGAACAACTCCGGCGTCACCTGATTCACCCGCACGTCGGTGCATTGGGCCGAGAGCAACACCGCGACCAATAGGGTGAAGGGGTCGCTATGGTCGAGGGGAATCGGCGGCTCGGGATAGAGATCGTCGAGGATCTTTCGAACCCGCTCTGCCTTTTCCGCGCGCCGCATCGCCTGCCACCCACCCGTTGATCTCCGGCCAGGCCGAAGGGCCGGCAGGGTAGCCGAGGGGCGCCGCCCCCCGACCCTCGCCCGTGCGGCAGGTAGCGTGCACAACTACCCTTCCGGTCACGCTTTCGGTCGCAACCCACAGGCAGCACCCCGGCACCGCGTCCGCGCTCGACCCGCAGCCCCATCGCGCTCGGCCCGGGCCTGGCCCAGCCGGCCGCTGCGAACCGCCAAAACCTGCGTTTTTCCAAGGGAATTCGGACACAAACGCGTCGCCGAGACCACTTGCCAAAGACGCGCTGGCTCCTTTCCAGGGGCACCTCGCGCGCACCCCACGAAAGCCGCCAGGAGACCCGGTGTCCGCAAGCGATGACAAGTCCGACGCCACGACCGAGTTCGACTCGCTCGTGACCGCGTTCTCGCGCGACGACTGGCGGCCCGGACAGATCGTCCGCACACAGGCCTCCGGCGAACTCAAGGCGGGCGACGTGCTCTTCGGCGCCTACGAGATCACGGGCAAGCTCGGCGAAGGCGGCATGGGGGCCGTCTACAGCGCGCGCCATCTCTCGCTTGGCGGGTTGCGCGCCATCAAGGTGATGAGCCCCGATCTGTCGACCAACATCGACGCGGTCGAGCGCTTCCACCGCGAAGCCAAGGCGCTGCTCGACGTGCATCACCCCGCCGTCGTGCGCTGTCACGATCTGTTGCGCGACGAAGAGGGCTGCATCTTCCTGGTGATGGAGTTGATCGACGGGGTTCCGCTCTCGAAGCGCATCGCAGAGAAGCCCCTCGACGAAGCGGAACTCCGCGCGCTCGGTGAACGCATCGGTGCGGGTCTCGCCGCGGCGCATGCGCGCGGAGTGATCCACCGCGATCTCTCTCCCGACAACGTCGTGCTCCCGGGCGGGCGCACCGAAGAGGCGAAGCTCGTCGACTTCGGCATTGCGAAGATCCTGCGCGCCGACGAGCAGAACGTCTCCGGGGGCTTCATGGGCAAGCTCGCCTATGCGTCCCCCGAACAACTGGGCTTCTACGACGGCGAGATCGGAGCGGCTTCGGATTTCTTCAGCCTGGGCCTCATGCTCTGTGGCGCGGCCCTGGGCCAACGCCTCGACATGGGGAAGAACTTCAGCCAGGCGGTCGAGAAGCGCCGCCAGCCGATCGAACTCCCCGACGAGATTCCCGACGGCATTCGCCCGACCCTCGAGCAGCTCCTCGCGCTGAACCCGGCCGAACGCCCGAAGGACGTCGAAGGGTTGTTCGACGGACAGCGCGAAGCGCGAAAGCGCGCGGCCCGTCGACGTCGCATCGTCGCGCTCGCGGCGGGACTCGCCGCGGTCGCTCTCAGCTACGGCTTCTGGTCGCAGCAGCAGGCGGACGACCCCTTCGGGCGAACCGCGGATGTGTCGGCTCCGGCGCCGGACCTCGCCCTCCACACCCTAGAGCCCGCCGCGGTCGAAATCGAGGATCCCGTCGCGGCCGAAACCCGCGCCCTGTTCGAAGGCCTTCGCGCGCGTCTCATCGGAGCGCGTAGCGAGAGCCTCGGCGTCGATCCGCACTTCGAGGTGAACCCGAACCCGTTGCAGGACGGCGCGACCTACCGACTCGAGATCGAGGCCGACTGCGATTGCTATCCGCTGGTCTTCTTCATCGACGCCAACACCGACAGCATCGATCTGCTCTACCCCAACCCGAACGAGCCCGTCGGCCTGCTCGCCGCCGACGAACGGTTGGCCGTGCCTTCGGATCCCGGCATCTACTCCTTCGAAGCCCAGGCGGGAACGGGCATCGATCGCTTGAAGCTGATCCTGCTGCCGACCCTGGTCGAGTTCCCGAAGGTCGCGGCCACGGATTGGGCGCCGCCGATCGAAATCGTCGACCAGGGCAACGAGGGCGAGTTGCTCGTCACCTTCCTGGGTGCTGCCGGTGGCGAAGACTTCTGGAGTGCAACCCCCACAGCGCGCACAAACCTCGACGAACTGGCCGCTTTGCTCGATCACCTCGACGAAACAGCCTGGACGTCGGCGGAGACGGTTCTGCATGTCCTTCGCTAGAGCCTCGTCGATGCGCGTGAAAACGTGTTCTGTTCTAGCCAGCGAACTACACTGGCGCGCTCTCGGAGCCAAACCAATCGATCTCCCCACCCCGGACCCGCTGCATTGCAAACTCCCGCGGCCCCACGCAAAACCTGGCCTCATGGAAGGATGGGCATGAGCTGCACCCGCGAAAACGCGCTTCGACGAGCGAACCGCGCCGTACCCTCGATCGCCCTCGCCTTTGGCCTGCTGGGCCTGCTGGGAACGGCAGTTCCCGGTGCGGCTCTGGCGTCGGTCGAATCCGAACTCGCCTACCACCGCGGCGTGGTGGCGTACGGCGAAGGCGACCTCGAAGCCGCGCGCGCCCACTTCGAGGCCGTGCTCGCCGCCGACCCGAGCGATGCCTCGGCCCTGCAGTATCTGGGGCTGATCGCGGCGAAGGAAGGCGACCCCGACGGGGCGATCGATCAGTTCCGCCGGGCGGTGAGCGCGAATCCGGAAGACGCCGACATCCGGTTCACCCTGGGCGTGGCGCTGCTGCACCGCGATCGCGCCGCCGAGGCCGCCGAGGAGTTCGACCGCGTGCTCGCCGTCGAACCCGACAACGCCCAGGCCGAGTTCTACGGCGGCGTCTCCGACTACCGCCAGCAGCGCTTTCCCGAAACCGTGCAGCACATGAAGTCGGCGATCGCCCTCGATCCCTCGCTGCGCTTGCAGGGCCGCTACTACATCGGGCTCGCCGAAGTCTTCATGGGCAACCTCGAAGCCTCGACCGCGGCGCTGAGCGAAGCCGCCTCGATGTCTCCCTCCGACCCCCTGGCGATCGCGGCCGCCTCGATCAGCGAACGCATCCAACCCGAAGAACGCTGGTGGGGCATCGATCTCACCTCGGGCATCGAGTTCGACAGCAACCCGACCTTCGTGGGTCGCAGCGTCACCCTCTCGATCGTCGAGGGAGATGAGTTCAGCGAGATCGAACTGAAGAGGAAGGAAGACGTCCTCGGGGTCTTCTCGATCGACACCTACTACGACCTGCTCGACATGGAGTTCGTGACCCTGCGCGCCGGCTATAGCGGGTTCGTGAGTCTCCACGACCGCGCGGACGAAGTTGATCAAGTGACCCACCTCGGTTGGGCGGATCTCGGGCTCCACTACGGGGACTTCCGGTTGGGTACCCGCTTCGATGCCTCGACGACCGACCTCGACCTCGACGCCGACTATCTCGAGATGCGCCGGGTGTCGCCGTCGCTCACCTACGCCAACTCCGAGTGGGGCGTGACCCAACTGCTCTATCAGTATCACGACCTCGCCTATCGCTTCGATACGACCGATGTGGAGGAGTTCGACGCCGACGGCACTCTCCACGACGTGAGCCTTTCGCAGTTCATCTACCTCCCCGCGCCCTTCACGTACGCGCGGGCGGGGGTCGGTTACCAGCGCCAGCGCACCGACGGCACCGAATTCGAGTACGACGGCGTCGTGGTGTCGGTCGGGGCTGGCGTCGAACTTCCCTTCGACGCGCGCGGCGGCATCCTGGTGCAGTACTTCCACCGCGACTACCGGAACGAGCACACGCCGACCACGGCGTTCCCGACAGGCGGAGACCCCCGCAAGCGCGACGACGACATCGCGCGCCTCAAACTCGACCTGACCGTTCCCTTCGCGCAGTACTGGGAGGTGGCCCTGCGCGGAGCGTTCACGTTCATTGATTCCAACATCGAGGACATCTACGACTACAACCGACACGTCGTGGGCACGTACGTGACCTTCACGTACTGAGCCCTGCGTCGCTTCGCGCGTGAGTCAAAGCTGGAGCCACAACATGAATCCCCCCATTCACCTTCCCAAGTTCATTCTCTTCGCACTCGTTGTACTCGGGCTCGTCATCACCGGCGGCGCTTCTGCATCGACGGTGTTGACCTCGACCCACGGCAACGTATCCGTGAACGGCGAAGCCGCTTCGCAGAGCGACGAAGTCGCCAGCGGGGACACCATCGAGGTCGAAGGCGGTGGCACCGCCTCGGTGCTGGTCGGCGATACCGCCGTCGTCACCATGTGCCACGGGGCGGCGCTCGGCTTCGGCAGCGATGCGGGCGATGGCCCCAGCGCGCTCAACCTTCGCGGCGGTCAGGTGAAGGTCAGCGCGGGCAAGCGCCCCGCCGACAGCCCGCTCGAGATCCATACGCCGGCGGCGATCGCGACCCTGATGGGCACCGAGGTGCACGTGAAGGTCGATTCCGATTCGGGCGAGACCACGATCACGTCCCTCGAACACCAGATCAAGATCGCGGGCTCGGGGAGCCAGGCGCCCAAGGTGATCTCGCCCGGCGAGAAGATCACGATCACGAGCGACGGTGTGGTGGGCGAAGTCGAGAGCGCAGAGGGCGGCCCCGCCTTCTCGAGCGATTGCATGGATGATTCGCGCTTCCGCATCGCGGCGGTGAAGGCCGCGGTCCGGCAGTACGCCGACAAGTCGATCGCGCAGATCGCCAAGATGGACACCGAGGTCGACGTTCCCCAGGTAGCGTCCGGTCCGCCGATCATCCCGGTGGGCACGCTCGGCGCACCGCTCGCGGCCCCGGCCTGCCTCGCCGCGGCCCAATGCGTGGGCAACGCCAACATGTTCACGGACCCGAACCTCATGGCGGCCGATCCGGGGCCCAACGTTCCCGGCGATCCCGCTCCGTAGTCCAGCGTAGGTCCGCGGCGGCTAGGCCCGGCTGGCGGCGAGCAGCGACGCCAGATAGTCCTCGGGCGCCTGCAGGCCGTGGAGCTGCAGGAGCGTCGCGGCGATGTTGCCGAGCCCCGCGCCCCCGGCGGCGGGGTCGAGCACGAGCGCGTAGCCGGGCGCATGGATCGAGAACGGCACCGGGTTGAGGGTGTGGCTCGTCTTCGGCGTGATCTGCCCGTTCTCGTCCCGCTTCGGTTCGCCCGTCTTCTTGTCGAATTCGAACATGCAGTCGGCGTTGCCGTGATCGGCGGTGATCACGAGCGCGCCCTTCATCTGCTCGACCACGCTGGCGAGGCGGCCGATCTGTTCGTCGACGGTTTCGACGGCCTTGATCGAGGCCGCGAGATCTCCCGTGTGGCCGACCATGTCGCCGTTCGCGTAGTTGAGGCGCACGTGCTCGTAGCGACCGGTGGCGAGTTCGGCGAGCACGCTGTCGGTGATCTCCGGGGCCTTCATCGCCGGGCGTTCGTTGAAGGGCACGTCGTCGCTCGGGATCTCGATGTACTTCTCGCGTGACGCATCGAACTGGCCGCTGCGATTGCCGTTCCAGAAGTAGGTCACGTGCCCGAACTTCTGGGTCTCGCTGATGGCGAGCAGCGGCACGTCGTTGTGCACCAGGAACTCGCCGAGGGTGCGGTCGATGGCCGGCGGATCGACGAGGAACTTCTTCGGGATCATCAGATCGCCGTCGTACTGCATCATGCCGGCGTAGAGCACATTCGGCCGCAGGCCGCGATCGAAGTGCTCGAACTCGTCGTCTTCGAAGGCCTGGCTGATCTCGAGGGCGCGATCCCCCCGGAAGTTGAAGAAGATCACCGACGCACCGTCGGTGATCGTGCCGATGGCTTGCCCGCGATCGTCCTCGATCACGAACTCAGGGAGGTACTGATCGCCGATGCCCTTCTTTTCGTCGCGGAAGGTCTGCACGGCTTCGCGCGCCGAACGAAAGCGTCGGCCCTCGCCGTGCACGTGGGCGCGCCAACCGCGCGCCACCATCTCCCAGTCGGCGCCGTAGCGATCCATCGTGATGAACATGCGGCCGCCACCCGAAGCGATCGCGTAGTCGCGGTCGGCGCGGTCGTTCAGTTTCGCGAGTTCGCCTTCGAGGGCGTCGATGTACTCGAGGGCGCTCGTCTCGGGTACGTCGCGTCCGTCGAGCAACGGGTGGATGCGCACCTTCTCGACCTCCTCGGAGCTCGCACGTCGCAGCATCGCGAAGAGATGGTCGATGTGGCTGTGCACATTGCCATCCGAGAGTAGGCCGATGAAGTGCATCGGCTCGCCCGTCTCGCGCGCCCTTTCGGTCATCTCCTTCCAGACCGGGCCCTCGAACAGGCTCCCCGAGGCAATCGCGTTGGCGACGAGCTTCGCGCCCTGATCGAAGATTCGCCCGGCGCCGATCGCGTTGTGGCCGACCTCGCTATTGCCCATGTCGTCGTCGCCCGGCATGCCGACACCCGTGCCGTGGGCGACCAGTTGGGTCGTCGGCGCCTGGGTGAAGATGCGATCGAGGTTCGGGGTGCGCGCGAGCCAGACCGCGTCCGAATCGTCGCGGCGTCCGATCCCCACGCCGTCCATCACACAGATGACGACCGGCCCAACGACTGCGGGAAAATCGGGGTGGGGTTTCAATTGGAAGGTCATGGGGCTCTCATCGGTCGCTCGGGTTCGAAATGGGAGTCGCCAGCGGCCCGTTGAGGAACCCTGACCGAGCCAATCGGCGT
The DNA here is from genome assembly GCA_028278345.1 of Myxococcota bacterium. GTDB lineage: Bacteria > Myxococcota_A > UBA9160 > UBA9160 > UBA4427 > DUBZ01. Next base: position 33,429 of record JANQEL010000006.1, read on the forward strand.
GATTCGGCCCGGAATCAAGGCGCGTGAAAGTGGGCGTAGCCATGCTACGGCCGCTTTTGCGCGACGCAGAGTCCGGGCCGAAGAGCGGCGAGTGGCGACCGAAGGGTTTTTCAATGGGCTGCTGGGAGCGGGAGTTTCGCAGTCGCTCCTGCGCACGACAAGCGACCCGGAAGCGGCTCTCAGTAGACGCCCGAGAAGACGAAGTTCGCCCAGGTCAGCGGCTTCGTGAGGCCGAGGCGGCGTTCGCTCTCGATGCGTGCGAGCTGCGCGGCGCGCAGGGCGCGTGGCCCCTGGAAAAGATCGTCGCCGGAAGCGCCGTTCGTCCGGAGCGCACTGTAGAAGTCGTGCATCAACTTGCGCGTCACGACGTCGTTGCTGCGCCACAGACTCGTGAGCAGCGAATCCGCCCCGGAGGCCCGGAAGCCGAATCGCAACCCCTGCACTTCCTGACCGCGGTGGTGAAGACCGGCGCCCGTGTCACAGGCCGAGAGCACGACGAGCCGCGCCGCCGAGAGATCGAGCCCCGAAGCCTCGAGGGCCGTGAGGATGCCGCCGACCGAGCCATCGTTCGCCGTCGCTTCGGGATCGTTGGCGCCCGCGAGCGCGATCCCCGAGAGCAGGAGCGGGTTGGGAACCACCGTCGAGCGCCCGAGGGCAAGCTCGCGATCACGCTCGGGCATCTCGCTTCCGCAGCCGGCGTCGCGAGCGGCGAAGCCGGCGAAGTAGGCGTGGGTCGCGAGGTGGACGACGCTCGGGCGCGCTTCGAGCTCGCGCAGGAGACGGCGCTTTCCCGCGTCGCTCCCCGCGACGACGCGCGCGTTCGGAAGCAGCGCGGCCAGGGTCTCGAGTTCCTGCACCGTTCCGGGGAGCGGTTCGAAGGGGTTCATGCGACACGGTCCGCTCGCCGTGAGCACGCGCGGGCCCGCGCCGGCTTCTCGCGATCCGAACTCGGGTGCACCGAAGAGCAACGTCGGACCGGCGGCGACGCGAGCCTCGGCCTGGATGTCCGCGAGTTCGTGGATCGACGTCAGGGTTCCGAGCACGACACGCTCGGCGAGATAGCGCCCGTCCTTCGACGCAGGATCGGGCAGCGCCGCGAACGGAACGCCCCAGAGCGAGGCGTCGGGGATGACCCACCAGTTCGCGCTTTGGCCGAGTGTCTTCTCCAATGGCATGAGTACGAGTCGGGAAAGTGCCGCGCGCGCGGCAGCATCGTCGCCCCGCTGTTCCTGCATCGCCGTCGCGAAGCGGTCGGCCGCTTCGTCGATCGGCGCGGCGGGCCCGAGATCGATGCGATCGACCGCACACTCACGCGCCGAGCCGGCCCCACCCTGGGGTCGCACCACCATCGCGAGGTAGTGGGGTCGCGGGTCGAGGCCGTGCCTGGCGCTCGCGGCCCGTCGCTGCACACGGTCGTAGGCCACGTACTCGATCAACGCGGCGTCCCGCGGCATCCGCTGACAGGCGGCGTGCAGGATCTCCGAAGCGTCGCGCTCGCGCATGCCGCCGCGCGTGAGACCGAGCACCGACTCTTCGGCGTCGATCGCTTCGGCGAGTTCGCGACCGCGCGCCGCCGCCTCGGCGCCGTCGCTCAAGACGGCGGCGACATAGCGCTCGCGCAATTGGCGCAGGGTCTCGAAGGATTCGGCCGCTTCGGAGCGGCGTCGACGCTGATCGGTCGCGATACTTCGCAGCACCGCATCGCGCTGGGGAATCAACGCCGCGTAGACTGCGCGCGCATCCGCGACGCCACGGGCATCCAGAGAAGCGAGGGCTCCCACCACGCGCGCCGCGTCGGCCGCGAGCAGCACGCGCTGGCGATCGGGCATCGCTCCAAAGGAGCGCTGGAGATAGAGATCGAAGACGCGGGCGGCCTCGCGCGCATCGCTCCAGGCCTCGCCGCCCCGCCCGAGTGCGGTCGCCACCTGTGCCCGCGCGGTGCGCGCCCGCGCGACCAGGGGATGCTCGTCGCCGTGATGGGCGCGCAGCCCATCGACCGCGGCGGTGAGTTCGCGATGCGCCTCGCTGTAGCGCCCGGCTCTCGCGAAGAAGCGACCGCGCGCCATCCGCGTGCGGGCGAGGCTCGGATGCCCGGCACCGAGGGAGCGGGTCTGCGAAGCGAGGGCAGCGTCGAGCAGGGCCTCGGCGGCTTCGGCGTCGCCGAGCACCTCCTGCATGCGCGCGAGGTTGCGGCGCGCCTCGCTCGCCACCGGATGGTCCTCGCCGTAGGTCGCGACGAGCCCATCGAGGATCGCGGCGTAGTGGAAGGCCTCGACTTCGCTCTCTTCGCGCCCCCACTCGACCAGCACGCGGTTCGCTCGCACGGTGATCACTTCCGGGTGTCGCTTGCCGAGTTCGCGATCGAGGGCTTCGAGGGCCTCGCCGAAGACCGCGTCGGCGCGCACCCAATCGCCGAGATCCGCCAGCACGATGCCGAGGGCGTTGCGCGTGCGCGCGGCTTCCGGGTGCGCCGCTCCGTAACGGCGTTCGCGAATCTCGAGGGCTTCGCGCAGATCGCGCTGGGCGGCCGGGAGGTCTCCCGCCATGCGGTGCGCCTGCCCGCGCAACTGCAGCACGCTGGCGGTCGAGGGATGCTCGGTGCCGTAGCGCTCGCGATGTCCTTCGACGGCGAAATCGAAGGCATCGATGGCGCGACCGGGAGCGCCCAGGGCGAGGGCGAAGTCGCCACGGGCCTCCGCGAGTTCGGCCGCGACCGCGGGATCCCCCGCAGCGGCGGCTTCGCTGGCATCGAGGATCTCGCTCGCCTTCTCGAGGTGGCGCATGGCCGTGAAGAGGCGCGCCATCGCGATGCGGGTCAGCGGGTCGCTTGCGCGGGCCGCAGCGCGATCGGCCTGCCGGGCCGACTTCGCGGCTTGTTCGAAGTCGCCGACTTGGAGCTGCAGGAGTGCGAGGGTGCTGGCCGCATTCGCGCGCGCGGTCGGGTCGGCTTCGGCACGCGAGAGCGCCTCCGCGCGACGCGCGGCTCTCGCCGCGGCTTCGTACTGGCCCTTGCGCGCGAGCCCGCGGGCCGCTTCGAGCTGGGTCGCGAAGTCACCGCCGGGAAGCGCCGAAGGCATCGCCTCAGCCTGGAGCGAGGGGTCGAGCAGCTCGCTCGACGGCTTCGGCAATCGCACGCGAGTGCAGGCGCGCAGGGAAGAGAATGCTTCCGCGACTTCCGGTGCGAGTTCACCCGCCTCGGAATCGGAAGCAGGCAAAGGCGTTGGGCTCTGCCCCAGGGCCCGCGTCACCTGGCTGCGCGCGATCTCGACGAGGGCCACGGCATCGTGATCCCGCCCGATCGCGCCGGAGAGGTCCACCGCCAGCGCATCGAGGGCTTCGGCGGCGCGATCGAGTTCTCCCGCCTTGCAGTTTTGGCCGGCTTCCCGCGCGAGTTCGACCCAATGCGCGGCGGAACTCTCGTCCTCGCCGGAAGCGAGCGGAACGATCGCAAGCGCGAGGGCGATCAGCGAAGCAAAGATCGCCGCGGGCGCGCGCATGACGAGGCCGCCCGACCCGGTGGCTACGAAGGCGCGCCGAGGTTGATGATCTCGACCCGGCGATTGTGCTTGCGGCCTTCGTCGGTGCGATTCGTATCGACCGGATCCGACTCGCCGCGACCCACCGTATCCATGCGCTTCTTGTCGACGCCGTTGGCTTCGAGGAAGGCGCGCACCGCTTCGGCACGGCGCCGCGAAAGATCGGCGTTGAAGGCCTCACCGCCGACGCTGTCGGTATGGCCCTCGACCGAGAAACGGAAGGTCTCGAGGTCGGTCGCGGAGAGCGCCTTGCCCACCTTGCGCAGCAGCTGCTGGGCTTCGGGTTTGAGTTCGGCGGAGTTGAACTCGAAATAGACGGGCAGGCGAACGCGCGGGCGAGCGCCGGCGCGCACCTTGGTACCGCGCGGCACGGCGAGGGCTTCGACGATGTCCCCCGCCTCGATGATGCCGACCTCGACCTGGGAGAGGTCGGTCACCGCGGGTTCTTCCGCACCCGCGTTCACCACGAAGAACGCCGCACTCGCGAGCACCGCCGCCCAGCCGGCCACGAAAGCGAGGGGACGACGCAATCGATCGGCAGCAGGGGTGCGGGTGGCGTTCGTCATCACAGCGGTCCTTCTCTCGTTCTGTCGTTCGACGTTTTCTCGTTCTTCTGGCGGCCCGGTCGCGATGCTACCGAGGAACTGTGCGAGTTTCTGCTCCGCCCGTCCGATTCGACGTCCGCCGACTTCGACGCCCAGGCGCGCTTCGGGATTCAACGGCGGCTCGAATGCGGCCCGGACGAAACGGGGCCCTGTCGTTCATGAGTACCGATCCACCCACAGTTGGTTCCGAAGTGAATGCGGAGAGCACAGAAGCTCGAGCGTCGGTGCCCCGCCTCGCCGAGCGCATCCCCGCCAACACCACCGCCGATGCCGACGAGTTGCTGGATCGCTTCACGGGTTGGATTCACGACACGGGGCTGGTCCCCTACCCCGCCCAGGAAGAGGCGCTGCTCGAACTCACCACCGGGCAGCACGTCATCCTCTCGACGCCGACCGGCTCGGGCAAGTCGCTGGTCGCGGCGGGGCTCCACTTCAAGGCGCGCAGCGAAGGCCGACGCTCCTTCTATACCGCGCCCACCAAGGCGCTGGTGAGCGAGAAGTTCTTCGCCCTGTGCGACGAGTTCGGCGCCGACCAGGTCGGCATGTTGACGGGGGATGCGAGCATCAACCGCGATGCCAAGATCATCTGCTGCACTGCCGAGGTGCTCGCCAACATGGCGGTCTCCGAGGGCGCGGCCCTCGACGCCCCCTACGTGGTGATGGACGAGTTCCACTACTTCGGCGATCGCGATCGCGGCATGGCGTGGCAGATCCCGTTGCTCGAGCTGCGCGACACGCAGTTCCTGCTGATGTCGGCCACACTCGGGGACACCGGCGAGATCGAGAAGCTGATCACCCGCACCACCGGGCGCAAGGTCGTACGTATCCACGCAGACGAGCGCCCGGTGCCCCTCGACTTCGCGTACCGTGAAACGCCGATCCACGAGACGGTCGAGAAACTCCTGGCCAGGGGCCAGGCGCCCATCTACATCGTGCACTTCACCCAGCGCGAAGCCGCCGAGCAGGCCCAGGCGCTCACCAGCGCAGGCGTGAGCGACAAGGCCGAGAAGAAGCGGATCGCGGAAGAACTCGTGGGCTTCCGCTTCGACACCCCCTTCGGCAAGGAGATCCAGCGCGTGCTGCGCCACGGCATCGGCCTGCATCACGCGGGCCTGTTGCCGAAGTATCGCCTGCTCGTCGAACGCCTGGCGCAGCTCGGGTTGCTCAAGGTGGTGTGCGGCACCGACACCCTCGGCGTCGGGGTGAACATCCCGATCCGCACGGTGCTCTTCACGAAGCTCTGCAAGTTCGACGGCGAGCGCGTGGCGATCCTGCCCGTGCGGGAGTTCCTTCAGATCTCGGGTCGCGCGGGGCGCAAGGGGTTCGACGATGCGGGGAGCGTCGTGTGTCAGGCACCCGAGCACGTGATCGAGAACAAGTCGCGCGAAGCCAGCGCCGCCGCGAAGGGCGCCGGTAGGAAGAAGAAGATCGTCAAGAAGAAGGCGCCGACCAGGGGCTACGTCCCGTGGAATGCCGACACGCTGACGCGGCTTTCGACGAGCCCGCCGGAACCGCTGAAGTCGCGCTTCCGGGTGACGGCCGGGCTCCTGGTGGGCTGCCTCCAGGGGGCGGATGAACTCGGGCGCGGCGGTTACGCGCGCCTCGACGCGATGCTCGGTCGATCCCTCGAAGACGCGCGCAGCAAGCGGCGACAGCGTCGCGAGGCCGCGGTGCTCTTCCGCGCCCTGCGTCGCGCCGAAATCCTCGTCGTCGAGCGCGGCCCGGCCTATTTCGGTGGCGAGGTGCGCGTGAGCGACGAGCTGCAACGCGACTTCTCCCTGCACCACACCCTCTCCCTCTACCTCGTCGAAGTCATGGAGGCCCTCGACCCGGGTGCCCCCGATCACGCGCTCCAGTTGCTCGCCTGCGTCGAGGCGATCCTCGAGAACCCCCGCGCGCTCTTGATCGCCCAGGAACGCCGCATCAAGGGCGAGGTCGTCGCGAAGCTCAAGGCCGAGGGCGTGCCCTACGAGGAGCGCATGGCGAAGCTCGACGAGATCACCTGGCCCAAACCCCATGCCGAGTTCATCTACGCCACGTTCAATCGCTTCGCCGAAGCACATCCCTGGGTGGGCGAAGAGAACATCCGGCCGAAGGGGCTCGCGCGCGAGATGTTCGAGAGCTACTCGGCGTTCAACGACTACGTGAATCGCAACCAGATGGCCCGCATGGAGGGGACCCTGCTGCGATACCTCTCGCAGGTGCACAACACCCTGGTTCGCACGGTGCCCGAAGCGCACAAGGGCGACGACGTGCTCGACATGATCGCCTACTTCCGCACCCTGCTCGCGAGAGTGGATGCGAGCCTGCTCGAAGAGTGGCAGGACCGCGTCGACGGTGGAAGCGTGCTCGATGCACCCGACGATCGCGACGCCCCCGAAGCGCCGCCCCGCCTCGACCGCAAGGCCTTCGAGGCCCGCGTGCGCTCCGAACTGCATCACCTGATTCGCTGTCTCGCGCGCCAGGAGTACGAAGCCGCGAGCGACGCCATCCACAGCGATCGGGACGACCCCTGGGACGCGGCGCGTTTCGAAGCCGCCCTTGCCGACTTCTATGAAGACTACGAAGAAATCGTCTTCCAACCCGGGGCGCGTGCCGCGCATCTCATGCGGTTGGTCGAACGCGATGCGGACACCTTCGAGGTGAGCCACGTGCTGTGCGACGAGCAGGAAGACAACATGTGGGCGGTCGAAGCCGAAGTACGCGTCGGCACCCTTCCCCTTCCCGATACGCCGCTCCTCCGTCTGCGACGAATCGGCACCTGATCAGTCCTGCGAGAGACGCTCGAGTTCCGCTTCGTAGGCGGGAAAGCCCACGATGTCGCGCAGGGTCGCGAATGGCAGCAGACCCTCGGGTGTTTCACCGCGGCCGAGAGTCTCGAGGGCGCCCTGCATCGCGGCCACTGCCGTCGACAGCAGCGTGAGGGGATAGGCGGCGATCTTGAAGCCGATCTCCTGCAGGCGCGCGGGGGGCAGGATCGGGGTGTCTCCGCCTTCGACCATGTTGGCCATCTTGGGACCGGGAAGCTTCGCGCAGAGTTCTTCCATCTCGGCTTCGCTCTGCGGGGCTTCGAGGAAGAGGACGTCGGCACCGAGATCGGCAAACGCGCGACAGCGCTCGATCGCCTCCTCGAGGCCGTGTCCGTGACGCGCGTCGGTGCGCGCCATCACCAGGATGTCGGCGCCCTCTTCCCGGGCGGCGACCGCGGCGCGAATCCGCGCATAGGCTTCCTGGCGATCGACCACCTCCTTCCCGCGCGTGTGCCCGCAGCGCTTCGGAGCGAGCTGGTCTTCGATCATCGCGCAGGCGAAACCCGCCGCCGCGTAGCCCTCGACCGTGCGCTTCGCGTTCATCGCGTTGCCATAACCCGTGTCGGCATCGCCGATCACCGGAAAGGAAGTCGCGCCGCAGATGTTGCGCCCCTGGTCGAGCATCTCGGCGTAGGAGATCAGGCCGGTGTCGGGGAGGCCGATGCGCGCGGCCGAAACGGCGAAGCCACTCATGAAGGTGAGGGGAAAGCCAGCGGCTTCGATGAGTCGGGCCGACAGCGCGTCGAAGCAGCAGGGCATGACGAGCACGTCGGGGGTGTCGAGTAGATCGCGCAACTTCTGCGCGCGCGAAGGCGTTGGCATCGTGGGGCGTCTCCGATCGAAGAGGCGCCCGAGTCTACCGATTGAGCACTCCGCCAACAGCACCCCGCTGCACGGGATGCTCGGGGTCGATCGGCAACGCAAGGGTGAATCGGGAACCGCGACCGTCCTCCGACTCGACGCGCAGATCGCCGCCGTGGTTGTGCACGATGTGCAGGGAGATCGCGAGCCCGAGCCCCGTGCCATCTCCCACGGGCTTGGTGGTGAAGAAGGGGTCGAAGATCCGGTTCATCACATCCTGTGGGATGCCACTGCCATCGTCCTCGATACAGATCCAGATCTCGCCGGCATTGCTATGGCTCGAGAGCTGGACGCGGCCGTTCTCGCAGGTCGCGTGGATGGCGTTCACGAGCAGATTGACCAGCACCTGTACGATTTCGCCGGGGCAGCATTCGATCGGCGCCAGCTCTTCGAAGCGTCTCTCGAAGCAGACATCGCGATCCGCGCGCGCCACGGCGATGCGAAGGGCGTTCTCGATCAAGCGGTTCGGATCGACGGTTTCGCGCGGGCCGCTCTGCCCTGCGGCGAAGCCCCGCACGTCGTGCACGATCGACTCGACGCGTGCGACTCCTTCGAGACACTCCTCGAGCAGTTCGGCGCGATCGAAGACCAACTCTTCGAGCTTCTCGTCGTCGGGAACTTCCGCCGCCAGTTCGCGCAGCGTCACAAGCCTCGCGCGCATGCCTTCGAGGTGGCTGCGCACCTTCTCGATGGGCTCGCGAATCTCGTCGGAGATGCTGGCCGAAAGCCCGCCCACCATCGCCAGTCGATCCGAAGCGACGAGGCTTCCGCGCAGGGCGGTGACTTCCCGCAGATCGCGAATCACCAGGGCCGCCCCCCGCGTGTTGCCCGAAGGGTTGCGCAGGCGGGTCGGCGAGATCGAAACCCGCACGCTCGAGCCATCGGCGTGTGCGAGATCGCACTCGACATCTTCGGTCATGTTGCGCGGATCGATGTCCAGGGTCGGAGCGAAGTGCGAGAAGGGAACGCCACGAATCGCGGCTCCCGTGGCCCCCACCATGCGCTCGAAGGTGGCGTTCGCGATGCGCACGCGTCCGTTTGCGCGTAGCATCACGACCCCTTCGCCCAGGGCTTCGAGGATCTCGCTCGCAAAGGCACTCGGCGCCATCAGCGAATAGCCGTGTCGCTTGAACTGCAGGGCCAGACCGAATGCGATCAAGAGAATCGGGGCCGAACCGAGGGGCGGAAAGTTCCAACCGAAGAGAGGAAGCGCGATATCGGCCGCCGTCGCGAACAACCACGCGGCGAACATCGCGATGTAGAGCGCGCGCCAATCGCGCCGCTCCCGCTCCGTTCCTGCCTCCGGCAACAGGTTGCGCGATGACAACAGGACGAAGGTGATGGGCACCGCCATCACGCCGTAGAGAAGGACGAAGGACGGGCTGAGACTGAAGCCGTAGCCCCAGGGCACCGGATATACGTGCGACAAGCCGACTCCGGTCGCCACGTGCAGGCCAGTGGCTGCGAAGCTCACGAAGTACGAAAGAGGAACGAGCCGACGCGCAGCGGTATGGCGTGCGCCCGCCACCTCGGCATAGAGATGCAGACACGCCGGGCCAAGCAATAGCCACGCCCCTGCAGTCAGGCGAATCACCAGCTCGGCACGTCGCGGCTCGACCTGCAGGTTCCAACAGATCTCGCCGAGGGACCAGAGCGCAACCAGGGCCGGGATCAGCGCCATGCGCTGATTGATGCGCTGGCCCGGGTCGCGTGCGATCAAGACACATGCGAAGGCCACGGAAGCCAGCAGCGTCGCGATCTCGAGCACGAAATAGGTTTCGACGATCACGCGCGCTCTCCATTCGAAAGCGGCAGACGAACCGTGACGCGACTGCCACGTTCGGGCTCCGACTCCATCTCGATCGTGCCACCGTGCTGGCGAACGATCTGATCCGCTACGCACAGATCGGGAACGGGAAGATCCTCTTCGCGCCCGAGCGTCGGTTCGAAGATGTGCGCGATCTGATCGGGGGTGTAGCCGGGGCCGTCGTCACTGAACTCGATCGACACCTCCTCTTCCGTGGCCTCGGTGCGAAGCCGGATCGTTCCATTGCCGCGCAGCCCCTCGGCCGCATTCAGCACGAGTTCCAGGAAGACGTGACGAAGATCCTGTCCCTGGCATTCGACGGGAGGCACTTCGCGATACTCACGCAACAGCGTCGCTCTCGTACGCAGTTGGGGGAGCGCGATCCGCACCGCGTCTTCGAGCAACGCGTTCACGTCATTGGCCTGTACGCCGGCCGTGCCCATGTGAGAGAAGCCGCGAATCTCCTTCACGATCGCCCCAACCCGCGCCACTTCCTGCAGTGACTGGCCGACGAGATGACCCACGTCGCGGATGGCGGGAGGAATGCGCTCAGCCCCGAGTTCGCGCTCGAGCACTTCCAGGGTGCTGACGTCGTTCTTCTGCAGGTAGTGGAGGTTGGACTGGATGAAGGCGATCGGATTATTGACCTCGTGTACGATCCCCGCTGCGAGTTCGCCGACCGCGGCGAGCCTTCCCGCGGTGACGAGCCGTCGCCGTAGGCGGACCACTTCGCGCAAGTCGCGCAGCACGATCACACTGCCGAGGTCGCTCCCCTCTTCGTCGCGCAACGTCGCGCGGGATGCAGAGACCGGAATCGCGATGCCCTCGTTCTGCTCGAGGGTCGTTTCGATCTCCGTACCTCCATCGGGGATTTCGTCGGGCGCGACGCCGAGCAGTCGACCCACGGCTTCGTCGACCAGGGCGTCGGCCTGGACACCTCGAAGCGTCGCGAACGCCCGGTTGGCCGCTCGAACGCGGCCATCGCGCGTAATCAGCGCGATGCCGTCGCGCAGGTTGTCGAGGATCTCGCGCGCCAGCGCCGCCGGCGCTGGCACGTACTCGCCGAAACTCAGCGAGAGAAACCAGAGGCTGGCACCGAGCACCGTCACACTGAAGGCACCCAGGCGCGGCGCGGGA
>JANQEL010000040.1 GCA_028278345.1 Myxococcota bacterium
CCCACCAGGGCATCGTCTTCGAAACGACCTTCTCGGCGTGCTGTAGGATCGCCTCGATGGCGTCTCGCTCTTCGGGGAAGCGCTCGGCGATCTCGGAGACGTCTTCGCGTCGAGTGGGCAGGGTCGCGGGCTCCTCGCCCCTGACGTATAGCCTGTTGCCGTCGACGGGCGTCTGCGACCACTGGAGCTGGCCTCCGGTCAGGAAGCTGTAGACGCGAGAGAAGAAGGCGTCCGGCTCGCCGAGTCCGCCAAGGAAGTGAACGCCGACGTCCCACTCGTAGCCGTGGCGAGCGTAAGTGTGCGAGAAGCCTCCGGCCGTATAGTGCTGTTCGAGCACGAGGACCTTCTGCCCGGCGTCCGACAGGCATGCGGCTGCCGCCAGGCCACCAGGGCCTGAGCCGATGACGATGGCGTCATAGGGGCCATCGAGTCTCCCGGCTCTGTAGCGGCGCCCAGTGCGAAATGCGCTGGCGGTTGTTTCGGTGCGACTGGATGTTGTCAGATGATCGACAGGTGGCATCGCGTAGTTCCCTCGTTCTGGTCAATCGATGGTTCTCGAGAAATCAATTGGATTCGACCGTGTTCTTCGCGCGCCGCCTTCGGCGAGGCGCGCCGAGCCCTCGCTCGAGCCTGCGCAACTCGCGCTCGATGCCGGGAAGCGCCGAGGGCGTCGCGACGCCGAGCAGCGCAACGTAGAGGCCGTACAGGGCGCGATTGCGGAAGCCCTCTTCGTCGAGAACGCCGAAAGCCCAGCGCATGCTGGCGAGTTCGAAGCCGTGAAAGATCTGGTGACCGAGGAGGGTCGGGTCGAGGAGATCGCGTAGCTGCCCACGGTCGATGGCGACTTCGATCGCGATCGCCTGCATGCGGACGGCGCGTGCGGTCAGCTTGTCCTCTTCGAGACCCCAGGAAGTCAGGCCCTGATGGGCCGCGAGGAGCATCGGGCGAAAGATCGTCTCGAACTCCACGATGTGCTGGATGCTGACCGTCACCACGGCGCGGCAACGCTCGAGGGGGTCGTCGAGGGGCGCTTCGCGCTCCAGGGCCGCGTCCATGCGATCGATGGCTTCGACCACGAGCGCCTTGAGGATCTCTTCGCGCCCCCCGAGCAGGTTGTAGAGCGTGGGCACGCTGAGGTCCGCCTGGCGAGCGAGTTTGCGCATGGAGAGCGCCTCCACACCGCCGCTCCTCATCAGCTCCCGCGCTGCAGCGAGGATTCGTTGACGTCGTGCCGCGACGCCCGCCTGCCTCCGGTCGAGAGGAAGCGGTGAGGGTGATTCCGCTGTGCTCATGACTGAACTTTGTACAGTGTGAAAAGTTCGATGTCAACGGTGGATCCCGGACCGACGCTGGCTCCACCTCCAGCTAAGGGGGAGGAGTCCGTGCGGGGCATCCGGTCTTCGAGTGTCCCGCGGGTGCCGGCCGCACGTCAGGGCCAACCTCTGCTCGGCCTGGCCGACCATCGGCCGGCTGGCGCGCGTGCCCGCAGTCTCTCTCTCGGGTCGTGCCGCTGCGTTCACAAGAGCCTCGAGCCGGCAGTGCCTGAGGAACTAGGAGTCCGAGCGCTCGGGCACTTGCAGCGAAGGGCCGCCGCTGTCGTTGGGCGCACGACTCTTACTCTCCTTCCGACCCGGTCCCGATGCCCCGGTCTGGAGGAACTTGATGTATGGGAACGCGCGCCGTCGTGGCGGCGCTTGGCGCTTTCGCCTGCCTCGGACTCTTGTCGGTCGGGCCCTCGGCTCCTGCGGCTCTGCCTCTGATCTCCGAGGTCGTCTACGACGCCGTCGGCAGCGACGACGGGCTGGGTTTCGTCGAGCCGTCCGGAACGCCCGGAATGGATCTCACGGGGCTCATGATCGAGGGGATCAACGGCTCGAACGGGTCGGTCACGCACAGCATCCCGCTGTCCGGCCTGATTCCCGCCAATGGCATCTTTGTGCTGGCCGACACCTTCTCCGGCGGCGGGACCGTGGTGCCGGACGTCGATCCCCTGGCGTCCTTCGACTTCCAGCTCCAGGCGATGACTGCGGGCGAGGACGCGATCCGGGCGACCTTCGACTACCAGGCCGCTGCGGCGCCGGTTGGCCCCGTGTTCGCGTTCGACGACGTGTCGCCCGGGAATCGGCTGTCCGTCGACGTCACGGCTGCCGCAAAGGCGGACGCGGCCGGAGCGGGCAACTACTCGGGCTATCGCCTCCAGGTGGTGGACCCGAACCTCGTGGGCGACGTCGATTCCGATATCGAGTATCTGGAGCTGGACGGCTCAAGCGGAACCGCCGACCCCAAGCTGCGGATCGTCGATGAGCTTTCGTCGGCGGTGCCGGGTCTCGGAGCGCTGGCCGGTGCGCTACTCGCCGGGGCACTCGCGACGATCGGCGTTCGTTCGCACGCTCGGCGCGGTAGGTCTCGTTGATCGCTTCATTGGATCGGGTCGCCCGCCACGCGGCATACGATGCGGCGACTCACTTCCGCTCGCGGCGCTTGCGGTCGACTTCTCTCGCCTTTTCGACCATTTGCCGTCGTTCATTCACACTGGGAGGGAAGGACTCGCTCGCCAATTCGAGGCCCGCGACCTCCAGGAACGCCGCGAGCGATACCCCGGCTTTCGAGCAGAAGCTCCGCCACCCTTCGGCTGCCTCGTCCGAGAGACGTGCAGAAATCACCTGGCGCTTTCCATCACTGCTTGATGTCATGTCACCTCCTGCTACCATCAGCTAACACCAGCTACCCGGTGATGATAGCAGCGGCCTCCGGTAGGCGCGATTGACGGATCCGAGTGCCAATGGGGGTGTGCCATGGATGACTCGAGTCGCTCGGACGAAGTGCTCGACATTTGCGACCACGGCGTTGCCATTCACGATTCCAACCATCAACTCGTGACCTGGAACGACACGTTCGAGCGAGTCGGCCTCGTACCCGAGAACGAGTTGCGCGAGGGGCTGCCCCTTTCGGATCTCTATCGCCTTGTCGCGGAACAGGGATTCTTCGGGAGCGGCAGCTCGAGCGAACTCGCCCGCGAGCGCTACGAAAGGCTCCGTCGGCGCGATGCTCCCGGCAGCGAGATCCTTCGCAGTGCGGATGGGCGCGAGATCCTGATTCGTCGCTACTTCCTCGAGTCCGGTCACATCGCAGCGCTCTTCTCGAGTCGCGACACGCTTCGCACGAACACCACCTTCGAACCGGAAGCGGAGCGCTTCTCTGTCGTCGGGCGAGCCGCGAGTGGCTTGGTACACAACCTGAACAACCTGCTCACCGTGGTGCAGGGGTCGCTCGAGTCGATTCGAGACGACAGGCAGGCACTCCCCGACAGTGACAGCCTTCGGGTGGCCCAGGAGGCCGTCGAGACGAGCGCGCAGCTCACCGAGAGCGTGATCGGGCTCATTCGATCCTCTGCTGATCCCGTGAGTACCGTCGATGCGGCCGACGCCGTGGAGTCGTGTACCCGGTTCCTCGAACGGATCCTCCCGCAGAACATCGCATTGAAGGTCGATCCCGGTGACGCAGTCTATGTCCGTGTCGATCGCAGCCGCCTCGTTTCGGCGATCCTCAACCTCTCGTTGAACGCGCGCGATTCGATGCCGCACGGGGGGCGACTCTCGCTGCGCGTACAATCCGATCTCGCCCATTGTGAGATCGTCGTTCGCGATTCCGGCCACGGGATGAATCCGGAATCGCTCGCTCGCGCGCACGAGCACCTGGATCGGGGACGCAGCGAAGCGCCCGTCGCCAGTGGGTTGGGGCTGGCCGAGGTGAAGAGATTCGCGTCCGATTCGAATGGAGTCCTCAAGCTCGAGAAGGTGCGAGGCTTCGGTACGACGGCATCCCTCGTGCTACCGCGCGTCGAGTCCGAAACAGAGTCGCATCCCGACGTCCGGGAAGCGTCGACCCTTTCCGGTCGCTTGCTCCTCGTCGAAGCCGATCGGATGGTTCGCAGTGCGACGACGAGGATGCTCGAGAGGCTGGGTCTCGAGGTGACTCCCACCGAGAATGCAACGGAGGCCATCGTTGCACTCTCGACAGGGGAATTCGATCTGGCCCTGTCGGATATCGACCTCTCGGGGGAGTGGAGTGGCCTGGACTTCTACTCCTTCATGCAGCGACGCGAACCCGACTTTCCCATCGTGTTGTACTCGGGCTGGCCGGATTCGGCGGAACAAGAGATTCCGATCGGCGCATCGGTCCTCTCCAAACCGTTCGACGTCGAGGACGTGCGCAACGTCCTCGGCGAGGTGCTCGAGTCGCGCCGACGCGTTCGCGGGTGAGGTGGTGTTCGCGATGCGCCGATGCCGGGTCAGTCGTCGTCGAGCCCGAACTCGCTGAGCAGGGCTTCGCGATCGGCGTCGAGAGCGGGTGATCTGGGACGGCCCGGCGGATCTTCGTGATCGCTGTACTTGATCGGGTTGCCCGCCACGTGGAACGAACCGAGGGCCGGGTCGTCCACCGAGACGACCATGTTGCGTGCGACGACCTGGGGATCGGCAAGCACCTGCTCGACGTTCTGGATCGCACCGCAGGGCACTCCGGCTTCGGCGAGGCGATCGAGCCAGTGCGCGGTCGGCTGTTTGCGTAGCGCGCTTTCGATCTCGGGCTTGAGGGCGGCTTCGTGGGCGGTGCGCTCCTCGTTGCGGACGAAGCGTTCGTCTGCGAGGAGATCCCTGCGGTCGAGCACGTCGCACAGCTTCTCGAAGAGAACGTCGTTGCCGGCGGCGATCACCATCGCTCCATCGCCGGTGGCGAAGCGATCGAAGGGTGTGATGGAGGGGTGACGCGAACCGATCGGCCCCGGCACCTCGCCGCTCGCCTGCAAGCGTGCGATCGCGTTCTCGAGGATGGCGACCTGGCTGTCGAGCATCGCGACGTCGACCTTCTGGCCGCGGCCGGTGTTCGCGCGTTCGTAGAGGGCAGCGTTGACGCCCGCACAGGTGAACATGCCCGCGGTGATGTCCCCCATCGAGGTACCGATCCGGGTGGGCTCGCCGCCCGGCTCGCCGGTGAGACTCATGATCCCGCCCATGGCCTGCACGACGAGGTCGTAGGCCGGTCGTTCCATGTAGGGACCCGAGTGGCCGAAGCCCGACACCGCGGCGTAGATGAGCTTCGGGAAGCGATCCTTCAGATCCTCCCATCCGTAGCCGAGCCGCTCCATCGCGCCGGGGCGGTAGTTCTCGACCAGCACGTCGACGCGTTCGAGCAGGGCTTCGAAGATCTCCCGGTCGCGCGGCTCCTTGAGATCGAGGGCGATGCTCTCCTTGCCCCGATTGAGAGAGACGAAGTACGCCGAAACCCCTTCGACGAAGGGACCGAAGGCGCGCGAATCGTCCCCCGTCCCCGGCCGCTCCACCTTGATCACGCGCGCACCGAGGTCGGCGAGCATCATCGTGCAGTAGGGGCCCGCGAGGACGCGGGTCAGATCGAGCACGGTGATGCCCGCGAGCGGCCCCGCGCCTTGGGTGGTGGACATGGATCGAATGCCTCGGCAAAGTCGCGCGCCGTATGGCTCGAGAACGCGCGAGGGGCCGAGCATACAGGGAACGATTCGGTCTGCCGCTATGCTGGTTGATTCACGATGAGCCAGTGGGAGCACGGTGAGAATGGGTGATGGGCAGACGACCTTCGACGTGATCGTGATCGGCGGGGGCCCCGGCGGTTATCCCGCGGCGATCCGGGCGGGCCAGCTCGGCAAGCAGGTCGCGGTCGTCGAGGCAACCCATCTCGGCGGGATCTGCCTCAACTACGGCTGCATCCCCACCAAGGCCCTGCTTCACAGCGCCGAGCTCTACCACCAGGCCCAGCACATGAAGGACTTCGGGGTCGACCTTCCCGGCGACCCGACCGCCAACCTCGCCCAGATGGTGAAGCGCTCGCGCCAGGTCGCGAAGCGGCTCACCACGGGCGTGAAGGCGCTGCTCAAGAAGAACAAGGTGACGGTCTTCGAGGGCTTCGGGCGGCTGGCCGGCCGCGGGCAGGTGCTGGTCGAACAGCCGGGGGAGGGCACGATCACCCTGCAGGCGCCGAACGTGATCCTCGCGACGGGGGCCAGGCCGCGCACGTTGCCCGGCCTCGAGCCCGACGGCGATCGCGTGTGGACTTCGAAGGAAGCGATGCTGCAGGAGGAGATTCCGGGTTCGCTCCTGGTGATTGGTTCCGGTGCCATCGGGATGGAGTTCGCGAGCCTCTATGGCGACCTCGGAAGTGAAGTGACGATCGTCGAGGCGCTCCCGCAGATCCTGCCCGTCGAAGACGCCGAGATCTCCGACGTCGTGGTGAAGCAGTTCAAGAAGCGCGGCATGGCCTTCCACACGGACAGCACCGTGCAGGCTCTCGAACGCACCGGCACCGGAGTGCGGGCCACGATCGCGCCGGCGGAAGGCGACCCTATCTCCCTCGATGTCGAACGGGTGATCCTCGCGATCGGCATCGTCGGCAACACCGAAAACCTCGGCCTCGAAGGCACCGCCGTTCAGGTCGATCGCGGACACATCGTGACCAACGAGTGGATGGAGACGGGGGAGGCCGGCGTCTACGCGATCGGCGACGTGACGGCACCGCCCTGGCTCGCCCACAAGGCGACCCACGAGGGCATCCTCGCTGCCGAACGCATCGCGGGCCTACCGAACCTCCACCCGGTCGATCCGCGGCGCATTCCCGGTTGCACCTACTGCCGGCCGCAGATCGCGAGCATCGGGCTCACTGAGGAGAAGGCGCGTGAAACCGGACGCAACCTCAAGATCGGTCGCTTCCCCTTCCGCGGGAACGGCAAGGCGATCGCGATGGGTGACTACGAAGGCATGCTCAAGACGATCTTCGACGGCGATACCGGCGAGATCCTCGGTGCCCACATGGTCGGCCACGGTGTGACCGAGCTGATCGCCAACGTCGGTGCGGCGATGCAACTCGAGTCGACCGAAGCCGAACTCATGCACACCGTCTTCCCGCATCCCACACTCTCCGAAGCACTCCACGAGAGCGTGTTGCAGGCCTTCGGGCACGCGATCCACATCTGACGCGCATTCCCGGACGGGTGGGGCACACAGCGCACCGCGTGCAGCCGGCGCCTCGGTGCCGATCCTACCGGAGGGGAATTGAGTCGAAGGATCGTATGTCGCGGGTTGGATCACCTGCCCAACCCCACGACGACACCGAGACGGCCGGCGTACTCGTGGAACGCTATGCGGTCGGGAAGGCCCCGATGCCCGCCGGGTTCGCGCTGCCGACGTTCGACGACGGCGTCGTCTGCGTGTTCGGCTGCCCGGGTGTGACCGGCGGCTGGGTCGTCTGCGCGGGCTGCGCCTGACCCTGCACCGTCTGCGTCTGGGCTTCTCTTTGCGCCGGAGCGGCCTCGACGTTGCGGCGTGCACCACCGCGAGGCTTCGACGCCAGGAGCGATCGTCGCAGATCCTCGGGGCTCACCGGCGGCAGACCGGCTTCGGCCGCGCGCTTGTGGCAGGCCACGTAGATTGCCTGTTCGCTGAGGCGTCGGATCTCGATGCGACCGCCCTTGTTCACGGGATTGAACAGCGGGCCGGGCGCAACGCCGCGGCGGGCGAGCCAGCCCTCGAGGGCGAGCAGGCCTTCGCGGTTCGCCGTGAAACGGCGCGGCGGCTTGGTGCCGTTGCCGCGCACGCAGATCGTGCTGGTGCGGCGATCGAAGTCCGAGAGATCGAGCGCGGCCACCTCGGCGCGGCGCAGGCCGGCACCGAAGAGCAGGGCGAAGAGCGCCGCATCGCGCGGCCCCGCCGGCGAGCGATCGCGTTCACAGGCACCGACCAGCGCCCGCAGTTCTTCCTGCGAAAGGGCGCGGCTCTTGCGCGGTGCCGGGCCGCGGACGGCCGGGAGATCGATCGCGCGCTGATGGTCTTCGGCCGAGATCTGACCGAGGCGCCACACCTGCTTCAGCACACCGCGAAGCGCGGCGAGGTGCTTGTTCGCGGTCGCCGGTGCGAGTTCACTCGCGAGGCGGGTACGCAGCGCCGAGGTGTGCTCGATGCGCAGCGAAGCCCACGGCAGCGAGTACATGTCGCAGCGACCGTCGGAAAGGTATCGGGCGATCTTTTGCAGGGCTTCGGTCATGGTTCGCTTCGAACCGGGACCGAGTTGTGCGAGATAGAGAACCGCCGGGTGCTTGTCTTCGGGCGTTTCTCGTGCGAGTTCGATGTCGGACGACTCGAACGGTGCGGTCATTTTGGTTTCCCCCCCTGAGTCGGCGCTTCCTTGCGCCGTTCCTTTTGTGATTGCCCGGCATCAGCGCCGGGAACGAGGGCCAACCTATGGCCTGCGAGAGTGGCGGGGTATCGGGGGAAGGCGGGACCCAGCGGACGGGAATCGGCTGTCTCGATCACCATCTGTGTCGGGAGTTGACCTGAGATGAGGGCCGCCGCCGATTCTCGTTCGGGCCGCTCCTTGCGAGATTGTCGAGTATTGGAAGGGGCTTGGGGGACCGGGTGAAAACGTGGGCCGGAGTTTCCAGGCCAGCGCCCGTTCGGGGTTGAAAACCCGACTCGAGCCGGTCGTTCACGCGCAGCTCACAACGCGACACGAAGCGCCGATTCGTGTTTCGGTCTGAAACGGCTCTCAGGCTCTCGAGCCTCTGGCTTCGCGCTCAGGACTTCTCGCGGGGCAACCGAAAAAAATCGCATGAACAACGGTTTTCTGATGACGATGTCGGCGATCGCCACCTTCGGCCTGGGCATCCTGATCCTCACGGCGAAGCCCACCGAGTTCGTCGAGGAGACGAAGGAGTTCTTCTTCCCGGCGCCCGACCCGGTATTGGTCGTCGTGGTCGGCAGCCCCGAACTCGTGGGCTCCGTGCGCAGCGCGATCGAATCCGATCGCATCGTCGCCGACACGGGTGATGCCTTTGCACTCGATAGTCGACGCGTGATTGCCGCCAACGCCGACGCCGCAGGCGGCCCGATCAACCAACTCGGCTGGATCGAGCCGGAGATCGAAGTCGTCTCCGTCCCCACCGACGGCGGCCGCCAATGGGAACGCAATCGCGGCCAGCGGAAGGCGGCCAAGGATGGCTCTCCGGAAGACGCGGCCAAGGCCGAGAAGATCGCGAGCCTGATGAACAAGCCCACCCTCAACGCGGGCGAAGCCATGATGCTGCTACAGCACATGGATTCGACGGGGCAGTTCTAGCGGGATCGCTGGCCGCGATCAGCGCCCGTCGCTCTCGTCTTCCGGTTTCAGCGCGCTCTGATCCCTGAACCACTCGATCGTTCGCGCTGCTTCGCGCCGCTCACGTTCGAGGTAGTTGCGAACGGCGTCGGCGAGGCGGTCGTCTTTCAGGAAGTGCGCGCTCACCGTGGGTTCGGCGTCGAAGCCGCGCATCTGTTTGTAGTCGCCGCCGGCGCCGGGTTCGAAGCGTTCGAGGCCGTGCTCGATGCAGAACTGGACGGGGGCGTAGTAGCAGACGTTGAAGTGCAGGTGGCGCAGGGGTTGGGTGCATCCCCAGTAGCGGCCGTAGAGCGCTTCGTCCTTCATGACGTTGAGGGTGCCGCCAATCGGCTCGTCGCCCGTCCAGGCGATGGTGAGTTGGAGTCGATCGCGGAAGCGCTCGGTCATCACGTCGAAGAATTCGCGATTGAGGTATTGCCGGCCCCAGTAGTGGTGGTTCTCGATCGTGTCGAGATAGAAGCCGAACATGTGGCTCATCAACTCGCTGTCGATGTCGTCGCCGGTGTGGAAGCGGATCTCCACGCCAGCTTTCTTCATCTCGCGGCGTTCGCGGCGGATCTGGTTGCGGCGTTTGCTTCGG
>JANQEL010000064.1 GCA_028278345.1 Myxococcota bacterium
GCCTCGAGACCCGGACGACCTTCAGCGGACGCAGCATGCTTCCGTTCGTGCGTGGGGAGGGCGGCCCCGAAGAGCCCGCGATCCGCACGCAGGTCGAAGACCTGCGACGACGCGCCCTTCTTGGTCGAAGCGAGATAGACCTTGCGATCGGGTAGCCGGAGCGTCGCGCTCCAGTCTCCGGGGTTGCGCCACAGATACGAGATCGCGGGCTCTTCGGGGCCGCCCTCCCCACGCACGAACGGAAGCATGCTGCGTCCGCTGAAGGTCGTCCGGGTCTCGAGGCCGAGGATGTCGAGCACGGTCGGGACGACGTCGATCGATCGGGCTTGCGACTTCACGCGCAGGCCGGCCGGCACACTCCCCTCGAGTCGCATGACGAAGGGAACCAGCAACTGCTCGTCGTAGAGCGTGACGCTGTGCCCACGCGAGCCGTGTTCGAGGAACTCCTCACCGTGGTCGGAGACGACGACCACGAGGGTCTTCGAAGCGAGTCCCCGCTCGTCGAGCTTCTCGAGGATGCGACCAAACTGCTCGTCGGTGTAGCGGATCTCACCGTCGTAGAGTGCGAGCACGTGTTCGAAGTCGGCCTTCGGCATGCCGGGTGCGAAACGCGGGTCGCTCAGGAAGTCGACACCGTCGATCTCGCCCGCGTAATCGGGATCGAAGGGACGCCAGTAGCGCTCGGGCGGATCGTAGTCGTAGTGCGGATCGAAGAAGTGGGCGAAGACGAAGAAGGGGCGTTCGTCGCTGCGTTCGATCGCCTCGATGGCACGGTCGCCCACTTCCACACCGAGACGCGCCCGCCGCCACTGGCGATCGGCGCGCCAGAGACGCTGTTGGGCAGGCAGATCGTCGGGCCGATCGCTGAGTTCGGCATCCTTCGCGTCGTAGATCGTCTCGCCGAGCACGGCATAGCGCTCGAAGCCACGGCCGAAGCCGAAGATCGGATGGACGAAGGGCGCGCTGCCGTAGCCCTCGGTGCGATAGCCCGCAGCCGCCAGAAGCTCGGCCAGGGTCTCGATGCCGGGAGCGAGGGCGCGGTTCGGCCCGAACGCGCCATGCACGAGGGATGACTGCCCCGTCAGCAGGCTCATGTGCGAAGGCAGTGTCCACGACGTCTCGGCGACCATCGTTTCGAAGAGGACGCCCTCCCGCGCGAGGCGGTCGATGTGGGGCGAGGTATCGCGTGGATAGCCGTAGGCGCCGAGATGGTCCGCGCGCAACGTGTCGATCGAAACCAGGAGCAGATTGAAGGGCCCGTCGTGTTTCGGCGCTTCGGGTGCGCAAGCGAACAAGAGCCAGATCAGCGACAGGAGGATGCACGCGATTCGTTCGCGCGCGCGATTCTGCGGACGATGTCGCGCACCTTCGCGATGTCGAACGAGTGCTGCCGTCACGGCGCCGAGCATAGCCGCCGCCCCGCGTAGCGCCGTTGCGTTGGGCTCGAAGCTCTGGTTCTGGCAGAATCCGCCGCGTGCCCCGCTCGCTTCGCGACCGCGTCCTCGCGCTTTCCGAGAGACAGCAACTCGCCCTGCTCTTCGGAGTCGCCTTCCTGCTGCGACTCGCCTATGGGCTGACGCGCCTCGAACTCCCGGAGATCAACGACATGGGGGTCTACGACGACCTCGCGATGTCGATCATCAATGGGACGGCGTACACCTCCGCGCTCGAGCCCGACTTCCGATCGTTTCGCGCCCCCGGCTATCCCTACTTCCTCGCGGCGGTCTTCTCGTTCTTCGGGCATGCCGCCCTGCCGGTGGTGATCATCCAATCCGCATTGAGCGCAGCGACCTGCCTGTTCGTCTACGCGATCGGTCGGGATCTCGTGAACCGCTTCGTAGGCCTCGTCGCTGCCGGCCTCAGCGCGGTGGACGCCGAGATGATCCACTGGTCTCGCGAGTTGATCACCGAAACCCTCTACATCTTCTTGTTGGTGTTGCTCGTCTACACATTCAATCGGATGCGCAGGGCACCGACCCGGGGTTGGGGTGTGGCGGTGGGACTGCTACTCGGCGCGAGTGCCCTGGTGCGGCCCAACGTGCTGCTCTTGATTCCGTTCCTGGCGCTCTACGGCTGGTTCGGCTTCGACATCGAGCGCAGGCAGCGCCTGATCCTCGCCGCGATCGTGGCCGCGATCTTCTGCCTTGTCCTCACCCCCTGGACGGTTCGCAACTATCGGATCCACGACGCCTTCGTCCCGATCGCGACGATCGGGGGGTCTTCGCTCTACGGCAGCGTTCCGCCCGAGGCGAAGCCGGGCCAGGAAGTCGTCGTGTGGCGTTTCCTCGAGCGCGGCCTCCACATCCTGCCCAACGGCTACGACATGATGTACCGGCTCTTCGGCGTTCCGGAGCCGCCATCGAATCTCGCGTTCGATCCGGCGGAGTTCGACGAAGTGGCGTTGTCGAACCAGGGTCGCGACCACTACCTCGCCTACGTGCGCGACCACCCCGGCGACTACGCCCGACTCCTGATCACCAAGGCCTCCCTCATCTTCAATCCACTGCCACCCGTCTACGCACCCATCACGCGATCGGACTTCGGCTTCGGCGAAGCCGACGTGATCGTTCGCTACTACGTTTGCGCCTTCATACTGGTGGCTTTCGTGTTCGGTGCGGTGGGGGTCGTCAGCACCTTCGACCTGCGAAGCCCCGCCCTGCTGCTGCACGCGGTGCTCGCCTATCACATCGTCTTCCAGCTGCTCTTCCGGCCGGCCCTGCGCTACTTCCTGCCGGGCCTCGTGCTGTGCTCGATCTTCACGGCGGCGGGGGCGTGGGCACTGCGCAATTGGCGATCCCGGCTCGCCGAGAACCCCGAGTCGGCGCGACCCCGCATGGCCACGGCGGGTGTCCTCGCGCTCGCCGTGCTCGCCAACTCGGCCTATCAGATGTTCGGCCTGCGCGGCGACATCGTCGCCCACGACTGGTCGGTGATCGTGCGCCTTTTCTCTTCCTGAGGCGTCGACGTATGATCGGCGGGATCACCACACGGGAGCGTCAACGATCATGAGCAGCGAATCGCAGAGCGGAACCTCGAACGACCCGATCCTGCCCCTCGAACTCTACGGCCCGGAAGTCTCCTACTTCACCGGCAAACTCGAAGCGGTGATCCGCTTCCTCGAGCTCCCCTACGAACGCATTTCGATCGCCCCCACGCAGTTGGCCAGCTCGACCGGCACCGCGCAGGTTCCGGGTTTGAAGTTCGCGGACGGCCGTTGGCTGACCGACAGCACCCCGATCATCGAGTGGCTCGATGCCCGCTATCCCGCCGCGCAGGTGATTCCGCGCGATCCCCTGGCCGCCTTCTTCAGCCGACTCCTCGAAGACTACGCAGACGAGTGGCTCTGGCGTGCCGCGATGCACTACCGCTGGGAATACGCGGAATCCGCCCATCACCTGAGCCGGGTGCTGGCCGACGAAACCGCTTCCCGCGTTCCCCTGCCGGAATTCGTGAAGCGGTACATCATCCGGAATCGACAGCGCACCCTCTTCACCCGGGGCGATGGCGTGACCGCCGACACCTGGGATCACGTCGAGAAGATCTATTTCGACTCCCTCACCCACATCGGCGCGATCGTCGAGAAGCGCCCCTTCCTCTTGGGCTCGCGACCGAGCCTCGCCGACTTCGGATACTTCGGCCCGATGTTTCGCCACTTCGCGATGGATCCATCGAGCGCGCGCATCATGCGCGAAACGGCACCGGGCGTGTACGAGTGGGTCGGCCGGGTGTGGAACGCGCGAACGAGCGTGACGAAGGGCGAACTCCTCGAAGGGGTTCCCGACGACTGGGGACCCATCCTCGATTCGGTGGGCTCGGCGTATCTGCCCTATCTGTGCGCCAACGCCGAAGCGTGGAAGGCCAGCGCGAGCCACTTCGACGTCGACATCGAAGGCGCGCCCTACCGCCGGATTCGCACCGCGCCCTACCGGGTCTATTGCCTCGAGGAGTTGCGACGCCACTTCGACGCCTTGTCGCAGCCGCATCAGGACGAAGCACGCAGCCGCCTCGAGGCGCACGGGTGTTGGGAGCCGCTCTGGCGCACCGAAGGTGTCGAATCGGGCATCAACCCCGATCGCACGGCCCCCTTCGCCGGCAGTCACACGATGACCGGCGTGAGTCTTCCCGCGGCGAGGCGTTTCTACTGGAGTGCGCCCTCGATCGGGCGAAAGGGGCGCTAGCGCAGCGAATCAGAAGAGCCGGGCGACATCCAGGATCGGCTGCTTCGACTGGCGAAGCCGCGCGAGGATGAGCGCCCCTTCGATCGCGGAGACCAACAGCTGTGCGCGCACGCGCGCGTCGCGCCGCGGCTCCCCGGTTCGCGTGAACACCTCGGCCGCGACGTCGATCCAACTGCCGACCGCGTCCAGACCGGCACGCGTGATCCCGGGTGATTGGGGCGCGTTCTCGAGCAGTGTGGTCGCGATCGGGCAACCGGAACGGAACTCCGACTCGGCCATCCAGTTCGCCATGACGCGGCAGTAGCCCCGAACGAAGGCCTTCGGCTCCTCGTGGCGTTTGGCCTGCTCCTCGAGCATCTCGCGGATCATCGCCCCCGCGAGCCGTACGGCGGCCTCGCCGAGTTCCTCCTTTCCGCCCGGGAAGTAGTGGTAGAGCGAACCCTTGGGCGCACCGCTCTCGGCCAGGATCTGCTGGAGGCCGCTCGATGCATAGCCCTGGCGGCGAAATAGACGCATCGCGGTTTCGATCAGCTTCTGTCGATGAATGGCTGCGTTCGGCATGGGACCCCGATTGACATTATAACGATCGGTCTATATCGTGCCCAGTGAGTATGACGATCGGTCTAGTTCGCTCCGCGCCCGCCCAACCCAAGGAGAACCCCATGCCCTTGACCCAACTCGAACTCCAGGACGGCGTCGCGTGGATCACCCTCGACGACGGCAAGGTGAACGCGATGTCGTCCGCCATGCTGGCCGAGATCACCGCACGTCTCGAAGCCGCAGAGAAGGCGTCCCACGTCACCGTGATCCGGGGACGCGACGGAATCTTCTCCGCCGGCTTCGACATGCCGACGCTTTCCGCGGGGCGTGACGCCGCCGTGGCGATGGTGCGCGACGGCGCTCGGTTGGTGGAGCGCCTGCTCGCCTACCCGCACCCCGTCATCACCGCGTGCACGGGGCATGCGTTTCCGATGGGTGCCTTCCTGATGCTTGCCGCCGACGTCCGGGTTGGCGTGGAAGGTCCGTACAAGATCGGCATGAACGAAACCGCGATCGGTCTCACCGTGCCGAAGTTCGCCCTCGCCCTCGCGCACGCGCGGCTTTCGCGCCCGGGCTTCGTGCAGATCGCGGCCGGCGATCTCTTCTCACCCACGCGCGCCCGTGAACTCGGCTATCTCGATCACGTCGTGGCGGCGAGCCAACTCGACGCGCGCGTCCGCGAGGAGGTCGAACGCGTGTCCGCCCTCGATTCCCCGAGCTTCACGGCGACCAAGCAACGGATGAACGCCGAGCCCCTCCGCGCGATCGCCCAGGCGATCGAGGAAGAACTCGCCGAGGCGGCGTAACGCCGCCTGGCGAAGGAGGTCGCTCGCGCCTGGTGTGCGCTACGTGATTCCCATGGTGGACCGGTGATAGTCTCACCTCCGCCGCTGGAACATCACGCGAGGAGCACACGAAGTTGAACGAATCCAAGCACCACGAAGTCATCGTGATCGGGGCGGGTGTCTCCGGCATCTACCAGATCAAGCGCCTGGTCGACCTCGAGGTCGACGCGATCCTGCTCGAAGGGGACGAAGACCTGGGCGGCACCTGGTATCGCAATCGCTACCCCGGCTGCCGCTTCGACTCGGAGAGCTACACCTACGGCTACTCGTGGTCGAAGGAACTGCTCGACGAGTGGCATTGGAAGGAGCGCTTCTCTTCCCAGCCCGAGAACCTGAAGTACCTGAACTTCGTGGCGGACAAGTTCGACCTGCGTCGTCACATGAGTTTCGGCGCGCACGTCGACTCGATGACGTGGAACGAAGACGAGCGCATCTGGGAACTCGACCTCGCCAGCGGCGACCGCTACACCGCGCGCTTCGTCGTCACCGGGATCGGGGTTCTCTCGGCGCCGACCCTGCCGAGCTACGACGGCATGAACGACTTCGCGGGCGAATCCTTCCACACCTTCTGGTGGCCGAAGGAGCCCGTACAGCTCGAGGGGCGACGGGTCGGTGTGATGGGCACGGGAGCCACGGGCATCCAGGTCATCGCCGAGATCGCGGACAAGGTCGATGAGCTCATCGTCTTCCAGCGCCGTCCGAACTGGAGCACGCCGCTCAACAACTCGCCGATCTCCGAAGAGGAGATGGCGGAGATCCGCACCCGCTACGACGAGATCTTCGCCAATTGCGCGGTGACGAACGGAGGCTTCGAGCACCTGCCGGACCGACGCGGCTTCCACAACGTGACTCCCGAGGAGCGCAAGGCACTGTGGGACAAGCTCTACTCCACGCCGGGCTTCGCGATCCTCGGGCAGAACTTCCCCGAGATCTACTTCGACGAAGATGCCAACCGCGAGATGTCGAACTACATCGCTGAGCGCATTCGCGGCCGCGTGAAGGATCCCGCTGTCGCCGAGAAGCTGATCCCGAAGGATCACGGCTTCGCGACCCAACGTCTTCCCCTCGAGACGCACTATTACGAGGCCTACAACCGCGACAACGTTCGACTGATCGATCTGTCCGAGACGCCGGTAGAACGGATCACGAAGGACGGCATCCAGACGACCGCCGAACACCACGACCTCGATGTCATCGTCTACGCGACGGGTTTCGATGCGATGACGGGCGCCTGGGATCGGATGAATATCCGCGGCGTCGGCGGAGTCACCCTGGGTGAAAAGTGGCGCGACGGGCCGAGCACCTACTTCGGCCTCATGACCCACGGCTTTCCGAACCTGTTGATGGTGGCCGGCCCACAGAGCGTCTCGGGTTCTTCGAACTTCCCCCGCGCGATCGAAGGCGGCGTCGGCTGGGTGACGCGGCTCCTCGAGCACGTCCGGAGCCTGGGCATCACGCGGGTGGAACCCACGTCGGAAGCCGAGAAGGCGTGGCACGAAACGGTCGTGGACGTCCACGAACGCCTGCTCGCACGTCGAAGTCGGGGATGGTTCACCGGCTACAACTCGAACGTCGCCGGACATGACGACGGCACGGTCCGTTACATCGCGTATTGGGGCGGACGCCCGAGGTACGCCGAGTACATCACCGCCGAAGCCGACGACGGGTACCCGGGAGTCGAGTTCGCAACCTCTTGATCGGGGATCTAGAAAACTCTAGATTACCAATCTAGAGATGCCTGCCAACCGACCCGACCGAACGAGCGACGAGAAATCGTCCGAACTGCTCGCCATCGCCCTGCGCCTCTTCATCGAGCGCGGCTACGCGAAGACGACGATCGCTGCGATCGCGGGGGAAGCGGGCGTCGCCTCGAACGTCGTGCACTGGTACTTCGACTCGAAGGACGAGCTCTTTGCCGCCGCCATGGAGCAGCTGCAACTCGCCGCCCTCGCCCACCTCGAAGAGCGCTTCGAACGAGACCCCGTCGCCGATGGCCCGAAGCGGATCGAGGCCCTGCTGCTCGACATGGTCGAGCGAGCGAGCGCGGCCCATGGCCTGATCAGCACGGTGCACGAACGCGCCAACCATTCGGCGGCGATCGCGGCGCTTCACGAACGCGCGCACGAACGCTACGGCGAGTTCCTGCGCCGGCTGCTTTCGCGCGCCAACGCCCCCGAAGACGATCTCGAACTCACGGCCGCCGTGTTGATGAACACGATCGAGAGCCTGGTCGTGCATCGAGCGAGTGAAGCGGAGAGCCAGCGCACGTTGGCATTCCTCGTTGCCCGACTGCTCTCCTAGCGTGCGCCCGAAACCGCCCCCACACGAAGGACCCAGCGATGAAACCCGGCTACCTCGATCTCCACCCGAACCCCGCCTTCAACTTCTTCATGAACCGGATGTCGTGGACCAACGACCCGAACGAACTCCGTGAGGTCGGCACCCGGATCGACACGATGGAAAGCTGGGTGCGCGAGATGATCGCCGCGGCCCAGCGGGCGGAAGCAGACGGGCGATTGCTCGAAGCGGCCAACTTCTGGCGGGCAGCCGAGTTCTACATGGGAACGGAAGACGACGGGAAGGCCGAGGCCTACGATCGCTTCCTCGAACTCCACGACAAGGCCCTCCCCGAACTCGCCGCCAGGCGCACCGAAGTCGCCTTCGAGGGCGGAAGCCTCCCCGTCTTCGACCTCGTCCCGAACGGCGACGTCCGGGACACGGTACTCGCACACAGCGGCTTCGACGGGGCCGTCGAAGAGATGATCGCGACACTGGGCCCGATCATCGATGCGGGCTTCCGCATCATCGCCTTCGAGGGACCGGGTCAGGGGGCCGCCTTGCGCCACGGCGGGCTCCACATGACCCACGATTGGGAACGACCCGTCGGCGCGATCCTCGATCACTTCGGCATCGATGGCTGCACCCTCATCGGCATGTCCCTCGGTGGTTACCTCGCGCCACGCGCCGCCGCTTTCGAACCCCGCGTCGAGCGCGTCGTCGCCTGGGGAGCGATGTACGACTTCGCGGGTTGCTTCGCCCAGGGGCTCGGCAGGGCGAAGTTCGCGGCGCTCTCCGCGCTCGTTCGCGCCGGTGCGCGAAAGCAGGTGAACGCGGCCGTCGAGCGCGCCCGCCGCGGCAACCCCATGGCCCGGTGGGCGGTCGGGCACGGCATGCACGTGAGTGGTTCGAGCGACCCGTTCGAGTTCTTCCGCTGGCTCTTGAAGATGAACCTCGAACGCGTGAGCGCGCAGATCGAGCAGGACGTCCTCATCGTCATGGGCACCGAAGACCATCTCGTGCCCTTCCACCAGGTCCACGATCAGGCCCGCGCACTCACGAATGCACGCTCGGTCACGGTCCGCGTCATGACGGCCGCCGAGCAGGGCGCGCAACACTGCCAGATCGGCAACCCGACGCTCGTCGTCGACGAGATCCTGCGCTGGCTCGACGGCCTCGAGCGCCGCGACCTTTCCCTCGAAAAACTTCGCGAGGTGTGAACCACTTCACAGCACCTGAAGCGCACACGGTCGATTGTCTCCCCAACCCAAGGAGGCAAGAGCATGACGTTCAGTTACCTCGGCGAGAAGATCCTCACGGTCACGATTCTCTCGGTAGCCGTCCTCGGCATGTACGTGGGCGTGTCCGATCTGATCGCCTAGATCGATCGCGGCGCGCTCGCCTTTTCCCTCGGCCCGACCGCAGGGCTCGAAACTCCTCTACCTTCGCTCGTCACGGGCATCGGTAGAGGAGCGCACAATGAGCAATCTGTTGGGATACGAGGGGAAGAAGGTCATCATCACCGGTTCGGCCACGGGGATGGGGGCTTCGGCCGCCGAAACGCTCTGCGAGCTGGGTGCCGAGGTCTACGCCCTCGACATCAGCGACGTGAAGGCCCCCGTCCATCGCTTCATCCGAACGGACATGAAGAGCCGCGAGTCGATCGACGCGGCGCTCGCCGAGCTGCCGGACGAGATCGACATCCTCTTCAACTGCGCCGGTGTTCCCTCTCCGCCGACCCCGCCCTTCGACACGGTGATGATCAACTTCGTCGGTCTTCGCCACCTGACCGATTCGCTCCGCCCCCGCATCCGCTCGGGGGGTGCCATCGCGTCGATCTCTTCGACCGCCGGTATGGGGTGGAAGAGCAACCTCGATGTGGTCCGCCAGTTCCTCGAACTCGAAACGTTCGAGGCCGCCGAAGCCTGGCTCAAAGGAGAACCGAACCTGAATGCGGACGCCTACGGTTTCTCCAAGCAGGCGCTGATCGTCTACACCCAACTCCTCGCCGGGGATCTCGCGAAGCGCGAGATCCGCATCAACTGCATCAGCCCCTCCCCCACCGGCGGCGTGTTCATGGACAAGCTGACGGAAGTCATACCCGAAGCGGCCATCTCGCCCTTCAAGCCCGCCCACGGTCGAATGGCCGAGCCTGCGGACATGGGTCGCGTGATGGTGTTGCTCGGCAGCGACCTCGCCGGCTTCATCTCGGGCGTGAACATCCCCGTCGACTTCGGTTATTGCGCCGAAGTCGCCATGGGGCAGCGCGAAAACCACATGAACATCTCGTGAGTTCGCGCTCCGCCTGCAGGCGCTGAGCGCGCCCTGCTGCGCCCCGCGACGCCTGGGGGATTCTCTCACCCCGAATCTGTTGTGACATTGTATTGCTGATTCTGACAGATTATGTAGTAATACTGTTCGTCGCGTCCACCACAGGGAGGTCGACATGCAACCCACCCACATGTCGCTCATGGAGCGCCTGGTCGAGAACATCGAGGCGGGGGTCGTCCCGATCGGAGACACGGTGAGTTCGATTCCGGTGTCGTCCTACATCAGTGAAGAGCGGCTCGAACGCGAGACCGCCGCGCTCTTCCGCCGTCAGCCCCTCATCCTGGCGCATCGGGATCAGTTACCCGAACCGGGAACCTGTCTGCGACACACCGCCCTCGACCTTCCCATCCTGCTCGTGCACGACCGCGAAGGCGAATTCCACGCCTTTCTCAACGTGTGCCGCCATCGTGGTGTGACACTCGTGAACGAAGACGGGCTGTGTCGCCACAAGAAGCTGGTCTGTCCCTATCACCATTGGACCTACGACCTCGACGGCAGCCTGGCCCATGTGACACGCCCCGAAGCCTTCCCCGGCCTCGATCGCAGCAAGCTCGGGCTGGTCGAGCTGCCGAGCGAAATGCGCGATGGCCTGCTTTGGGTGGTGCCCACGCCCGACGCAACGATCGATCTCGACGGCTTCCTCGGCTCGATCAACGCCGAGTTCGCAGATTTCGATTTCGCCTCGCACAAGGTCTACAAGCACACCGTGACCGAGCGGAAGACCAACTGGAAGCTCATCATCGAGGCGTTCTCGGAGAGTTATCACGTCGCGCGGCTCCACCAGCGTTCGATCGGACGCTTCTTCAAGGACGGCCTGTCGCTCGGTGAACATGTCGGGAGGCATACGCGGTCGATCACGGCGCGCGTCGACGTGACCGAGCTCCGCGACCTCCCCAGGGAAGAGTGGAGCGAGCGCCTGCACGTGACGCCCTCCTACTACCTCTTCCCCAACGTCATCATGGTCCTCCACCCCGACTACGTGAGCATCGTGACCCTCTTTCCGAAGGGAACGGATGCGACGACGGTGATCCACACGATGCTGGTGCCCGAACTCCCCACCACGGAGAAGGGCAGGTCGCACTACGACCGCTCCTTCGAGTTGATCGATACGACGGTCTTCCAGAGCGAGGATCTCTGGGTCTGCGAACTCACCCAGGAGAGCCTGCGCTCGGGCGCGAACGATTCCTTCGTGGTGGGTGGGCTCGAAGGCGGCCTGGTTCGCCTGCACGAAGTCCTCGACGAAGCGATGGCCGCGGCCGAGACGAGCGGTCGAGCGAGCGGGTGAGCCCGTCCGCACAGAGCCTGATCCTGCAGGTGCTCTCGGCCTGTAGTCCCAACGCAGTCCCGGTCCGTGCGCTGGTGGCGATGGGCGAGCTCTTCGACATCAAGGGCAACTCGCTGCGCGTGATCCTCGCTCGACTGGTCTCGAGCGGACTCGTCACCCGCGGCGAACGAGGCTTGTACCGGCTCGCCGAAGGTGGCCGCGCAGTTCAAGAGGAGGTCGCGCAGTGGGCCTCCCTCGAAGATCGCGTGAAGCCGTGGGACGGGGGCTGGATCGGAGCCAGCACCGGCGGCCTCACGCGAACCGATCGCACGTGCCTGCGTCGACGCGAACGGGCCTTGCGAATGCTCGGGTTTCGCGAACTGTCGCCCGGACTCTGGGTGCGTCCCGACAACCTGGGGGATGGGGTCGACGGAGTGCGGCAGCGCCTCTTCGATCTCGGGCTCGAGGAAGAAGCGATCGTATGCGTGCTCAGCGACCTCGGTGCGGACGTGGACGCGCGCGCGCGTCGCCTCTGGGACATGAAGGAACGCCGGGCCGACTATCGAGCCACCACCCGTGAAATCGAACGAGCGATCAGGCGCCTCCCCCGGCTTCGGCTCGACGACGCAATGCGGGAGACCTTCCTCCTGGGCGGAAAGGCGCTTCGCCTGCTGGCCTTCGACCCCCTGCTCCCCACCGAGATCAGTTCGGATACGGAACTCTGGAAACTCGTCGAAGCGATGCGCGAGTACGATGAACTCGGGCAGGTCGTCTGGGGCGAGTTCATCGACACGGCCGAAGGACAGACGCGTCGCGCGCTGAGCGCGTGAGCGACACCCCGCCTCACGAACCTTCGCGCTCGACGAGTTCCATCAGCTCGGCCGCAGCGGGCGACAACACCCTGCCCTTCGAGCGAATCAAGCTCGGCTGGGTGTCGGGGCCATCGATGGGCCAGGGAACGATTCGGATCCGACCCGCACGCTCGTAGTAGGCGAGTACGTTGCGCGGGCCCAACAGGATCGCATCGCTCGTCTCGGCGAGACGGATCAGCACTTCATAGTCGTCGCAAACGAGAGAGGGTGCGACGGCGCCGCCCGGTTCTCGCGCTTGTTCGGCTGTCCAGCGTTCGAAACGCGGAGCCGTCGAGGCGCCGATGAAGGGAAAGGTCTTGGCGACCGCGGGGTCGGGAAGGGTCTCGGAGGCCAGCGGATGGGCGGGACGCAACGCGGCCACCAGTGGGGCCGAGGCCAGCGGCCGGATCTCGAGTGCGTCGTGACCCTGGGCGATCTCCGCATCGGCGACGATGAAGTGTAGCTCGCCCCCGAGCAGCGCCGGCAGCAGCGCACCGGTGTGCCCGGATTCGACCGTCACCTGCACGCCCAGGTGCGCCGGCACGAAGCTCTCGAGCACGCGGGGGAGCAGGCCGAGTTCCGCGGCGGGATCGGCACCGATGGCGACCTCACCAGTACCCGCGTCCTTCCAGAGCGCCACCTCCTCTTCCAGCTCGCGAACGTGACGCAGCAGGTCTTCGCCTCGCTCGACGAGTCGCTCTCCGAACTCGGTCAGTACGAGGCGACGTCCCCGCCGCTCGAAGAGCTCGATGCCGAGTTCCTCCTCGAAGCGGGCGATGCTCTTCGTGAGCGCCGGCTGGGTGAGATGGATCGCGTCGGCCGCCTCCTGCACGGTGCGGTGGGAGGCGACGGAGATGAGGTGACGGACGTGTCGGAGATCGATCACCGCATCATATTACTCATCTCTATGGAAAGATGAAAAAATACCATTGGACGTTATGAATCGACTGACCGAGGCTGAACGCGAAGGAGGCATCAGCCATGCAGGCCGTCCGACGTAACGCCTTGACCCAGCTCTTCTTTCGGATCCACCCCTGGATCTATCGCCAGACCGGAGGCCGCCTGCTCGGGCGCCTCGGCAACTCGCCGATCCTGCTCCTCCACACGGTCGGTCGGCGCAGTGGTCTCCCCCGCACGAACGGCCTGGTGACCGTCGAGCAGGACGGCGGGTGGCTCGTCGCAGCGTCGTTCGCCGGCGAGCCGAAGGTCCCGGTCTGGTACCGGAACCTGATGACTGCGCCCGACACGACCATCCAGATTCGCGACCGGGTCGTTCCGGTTCGCGCGCGGGATCTCGAGGGAGAAGAGCGCGACCTCGCCTGGAAGGAGATCGTCGCGCAGGAGCCGAGCTTTGCCGAGTACGAGGAACGAACGCGCGGCGTCCGAGAGATACCGGTCGTCCGCCTCGAACCGCGCGAAACGAAGGTAGTCGGAAGCGACACCTATGTGATGTACGGCCTCGGCTGCTCGTACTTCACCGGCAAGCTCGAGGCCTACTTCGAGAACAAGGGGCTGCCCTACCGCTCCATCGAGATGACGACGAAGCAGATGCGAGACTTCGGCACCCTCACCGGCGTCGCACAACTGCCGTGCATCGAGACCCCCGACGGGCGTTGGCTCACCGACACCACGGCGATCATCGAAGAACTCGAAGCCAAGGAGAGTGGACCCGCCGTGCGTCCAGCGGACTCCGCCGTGGCTTTCCTCAGTCTCCTCCTCGAGGATCTCTTCGACGAGTGGTACTGGCGTCCCGCCCTCTACTACCGCTGGGCATTCGAGGAAGACTCGCGGCTGATGAGCCGACAACTCGCGCGCACGATGATGAGCGAGGTGAAGCTTCCGCTCTTCGTGCGTCGGCTCTTCGTGTTGTACCGCCAGCGAGCGGTCTACTTGAAGAAGGACGGCATCACGAAGCAGACGGCGCCCGCCGTGGAGAAGCACTACCTGGATTCGCTTCGCGCACTCGATGCGATCTTCGCGAAGCGCCCCTTCCTCTTCGGCGAGCGGCCGTGTGAGGCGGACTACGGCCTGTTCGGCCCCTTCTTCCGGCACTTCTTCTGTGATCCCACACCGGGCGCCCTGATGCGAACCCACGCACCGCATCTCACCCACTGGGTGACCCGACTCTGGACGACGCGTCCGGCCGATCTCGCCGACAAGCATGCGCTCACCGATGTGCCTTCGGATCTCGGGTTCTTCTTCGAGCAGGTCGCAAACGACTACTTCCCCTATCTGGAGGCGAATTCGCGGGCCGTGGCCGCCGGTGAAGACCAGGTGCGCTTCCGCGCACAGGGGGTCGACTGGCAGATCCCGACCGCGCCCTATCGCGCAGAGTGCCTCAACGCGCTGAAGCAGCGATACGCGGAACTCGACAGCGAAGCGGCTGAATGCGTCGCGACCGTGCTGCCGTCCGAAGCCATCGCGGCGCTGCGCGCGGCCCCGGTCGCCGTCACGCGCCGGACCGACCGACGTGGCCGGTCGGGTCGTCTCGGACGGGCGCTCACGCTGATCGGGTGAACCCGATCGCGCGAGCAACACCCTGAAATCGCATGGGTTTCGGATTCTTGCACTGAATCGCTTGAAGTTACCTTGGTACCATGATATCCAGGTAGCCATGGCAGCTAGACCCGTCGTAGAGCGGACGCAGACGGGCGTCCGTATGGAAAAGCGGATCCTCAAGGTCCTCAAAGGCCTCGCGGAGTACTTCGACATCACCCTCGGCGATCTGCTCGAGGGCATCGTCCTCCACGCGTTCGAGGGCAAGGCACCGCCATTCCAGGAGGAGCACCTCCGCGTCATCGCCGACTTGAAGCGCGTCTACTCCCTCGACCTCGATGCCTCCGCGAGCCATCGCCTGGTCGAACTCGACGAGGCCGGCTCCTCCTAGCCCGCCCTTTCCGATTGGAGTCTCGCGTGCGTCGTTCACTCTTCTGGTTGCTCGGGGATCACCCGGAATGCGGTCCATCGCTGGCCGACATCCACGAGACGACCCTCGAACACGCGCGCCTTGCCGACGGACTCGGCTTCGCATCGCTCTGGCTCGCGGAGCATCACTTCCGTCGCATCAGCACCGCGGCGAACCCCGCGGTCGTGTTGTCCGCCATTGCGCAGCACACCGAGCAGATCCGACTCGGCCCCGCGATCTCGGTGCTTCCGCTGCGCAATCCGATTCACGTCGCAGAAGACTACGCGCTGGTCGACATCCTCTCGGGCGGTCGGCTCAATCTGGGCGTGGGCGCCGGCAATGCTCCGACCGAGTTCGCGGGCTTCGGTGTGGACTTCGACGGAAGACAGGATGCGATGGAGAGCGCCCTTGTCGAACTGAAGCAGCGGTGGGCGTCGGCGATCGCGGGCGAGCGCGGCGAACACTCCCTCAATGTCGCACCGCTGCAGCGCCCCGCGCCTCCGATCTACGTCGCAACGAATCGCGAAGAGAGGGCCGCCGAAGCGGGACGCTGCGGCGATTCGCTGCTCGCGATCGTCCCACCGGGCGCCGACAGCCTGGACCCCGTTCGCGTACAGATCGAAGCACACAAGCGGGGCCTGGAAACTGGCGGCCATGCGCAGAGCGATGCCGAGGTCGTCGTCATGACACTCGCCCACGTCGCAGAAACGGAAGAGGCGGCGCGCAGCACCACCGTACCGGCCCTCTCGCGATTCCTCGAAACCGCAATCGGCGTCACCCCGCCCGACGCGACTCCGCTCTACGACAAGATGGTCGAGTGCGGAACCGGGCTCTTCGGCACCCCCCGCCAGGTCGAGGCGCAGCTCGAGCGCTTCGCCGAGATCGGCGTCGAACACATCGCCTTCTTCTCGCGCTTCGGCGGCATGGACTTCGCCGCCGCCGAGGCCTGCGTGCACGCGCTGGCTCCGCAGGCCGGTCGATAGGCCGACGCGCCTCGTCGCGAGCTGGGCTACCGATATGCGGGCCACCGCGCGTTGCGCACACCTCTCGCGGCGCTCTCGCTACCGAACCCCCGAACCTGAATCAAGGAAGAACCATGCTCGAACGCGACTTCACCGAAGAACAGCAGATGTTTCGCGAGGCCTACCGGCAGTTCCTGGCGCAGGAGGTCGTTCCGCACATGGAGAAATGGCGTGATGCCGGCATCGTCGACCGCGAGGTCTTTCGCAAGGCGGGCGAGCAGGGCTTCCTCATGGTGTGGCCCGCCGAGAAGTACGGCGGCATGGGCGATCCCGACTTCCGCTTCGAGCAGATCATCATGGAAGAGACCGCGTACGCGCGGGTCAGCGATTGGTACAACTCGCTCCACAGTCGGTTGGTCGGGCCGTACATCACGCGCTTCGGTTCCGCGGAGCAATGCGATCGCTTCCTGCCGGGATGCGTTTCGGGCGAGACCATCCTCGCGGTTGCGATGACCGAGCCGGACGCCGGCTCCGATCTCGCGGGCATGCGCTCGACCGCAGTCGAGCAGGACGACCATTGGGTGCTGAACGGCACCAAGACCTACATCTCCAACGGCATCAACGCCGATCTCGTGGTCGTCGCCGCCAAGACGGGCGATCCCGAAAACCGCCACTCGATGACCCTCTTCCTGGTGGAGCGCGGAATGGAGGGCTTCGAGCGCGGTCGCAACCTCAAGAAGATGGGCATGAAGGCCCAGGACACGGCCGAACTCTTCTTCAACAACGTGAAGGTTCCGAAGGAGAACGTGCTCGGGAACCCGGGCGAGGGCTTCATCTACCTGATGAAGGGGCTGGCCGAGGAACGCCTGATCGGCGCCGTCGGATACCTCGCCGCGGGCCAACTCTCCTTCGACCTGACCCTCGACTTCGTTAAGGAGCGCAAGGTCTTCGGCAAGCCGGTCGCCGCGTTCCAGAACACGCAGTTCCAGCTGGCCGAACTTCGCACGGAGCTCGACATCGCCCAGATCTTCGTCGACCAGTGCGTGGCCGCGTTCAACGCCGACAAACTCACCCCGATCGACGCCGCGAAGGCGAAGCTCGTCACCTCGGAACTCCAGGTGAAGGCGGCCGACATCGGCGTGCAGCTCCACGGCGGCGCCGGCTACATGGACGAGTATCCGATTTCGCGCCAGTTCACCGATGCCCGCGTGGCACCGATCTACGCGGGATCATCCGAGGTGATGAAGATCATCATCAGTCGCGACGTGTTGGGCGACGGCTACGAGCCGTTCAATACGCGCAACTTCTGAATCTGCGTGGCACTGATCTCGTTGGGCCTCGCATGGACCGGTTGCGCCGGTGATGTTATGGCATAACTTATGCCGAAACAAACCCGCAGCGCACCGCGAGTCCCCCATGCCCCCTTCAGCGAACCGCCCCTACGTCTTTCACGCGTTCGAAGTCTCCTACTTCTCCGCCAAGGTCCGCTCGGCGCTTCGGTACAAGCAGCTGTTCTTCGATGAAGTCCACGCCGACTACTCGCTGATCCGCGAGCGCACCGGTCACACTTTCATCCCGATGCTGCTCACCCCCGAAGACGAGGCGTGGCAGGACTCGACCGACATCTACGATCGCCTCGAAGAGCGACATCCCGAACCGCCGCTCTTCCCCGCGACACCAGTGCAGCGCATCGCCGCGCACCTCGTCGAACTCTACGTCGACGAGTTCGCGCTGATTCCCGCCATGCACTACCGCTGGGGGAGCGAGCTGGGGGAGGCTTCGGCGCGCGCCCGCTTCATTGCCATGGTGGGGGACGAAGAGCGCGGAACTGCCGCGGCGGAGCGCATGGCCGGCGCACGACTCATGCTCGGCGCGAACGACGACAACGCTCCGGCCATCGAAGCACATACGCGCGATGTGCTCGACGCACTCAGCGCCCAC
>JANQEL010000084.1 GCA_028278345.1 Myxococcota bacterium
CCGCGCCGACCTCGGAAGCCGCAGAGTGAGGTGCGAGGAGTGAGGAAGCGCGAGCGCTTCGCCTTGAAGTCTGAGGTCTGCGCATGTTCATCGCCATGAACCGGTTCCGCGTCGTCAAGGGTCGCGAAGACGATTTCGAAGAGGTCTGGAAGTCGCGCGACACCCACCTCGACAAGGTCGACGGTTTTGTCGCATTTCACCTGCTGCGCGGACCGGAGAGCGACGATCATACGCTGTATTCGTCGCACACGGTCTGGGCTTCGCGGCAGGCTTTCGAAGACTGGACCCGGTCGGAGCATTTCCGCGCCGCCCATCGCGACGCCGGCAGGACAAAGGGGCTCTATGTCGGGCACCCGAATTTCGAAGGCTTCGATGTCGTGCTCTAAAGCATGATCCCGAAAAGCCGGCAGGTTTGTCGGACAAGATCATGCGACAAATCGAAGAGAAAGAGAGCGCGATTGAATCGACCGAAAGCAATCGCGCTTCAAAGCATGCTCGGCCGCTCGGGCATGCTGAAGGCCGGGAAACATGGCCGAGCAAGCTTCATTCGACACTGCCGCACGATCGGCGAATCCGCGCCGCGTCTTTGTCTTGGGCGCGACGGGCACGATCGGCCAGGCGACCGCGCGCGCTTTGATCGCTCGCGGCCTCGAGGTCGTGTGTTTCGTGCGTCCGGGCTCGCGCGGCGCAGAGCACCTCGACGGCGCAGCGTTGCGGTTCGGCGAGGCGACCGACCCGGTCTCGCTTGCGCGGGACGGCTTTCGCGGCGAGCGGTTCGACGCGATCGTCTCCTGCATGGCCTCGCGAACCGGCGCGCCCAAGGACGCCTGGGCGGTGGACTATGAGAGTCACATCAACGCCCTGAAGGCCGCAAGAGAGGCGGGCGTCACGCAATTCGTCCTGCTGTCGGCCATCTGCGTGCAGAAACCCCGCCTTGCTTTCCAACAAGCGAAGCTGGCTTTCGAGCGGGACCTCATCGCCTCCGGGCTCGACTATTCGATCGTCCGGCCCACGGCCTTTTTCAAGTCGCTGTCCGGCCAGGTCGAACGGGTCAAGAACGGCAAGCCTTTTGTCGTCTTTGGCGATGGACGCAAGACC
>JANQEL010000085.1 GCA_028278345.1 Myxococcota bacterium
AATAATACGACTCAAAATTGCACGATCATATTCCATCAAAAATGGAAAATGATTGATAAGCCCGCGAGACTGAAATCCCTTATTAGGGTAAATCGTTCCATCATGAGCATCGCGAGCAGCGTCGCGACGTCGTCGAAGTGGAGCCCGGTGGTGGGTTCGTCGAGCAGATAGAGGGTGGAGCCCGTGGCGCGCTTGGCGAGTTCGCGCGCGAGCTTCACGCGCTGCGCTTCGCCGCCGGAGAGCGTCGCAGCGCTCTGGCCGAGATGGATGTAGCCGAGTCCGACATCCGAAAGCGCTTCCAGGGGACGCCGAACGCGCGGCAGGCTTTCGAACAAGCCGAGGGCTTCTTCGACGGTCAGGTCGAGCACGTCGGCGATCGAGTGTTCGCGGTAGCGCACCGCCAGGGTCTCGGGTGTGTAGCGCGCTCCGCGGCAGCTTTCGCAGGGCACGAAGAGATCGGGCAGGAAGTGCATCTCGACGCGGAGCTGGCCGTCGCCCTCGCAGGTTTCGCAGCGTCCACCCGCCACGTTGAAGGAGAAGCGCCCGGGGCCCCAACCGCGCATTCGCGCTTCGGGGAGCTGCGCGAAGACGTTGCGGATGGCGTCGAAGGCCCCGCTGTAGGTGGCGGGGTTCGAGCGCGGCGAGCGTCCGATCGGGCTCTGGTCGACGTCGATCACCTTGTCGATCGCCTCGAGGCCGGCGAGATGGGTGAAGGCGCCGGGTCGTTCGCGCGAACCGTGCAGCCGTCGCGCGAGCACGCGGTGGAGGGTGGTGTTGATCAGCGTCGACTTCCCCGAACCCGAAACGCCCGTCACCACGGTGAAGGTCCCGAGCGGAATGCGCAGGCGCACGTTCTTGAGATTGTGTTCCGAGCAACCGTCGAGCACCAGCGCGGGCCCCTCTCCCTTGCGGCGATCGCGCGGCACTTCGATTGCGCGTCGCCCCGAGAGATAGGCACCGGTCAGCGAGTGCTCGTTGGCTTCGAGGGCCGTGTGATCACCCTGCGCGACGATCTCGCCTCCGTGCACGCCGGCGCCCGGCCCCATGTCGACGATCCAGTCGGCGGCCCGCATGGTGGCTTCGTCGTGTTCGACGACGACCACCGTGTTCTGGAGATCGCGCAGGCGCAGGAGACTTTCGATCAGGCGCGCGTTGTCGCGCGCGTGCAAGCCGATCGAAGGCTCGTCGAGGATGTAGAGCACGCCCATGAGCTGCGAACCGATCTGGGTGGCGAGGCGGATGCGCTGGGCTTCGCCTCCCGAGAGGGAGGCCGCGGGACGCGAGAGCGTGAGGTAGTGGAGTCCGACGTCGATCAGGAAACCGAGACGCTCCTCGATCTCGTGGAGCACGCGATCGCAGACCGCGCGCTGCACGCTCGTGAGTTCGAGCTTCGGGAGCGTTTCGGCCAACCCTGCGATCGAGAGATCGCAGAGTTCGGGAAGCGTGTGGCCGCCGAGCTTCGTGCTCCGGGCCTCGATGCCGAGGCGTGTGCCGTCGCACGCGGTGCACGGCGTCGCGACGCGATAGCGCGCGAGGGTCTTCGACGCGCGTTCGTCGGCCTCGCAGCGGCGTTCGAGTTCGTCCACCACGCCGAGCCACGGGCGCACGACATCCTTCACCTTGCGGCGCCGCCGTCGCCCGGAACGAAGCAGGGCACCCGGAATCGCGATCTCGGGTTTGCCGGTGCCCTGCAGGATGCCGTTGCGGGCCTTCTTGGGTAGCTCGCGCCAGGGCTTCTCGAGATCGATGCCGTAGTGCTCGGCCAGGGATTCGAGGATCTGCGCGTAGTACCCCGCGGCCTTGCCGCGAGACCACGGTTCGATGGCCCCGCGTGAAAGCGAGAGCGAAGGGTCGGGGATCAAGCGCTCCGGATCGAACTGCTCTTCGACGCCCAGCCCCGAACACGTTTCACACGCACCGCGCGGGCTGTTGAACGAGAACAGCGACGGTGCGAGTTCGGGAAACGAAAGGCCGCACTCCAGGCACGCGCGATTACGCGAGAGCAGCGTCTCGTCGTAGTCGGCCGTTCCGGGGGGTGCGACCATCACCTTCACCATGCCATCGCCGAGGCCCAGCGCCGTTTCGAGGCTCTGCATGATGCGCGCTTCAGCGCCCTCCTTCAGCACGACGCGATCGACCACGACGTCGATGTCGTGAACCTTGTTGCGCGCGATCGTGATGTCGTCGGCGAGATCGTGGAACTCGCCGTCGACGCGGATCTTCACGAAGCCCTTGCGACGCCAGGTGTCGACTTCCTTCTTGTAGGCGCCCTTGCGCCCGCGCACGACCGGGGCGAGCAGCTGTACGCGGCTGCGTTCTTCGAGGG
This sequence comes from Myxococcota bacterium, assembly GCA_028278345.1. Lineage (GTDB taxonomy): Bacteria > Myxococcota_A > UBA9160 > UBA9160 > UBA4427 > DUBZ01. Next base: position 2,327 of record JANQEL010000085.1, read on the forward strand.
CCGTGATGCGATCGAGCATCTCCTGCGCCGTCTGTCCCGCGATCGGGTTGCCGCAGGAGGGGCATTCGGGGTCGCCCGCGCGCGCATATAGAAGACGCAGGTAGTCGGCGATCTCCGTGATGGTGCCCACCGTCGAGCGCGGGCTCTTGTTCGCGCCGCGTTGTTCGATCGAGATCGCGGGCGAGAGCCCCTCGACCGAGTCGACGTCGGGCTTTGCCATCTGGTCGAGGAACTGGCGCGCGTAGGCCGAGAGGCTCTCGACGTAGCGGCGCTGCCCTTCCGCGTAGAGGGTGTCGAAGGCGAGCGACGACTTGCCCGAACCGCTGAGCCCCGTGATCACCACGAGCGAGTTGCGGGGAATGTCGAGATCGACCCCGCGCAGGTTGTGTTCGCGCGCGCCGCGGATCTCGATGTCGGCGACCTTGCGATCCGGGATGCGCGGGTCGAGCCAACTCGTCGCGGCTTCGCTCACGGCTGTCTTACGGCTCACGGCTGTTCTGCGGCTCACGGCTGTTCCGCGGAAGCCTCGGCGACGCTCGATGCCGCGTAGACCCCCATGCGCTGGATGTAGGTGGCTTCGCGCAGCTGGTTGACCCAGCGCAGGTACTCCTCCTCGGTCTTCTGGCGGAAGAGGTCGTTCTCGATCATCGGGCGTGCGGATTCGAGGGTCATGGGTTGGAACAGGCGGCGGTCGACGAGTTCGAGAAGGTTGCAGCCGAAGGGCATCTCGATCACGCGACTCACGGGGTTGAGTTCGTTGAGCGCGAGGAGTTCCGCGCCCATCCAACCCGCGAGGTCGTCGAGGTGGATCCAGCCGAGGTCGCCACCGGTTTCGGGGCTGGCGTTCGAGATGCTCTGCGCGACCTGCTGAAAACTCGCGCGGCCATCGACGATCATCTCACGCGCCTTGGCCACTTCGGCGCAGACGGCGTCGCGGCTCATCGGGTTTTCGGGATCGAAGAGCACCATGATGTGGCGCAGGTGTACTTCCTCGCCGCCTTCGCGTTGTTCGCCGAAGCGCTTCTGGAATTCCACGCCGACTTCGGCGTCGGTGATCTGCACCTTCGAGCGCACCATGGTGGAGAGCACCTTGTTGCGCTCGATCTCGCCTTTGATCTTTTCGCGGTAGTCCTCGAACGTCATGCCGTAGCCGGCGACGCTCTCGGTGAGCTGGCCGAGGCTGAGCCCGGTGTCGTCCGCGATCGAGCGGATGGCGGTATCGATCTCGGCCGTGGTCGCGCTGAGTTCGAGGCGCTTGACCACGGCCTCGATCAAGCGGTCTTCGATCAGCCGCTCGAGGGCGTCCTTGCGCAGTTGCAGGAACTGCTCTTCAGGCAGCCCGGCTTCGCGCATCCGTTCGAGGGTGGGCCGCGCGAGCTCTTCGATCTCCGAGGCGAGCACCACCTGATCGCCGACCTGGGCGGCGATGCCGTCGACGAGGATTTCCTCGCCGAGCGCCGGCGACACGAGGAGCGCCGCCACCGCCGCGACGACGGCGAGGGAAGTTCGGAGTCGGAATCGGGACATGCTCTTCCTCATGGGGGCGCGCAGTCTAGCAACCGCGCCGGCACTTCCCCGATGAGACGCCTTCGCCGGGCGATCTGTTCGCCGAGCGCCGAAATCGACACGGCGATTGCCGGTTACGGCGTGCGCCGCGGCCCTGCTCGCCGTGACGGTGCGACGAGAGGGCTCTCACGCGTGGCACCGCCCTTGCAATTTCCGACTCGTCGGAGAGACCCCCAACGCGAGAAGAAAGAGAGGAATGCACGATGCTGGCAAACAAGATTCTCGCGCTGGCCGCCGCCGTGAGCGGCCTGGCGTGCGCGACCCCACAGACGATCAACGTCGTCACCGTCCCCGCCGATGCGGCGATCAGTGTCGATGACGAATTCGTGGGCCACTCGCCGGCGGCCTTCACGATGAAGGACGTCGACGATTTCGAAACGCTTCGAATCGCGGCCGAGCGCGCCGGCTACGAGACCGAGGTCAAGACGGTTTCGAAGCGGCCGGGTGGCCTGTTCCCGAGCAAGGTCTATCTGCAGCTCGACGGCGCGCGTGTGCGATCGGTCCCGGCCGAAGCCGCGGGTCCGTCGCAGCAGACGAGAGCCTTCGCGCCCTCTTCCTACTACGAGGTCAAGTGCCACCTCGACGAAGTGGGTTCGAGTCGTGAGGAAGCACCGCCGCGCTAGAGGTTGGACGCAGGGTTCAGGCGGCGACAGAGGGCGTCTTCGCGACCTCGCGGCCTCGCGCGGGTGGTTCGAGCTTCCACCTGGATGGGTCGAGCAGGGTCGCGGGCAACTCGGGTACGCGTCGCGCGATGCGGTGGAGTGTCGCGGGCGTGGGTGCTGGGGCGCTCGCCGCCTCGATCAGGCCGCGAAGCTGTTCCGGCGACTCGCATCCAAGGACCGGGGTCGCCCCCTCGAGGCTCGCCGCGAAGGCGAGGAAGAGATGCTCGGTGGTGGTCTCGAGGGCTTGAACGGTGCCGCGCATCTCCTGCAGCGGTTGTTCGAAACCGCGAAGCCGCGCGGGCAGCTTCTCGGGTTGCATGAACGCGACGCCCTGGAGATAGACGCTGCGCACGAACACGCGCTTGCCCGCCTCGGCGGCGGCGGCGAAGTAACCCGCGCGCGATAGACGTTGATCGAACAGGCTGCCTGCGACCTGGATGACCTCGATCTCGGGGATGCGCAAGGCGGCTCGGGCTTCGCCGGGGCTCGCCGCCGAAACGCCGAGGGCGCGGATCGCGCCGTTCTCGCGTTCGCGAAGCAGGCGGCGGAGGATCGCGCCCTCCCCTGCGTCGATGTGTTCGAAGCGATGGAAGAGAACGACGTCGAGGGCTTCGCGGCGCAGGGCTTCGCGGCTTTGCGCGAGGCTGCGCCCGAGGTTCGCCAGGGCCTGGGCGGTCGTCGTGCCGCCGCGTGCGATGGTGGGGTCGAGCTTCGTCACGATCTCGAAGGCATCTTCGAGTCCGCTGGTTTCGAGCACCGCACCGATCAGCTGCTCGCTCTCTCCGTAGCCTCGCGCGGTGTCGAGGGTGGCGATGCCGGCGCGGTGCGCCACCTCGAGCATCTCGACGGCGTCGTGGAACTCCGGTGCGCCGCTTCGGTTGTTGATGCCGTAGCGCCCACTCCACTGCGCGGTGCCGAGTGCGAACTCGATTCGCGACTCGCCCTGTTCTTCTCTCGTTTCTTCCGTGTGTTCGCTCACCAGGCTGTCCAGCCTCCGTCGACCATCAGGTCGTGTCCGGTCATGAAACTCGCGCCATCGCACAGCAGGAAGGCGACGGGGGTGCCGATCTCGTGCGCCTCACCGACTCGCCCGAGCGGAATGCGCGCCGCGAGTTCGCCGATGAATTCGGGGGCTTCGCGCACGGCTTCGGAGGGAAAGGGGCCGGGGCTCACGCAGTTCACGCGGATGCCGCGTGGCGCGAGCTCGACCGCGACGTGACGTGTGAGCTGCACGATGCCGGCCTTCGCGGCGCCGTAGACGGGGGGGCTCGCGAATGCAGGCGTGTGGCGATACGCATCGGGTTGCGGTGCGACGCCGCCGTAGATGGTGGCGATGTTGACGATCGCGGCGCCCGCGCGCATACGCGCCGCGGCGGCCTGCATCGCCATCGCGCAAGCGGAGATCGCCTTTCCCGCGGCGGTTTCGAAGTGCGCGCGTTCGAGAGAGCCGAAGCCCTGCGCGTTCGCGACCGCGGCCTGTGCGGGATGGGCGTTGTTCACCCAGCCGTGCACTTCGCCGGCTTCGCGTTCGATGCGATCGAGCACGCGTTCGATGTCTTCGTCGCACGTGATGTCGGCGACCTCGGCGACGACCCGGCCAGCTAGCCCCATGGCCTTGGCTTCGCTGCAGACGTCGTCGAGCTTCGACTGCGTGCGGCCGCAGATCACCACGGTGGCTCCGGCCCGTGCCATCGCGTGGGCGATCGCGCGGCCGAGCGGGCTGCTGCCGCCCGTCACACCGATTCCGCGACCGGTCAGGTCGACGAGGGGTGTCGCAGCGTTCTTCACGTCGTTCATCCAGCCTCCACGGGCTTCTGTTCGATCTCCGCGTTGATCGCGACGATCTCGGGACGACGGTCGAGCAGGGCGACCATCTCGGGATAGGTGATGCAAAGCGCGCGCGGGCCGAAGAGTGCGAAGGCGCTGCGCGCCATCGCGAGGTCCTCGAAGGTGTCGACGGTGAAGCGCCAATCGGGGCGCGCCGGCCAGGCTTCGGGAATCGGGCAGACCTTCGGTTCGCACTGCTTTGCCAGCCACGACACCACGTGGGCGCGGTGGTGTTCCTCGGCCTGTGGAATCGCGGCCTCGCTCTCGATCACGGCGGCCGCGTTCGCGAGCTGCAGGCCGAAGCCCAGCGGCAGGCTGCGCGCGCCGTTGGCGTCGCCGACGAACTCGATCAGGGGAAGGTCCTTGCCTTCGGCATCCCGAGCGTCGAGCAGACGGTCGACCGCCTGGCCGCTCACGAAGGGGTTGTCGCCCGTCACGCGCACGAACCACTCGGGGCGCTCTTCTCGCAGGATCGCGGTGAAGCGCGAGAGCACATCATGTTCGTCGCCGCGGTAGACCCGCAGCCCGAGGCTGTGCCCCCAGGCTTCGGTGACGTCGTCTTCGGGCCGGTCGCTCGTGGCCAGCCACCAGCGAGAAATCCGCGAGGCGCGGAGCCGGGTGGCGATGACTTCGAGCATCGGCCGACCGCCGATCGGCGCGAGAATCTTGCCCGGCAGCCGGCTCGACCCCATGCGGGCCTGGATGATCCCGATGACCGACATTTTCCCGTTCCCCCGCTTGCGAACCGCCCGCGGCGTCGCAGATCGAAACGCCGCCGTGCAATCCGGGTTTCAGCCTGGAAGCCCGGGCGGCGTGAGGACGCACACGGGCTTTCCCAAGGCAAGTCGGGGGAGTCCGGGGGGAATTACAAGTTTCGTGCCGCTCGATTGCCGCTCGCTGAGAGGCTTCGTAGACTTCCTCGCCAGATCCCGATATCTGGATCTCCTGGCCGCAGAGCGTTCTTGATAGATCTATCCCGATCGTTCAGAGTGGCCTGATCGCAATCTGGAGGCACGAGATGGCGCAACCCACTCCGCCCACCCATCCCGCCCGACCTCCCGCGAAGCGGGGAGCCGGCGGCGGCCGACCGCCGCGGGATCCCTCGCTGGTGCGCCGGCGCTTGCTGGACGCCGCCACCCGCCGCTTCGCAGCCGCGGGCTTCGAAGGGGTGAATTCGAACCAGATCGCCCGCGAAGCCGGGGTCGGCGTCGGCACCTTCTACAACCACTTCCGCGACAAGCACGAGGTTCATCAGGCCCTCGTGCTCGACACCCTCGAAGGCCTGCAGGCCGCGGTGGCCGAGGCCGCGGCTCCGCCCGAAGCGCCGCTCGAGGATCAGGTGCGCGCCCTCGTCCAGGCGGTGCTCGGATTCGCGGAGGGCGACCCCGATCGCTTCCGCGTGGCCTTCGGTGCGGAGGCGGCGCCGCATCGCGCGCCTCGCAGTGTGCGCGCCGCGGGTGAGAACGCGACGGCTTCCCGTGCCCAGGTGGGTTACTCGACGCGCGCCACCGAACGCAGGCTCGAGCAGCTTCGCAACAGTGGAGCGCTCGAACGCGCGGTCGACCCCGCCGTGGCCGCGCGCGCCTTCGTGGCGATGCAGAACGATGTCGTTTGTTGGTGGCTCGACGATCGGAGTCGTGCGACACGTGACGGTGTCATCGAAACTCTCGTGCGATTGCATCCCGCGATCGCTGCGCGACGCTGACGCACTGCACCCACATAGCGGAGTTCAACTGGATTCGAATCCAGTGAAACGCGTGCGGCTAATCCTTCGCGAAGGCCGTGGTGACGACTTCCGCGACATACTCCGAGCGCGCCTCGAGATCTTTGAGTACGTCGGTGCTCGCGAAGACACTCTGGAAGAAGCTGGGAAAGATCACCGCCGAAAGCGCCGCGACAGCTCGCTGCCGGGCGCGCTGCTCGGGCAGCGGTACTGAAGCCGCGAGTGTCGCGGTCACGGCGTCGACCGTGGGTGCGAGGGCCGCAGGTAGGGCTTCGCGGCTCGCTCCGCCGGCGAACATCTCCTGTACATGGGCGTGAATGATGTTGGGGTTGTTCAGCGCCCCTTCGAGGAGGTAGCTGAGCAGCGCCTGCAGACCCTGACGCGGGTCTGAATCGGGAGCGGAAATCAGCTCGTCCAGATCCATCCGAGCGTGATTCACGGTCTGGCTCAGGGCCGCCTGGATCAACTCGGCCTTGGAGCCGAAGTAGTAGTTGATCGCCGCCACGTTGACCCCGGCTGCTGCGGCCACCGCCCGTACCGTTACCTTCGAGAGCCCCTGCTCCTCCATCAGGTCGACGGTCGTCTCGACGAGCTGTTGGCGCATCTCTTCTCGGCTCGGCATGCGCGCCATCGTATCGAACTTTGTTTCAAACACGTGCTTGACGTCGAGGAGAATGTGGCGCAGTATTCGAAACGCATGTTTGAAACTTGTGTTTCGGAGGCGCCATGAATCGACGAGATCTCCTCAAGGGCACCGCGGCGTTCGGCGCAGGAGGCCTCCTGGGATGGAATCTGGGCTCTGGGCCGCCCGCCGACGCGACCGACATCCGCTTCCACGGCGATGACATTCTCGGCGCGTCCGACTCGAAGGCCGTCTGGTACCGGTACAAGTTCACCGGCCAACCCGTGATGGACAACCAGATCATGTGGGCGATGGGTCTCGCGACAGAGCAGCTCACCGACATCGGCGAAGTCATGGACACCGCCCTCAAGATCCAGCGCGGCGACGAAGTCGGTTGGTTCGACGCATGGCTCGCCACCGCCGCGCGCGTGCGCGGTTACGGTGAGGAGTCGATGCGCCGTGGGCATCCACTGAGTGCGGGTTCCCACTACCTACGGGCGGGCACCTACCTACGGCTGGGCCTGCTCCGCTACGCGAAATGGGACGATCCCCGTCTCGTCCAGGCGACCCGGGACACGCTCGAGCTCCATGGAATGGCAATGGACCTGCAGGGGTATGACTCCCAGCAGGTCGACGTTCCCTACGAACACTCGGCGCTGGTCGCGCGCCAGTACTTCTCACCGGGCGTCGGCGAGGCGCCCGTGCTCCTCATGCACCAGGGTCTGCATGCCTGGCCCGAGGACACGATGTGGGTCACCAATGCCGCGTTGAAGCACGGCTACCACGTACTCGCACTCCACGGTGGGGGACAGGGCGCGTCCCTGCGACTCAACGGCATCCCATTCCGCCCGGATTGGGAGCACGTCGTCTCCGCAGCCGTCGACTACATCGAAACGGTGCCGCGCTTCGATCGTCACAAGATCACTCTCATGGGCCTTTCGTTCGGTGGCTTCCTGGCGCCGCGGGCGGCAGCGGCCGAACACCGGCTACACGCCCTCGTGGCGAACCCCGGCGTTATCGACTGGGGTGCGTCGATGCGCGAGAACCTGGAGAACATCCCCGGACTGATGGCAGCGCACCGGACCAGCAAGGCTGCGTTCAACGGCGTGATCGAGGGCATCGCCGCAGCGTGGCCCGATGCGTCCTGGTACTTCGAGGACACCACCCGTAAGCACGGCGTCGAGTCACCTTGGCACTTGATCGACGAGCTTCGACGGTACGAAAACCACGCCGGAGCCGGCAAGATCCGCTGCAAGACGTTGATCATGGATGGAGCTGCCGAGGACGCGACTCCCGGCCAGTCGCAGCTGCTATGGGACGCCCTCACCTGCCCGAAGCACATGGCCTTCTTCGACCACGACACGGCCGCGCAGACGCACTGCCAGGGCGGCGGCCAGATGATGGGGCAGACGGCGCTGATGGATTGGCTAGACGAGAACGTGGGAGGGGCCAGCCGTGGTCGTGCGTGATCGAGGCAGACGGAACCTCCCAACCATCGTCTTCGTATGCGCATCGCTACTCTGCGCATCCGCACAGGCGGAAGTCGATGGAGCGGCAACGGCTCAAGGCTCGACGGAACCCGTCGCTCCCGTGCCGCTGATGCTCTCCACGTCGATCGGCTACACGAACTTTCCCTACGCGAAGTTCGAGCCCAAGGGTGAGGACACGCTCGGCGAAGTCCAGATCACCCAATGGGATTGGAACATCTCCAAGACCCAGGTGTTCAACGGCGGGAAGACGATCCTGATCGGCGGCCTCGACTACCAACGTCTGGACTACGAGTACCGGGACTTCGATGACTCGCCGCTCGACTCCGTTCAATCGATCACGCTGGGCTTGACGCTGATCCAGCAACTGACGCAGTCGTGGGGGCTGCTTCTCGTCCTGTCGCCGGGCTACGCAGACGACTTCCGTGGCGATGCGACGACGGACGCCGTGACCCTGAACTTCATCGGAGCCGTGAACTACCGGTTCAACGAAGGCCTCCAGATGGGGCTTGGATTCGCGGGCCTCAGCATCCTCGGCAAGTTCCGCCCCCTGCCCGTCGCCTCGCTCAGCTGGCAAATCACAGAACGGCTGTCGGTCGACTCGCTCCTGCCCGCCCACGCGTACGTGAACTGGCAACCGATCGATGCACTGGGATTGCGGGCGGGTTTCAAGCTCGACGGAAACAGCTTTCACGGCGACAAGGATGAGTACGAGCTGGGCAACCCCCAGATCCAATACTCCGCGATGACGGCCGAGCTCGCCGCACAGTGGTTCGTAGTCCCATGGCTGCACATCACTGCACACGGGGGCTACACGCTCAACCGGCGCTTCGAGGTTTCCGATGGCCGATCCTCGATCGAGGACGGAAAGTACGATCTCGACAACGACGCTGTCTTCGGTGTCAGAATCGGGATTGATCGCTGAGACGATGGTCTCCGGGGCTCGACCCACCGATACCTTCGATCAAGCGCCGAGGCGCCCCAGCAGTTCCTTCGTCGCTTCGAAGAGCGGCTTCGCACCCGCTGCAAGCGGGGGTGCCGGCGCGTAGATCTTGTGATCGGGTGCCACCCGCAAGCCCAGCGCCGGTTGCCCGAGCAGGTGCACGAGGCGATCGGGTTCGATCTTGCTCTTCTCCGAGACCTGCAGCACGAGTTCGCCGCGCACGACGTCGACCGCTGCGACTCCGAGTGCACGCGACATGATCTTCAAGCGGATCACGTCGAAGAGATGCTCGGCCTGGGGTGGGAGCGTGCCGTAGCGATCGAGCACTTCGTCGCGCACGCGCGTCACTTCGTCTTCGTCCCGCGCGCTCGACGCGCGCTTGTAGAGCACGAGCCGCTGGCTCACGTCGTCGACGTAGTCCTCGGGCAGGCGCGCTTCGACGGGGAGCCGTATCTCGGGATCGATTTCGGCGTCGTGGAACTCGCCGCGCAGCTCTTCCATGGTTTCCTGCAGCATCGACATGTAGGTCTCGTAGCCGACGGTCATCAGGTTGCCGTGTTGCTCTTCGCCGAGCATGTTGCCCGCGCCGCGGATCTCGAGATCCATGTTGGCGAGGCGGAAGCCGCTGCCGAGTTCGGAGAGATCCTGGATGGCCTCGAGGCGGCGCTCGGCGTCGTGGCTGAGATGGTCGAGGGTCGGTACCAGCAGATAGGCGTAGGCGCGGTGGGTCGAGCGCCCGACGCGTCCGCGCAACTGATACATCTGCGCGAGCCCGAGCATGTGGGCGCGGTTGATGATGATCGTGTTCGCGCGCGGGATGTCGATCCCGCTCTCGATGATGGTGGTGCAGAGCAGCACGTCGGCTTCGCCGCGCATGAAGGCGTGCATCACGTCTTCGAGTTCGCGTTCCTTCATCTGTCCGTGGCCGACGAGGAACGACACCTCGGGCACGACCCGCTCGAGCATCTCGGCCATCTCGCCGATGCTCTGCACGCGGTTGTGGACGAAGAAGACCTGTCCACCGCGGCGGGTTTCGCGCAGGATCGCCTCGCGGATCAACAGTTCGTCGTAGCGACTCACCTGGGTGCGGATCGCGAAGCGATCGGCGGGTGGCGTGTTGATGACCGAAAGATCGCGGACCCCCGTGAAGGCCATCTGCAGCGTGCGGGGGATCGGGGTGGCGGTGAGGGTCACGACGTCGACGGTCTTCTTGAGTTGTTTGATGCGTTCCTTGTGGGCGACGCCGAAGCGCTGCTCTTCGTCGATCACGAGCAACCCGAGATCGCGGAACTGCATCTTCTTCTGCAACAGCCGATGGGTGCCCACGACGACGTCGATCTCCCCCGTCGCGCAGCCCTCGATCACCTCCCGCGACTTCGCGGGGGTCTGGAAGCGCGAGAGGAACTCGACTCGGATCGGATAGCCCTCGTAGCGCTCGGCGAAGTTCTCGTAGTGCTGTTGGCAGAGCACGGTGGTGGGTACGAGGACGGCCACCTGCTTGCCGTCGAGGGCCGCGCGAAAGGCCGCGCGCAGGGCGATCTCGGTCTTGCCATAGCCGACGTCGCCGCACACGAGGCGATCCATGGGCTTGGCGCGTTGCATGTCGGCCAGGGTGTCTTCGATGGCGGCGAGCTGATCCGGAGTTTCCTCGAAGGGGAAGCTCGCTTCGAATTCCTCGAAGTAGGTATCGCGCGGTGAGAAGGCGAAGCCCGGCGCGACCTCGCGTGCCGCGTGCAGACTCAGGAGTTCGCTCGCCATGTTGCGAAGCGACTTCTTGACCTTGCGTTTGGCCTTGTCCCAGGTGGCGCCGCCGAGGCGATCGATGCGCGGCTTCGTGCCGTCGGCCCCGCCATAGCGCTGTACCAGGTTCAAGCGGTGGACGGGGAGGAAGAGGCGGTCGGCGCCGAGATACTCGATGCAGAGGAGTTCGCTCTTGATGCGACCGGCTTCGAGCTCGACGAGGCCGCGATAGGTGCCGATGCCGTGGTCGGCGTGAACGAGGAAGTCGCCCGGTGCGAGTTGGGCGAGGCCGTCGATCGCGGCTCCTTCCTGCCAGCTCGCCTTGGTGTGGCGTTTCTCGCGCTTGCCGAAGATCTCTTCCTCACCGACGACGACGAGGCCTTCCCCCGCGAGCTCGAAACCCTCCGAGAGATCGGCGACCCGCACCTCGACGCGCCCCGGTGAAGACCAACGCCACACGGGCCGCCGGTTGTTGGCGAGGCGCGGTTCGAGCCCGTACTCGCGGAGCAGTGCGTGGAGGCGCTCGGCCGAAGACAGCGCCGAGCAGGTGAGCACGATGCGATTGCGCGCGTTGATCCAGAGGGCGAGTCGATCGACCAGCGGCGCAAGCGCCCGCTCGTGGGTGCGCGCGCGGGCGAGGTCGCGGCGCAGATCGTCGTGGGCGCGGGCGTGGACGTCGAGTTCGACGGCCCCCGATTCCCGATCGTGGATGGCCAGGCGTTCGAGGTGCACCGGGTGGCGGGCGGCGAGCTCTCGTTCGAGCTCCTCCTGATCGGCCATCAATGCATCGGGAGGCACGACGGTTCGCCCGCTATCGCGCGCCGAATCATGGTTGCGCTGCGCCTCTTCGAGGTACTTCTCGACGCGCTCGCGACACGCCGCGCTATCGTCGATCAAGATCAGCGTGTCGTCGGGGAAGAAGTCGAGGGCGGCTTCGAGGTCGGGCTGGAGCACCGGGCCGATCGCTTCGACGCCCGGCGGAAGCGTGCCGCGCAGCAGCGAATCGAGCATCTCCTCGATGTCGTCGGCGTCGCTCTCCTGTTCGAGGGCGAGCTCGCGCACGGCGTCGGCGCGGGCCACGATCTGTTCGCGATCTACGATTAGTTCCTGCGGTGGCGGGACCGAGACGTGTTCGCACTTGCGCTGTGAGCGTTGGCTCGCGGGATCGAATTCGCGCAGGGATTCGATCTCGTCGTCGAAGAACTCGACGCGACAGGGCAGCGTGGTGTGGGGCGGGAAGACGTCGACGATGCCCCCGCGCACCGCGAACTCCCCCGGGTCCTCCACCATGGCCACTCGGGCGTAGCCCGCGGCGCTGAGCTGCGCGATCAACTCGTCGCGCGGTGCCGCCTGGCCGACTTCGAGCACCAGCGATCCCGCGCGCACACACTCGCGAGAAGGCACGCGTGCGAGGAGCGCGCTCATCGGTGCCACCGCGATGGGGGCCTCGTGAGCGACGCGCTCGGCCTCCAGCATCTGGAAGAGCACCGCCATGCGCTGGGCGATCACGAAGGCCTGGGGAGAGAAGCGCTCGTAGGGGAGCGTGTCGTGGCGCGGAAAGGCGACGACGCGCGTTTCGTCCTTGGGTTCGCCGAGCGCGAGACGCAGGTCTTCGGCCAGGGCGTCGGCGGCCCGCGAGTTCGCGGTGAGGACCAGCACGGGACGCTTCGCCTGGGCGCGAATCAGCTCGGCGGCGAGCAACGCGCGCGCGGCACCGCGCACCCCACCCACGCGAACGGGGCTCGTGCGCTTCTTCACCGCACGCTTGATCTCGTCGAGGGAGTTTCCTCGCGCCTTGCTCATCTCGAATTTCGACCCGGGTCTTCTGCTGGATGTTCTCGTGGGCTGAACGCACGACGGCCCGAGTGCCGCTCGGGGGGAGGGGGGTGTCGCCACCTCCGACCCTCTGGCACACGGGCTTGCGGGTTCAGTTGGATCGCGCGGGAGCTTACCGCTTCAGCTCTTCATCGTCGCGAACGCCGCGCTGGTCGATCGATTATGCTCATTCTCGATGCCCGAACGAAAACTGCACCCGATAGAAGCCTCGCACCTGCACGCGCGGCGCGAGCGCGTCTTTCTCGTGTTGGCGGGCCTCTTCCTGGGTTCGATGACGATGCTCAACATCCTGGGGACGTCGCGATTTCTCGATCTTTCTTTCACGCTCTTCGGCTTCGACATTCCGATGGCCCTGGCCGTCGGCGTACTCCCCTACCCGATCACCTTCCTGTGCACCGACTACATCGGCGAGCTCTACGGGCGCGATCGCGCGAACACCGTGGTGTTCGTCGGCCTGCTCCTCAACCTCTACGTGGTGGCCTTCCTGTGGGTGGGGGGGGCGTTGCCGCCCGCCGTCGATATCGATGCCGCGACGGGGCTCCCGCCGACGGACGCCTACGACTACGCGTTCTTCCGCATCCGCTACCTCACGATGGGGGCCGTGGCCGGCTCGATGATCGCGTACCTCGCCGCCCAGCTGTGCGACGTCTACCTCTTCCACTTCTGGAAGCGGCTCACGAAGGGCAACCATCTGTGGCTGCGCAATAACGGCTCGACGATGGTGAGTCAGTTCGTCGACACCTTCGCGGTCATCACGATTACGCACTTCTACGCGAAGGGGCTGCCGATCGACGATGGCAGCCCCCTGTGGCCGCAGCTGTGGGTCTACATCGGCTCGGGATACGTGTTCAAGCTCGTCGTCGCAGCCGTCGATACACTCCCTTTCTACGTGGGTGTGCACTACCTCTCGCAGTACCTGGAGCTGGACCCCAAGGCCGAGCACGAGGACGAGTACTAGGGATGTTTCGAAGATGAGATCGATGTCCGAACTCGCCGAGCGCTACGTCTTCGATCACCTGCCGGTGTTCACCCAGAACCTTTTCGTCTCGATGGCGGGGCAGCAGCGCTTCCGCAACCGCTTCTCCGATCACTTCCACACCACCCTCGAAAACTGGCAGGAAACCATCGACGGCCCCGTGGACCTGCTCCACCAGATCCAGCGCGAGCGCCTCGATCGCCTCGTGCTGCGCGCGCGCGAGCACTCGCCCTTCTACAAGGATCTCTCCGAACCGTCTCGCGCCGACGATGCGCACGAGGCGATTCGGGAAACCCTGGCCCAGATGCCGGTGCTCGAGAAGAAGGTCTACCGCGACAACACCGAGAACATCATCGCCCGCGACATCCCCGCGCGCAGGCTTCGCCGCGGCATGACCAGCGGCACGACGGGTACGGCCCTTCGCCTCTTCTATACGCGGGAGACCGAAGCCGAGGAATACGCGACCGTCTGGCGCCTGCGCGAGCAACTCGGGGTCGGGCTCTACGACCCGCACTTCACCTTCACGGGGAAGATCATCGTACCGGTGACGCAGACGCGCCCGCCCTTCTGGCGACACAACAGCTACAACAACCAGACGCTCTTTTCCCTCTATCACATGTCGCCCGACAACCTCGAACTCTACGTCGATCAACTCCACGAGATCGATGCCGTCTACGCGAACGGCTACCCCTCGGCGCTCCACCTCGTGGCGCGCGAGATGCTCACGAAGGGCACGACGCTCACGCGCGGCCAACTGAAGGCGGTGTTCACGTCTTCGGAGTCGTTGCTCGCCTTCCAGCGCGACGACATCGAAGAGGCCTTCGGAGCGAAGGTGTGGGATCGCTACGGGAGCGCGGAGTTCGCCGTTTCGATGACCGCCTGCCCGCAGCAGAACCTCCACGTCGACATGGAGTACTGCATCGTCGAAGTCGACGTGATCGAAGAGACCGACCAATGGGAGCGGGGCCAGCTGCTGGTCACCGGGCTCGCGAACGATGCGACACCGTTCATCCGCTATCGCATCGGCGACGTGGGCACGCGCCTCAAGGGAAGTTGCCCGTGCGGCCGGCCGGGGGATGTCTTCCTCGACGTCGATGGCCGCGTCGAGGACTTCATCGTCACGAGTTCCGGTCGCAAGATCGGTCGCATGGATCACATCTTCAAGTCGATGGACCAGGTCGAAGAAGCGCAGATCCTGCAGACGACCCTCGAGGAGATCGAGGTCGTCTTCATCCCCGGTGCGGGTTTCGATTCGACGACCGAGAGCAAGTTGCGAAGGGAGATCCGCTCGCGCCTCGGCGACGAGATGGGCGTGCGACTCAACCCCGTGAACGAAATCGCGCGCGAGCCCAACGGGAAGTTCCGCGCGGTCAAGTCGACGATCGGCAAGCTCAGTTCCTGAAACACCTGAGATGGGAGTGACCCGGGTGAAGTTGATGATCCAGATTCCTTGTCTGAACGAGGAAGAGACACTCCCCGCCACCTTGAAGGACATTCCCCGCACGATCGACGGCATCGACAGCGTCGAGGTCGTGATCATCGACGACGGTTGCACGGATCGAACCGTCGAAGTGGCGCGTGAGAACGGGGTGGATCACGTGGTGCGCTTCGCCGGCAACCGTGGTCTGGGTCACGCGTTCGCGGCGGGCATCGACTTCTGTCTGAAGAACGGCGCCGACATCATCGTGAACACCGACGGCGACAATCAGTATCACGGGGGCGACATCCCGAAGCTCGTCGCCCCGATCCTCGCGGGTGAGGCGGACCTCGTGATCGGCGATCGCGAGCCGAGCAAGGTCGCCCACTTCTCGCCCCTCAAGAAGCTCTTGCAGAACGTCGGCAGTCGGGTGATCAGCCGGCTGGCCGGGCTCGAAGTGCCCGACGTGGCGAGCGGCTTCAAGGCCTACTCGCGCGAGGCGGCGATGCGCCTCGCGATGTCGACGGATTTCGATCACACCGTCGATCACGTGATCCAGGCCGGCAAGAAGCGCATCCCCACCGTGAGCGTTCCGATCCGCACCAACCAGAAGCTCCGCGAGTCGCGGCTCTTCTCGAACATCTCGCAGTTCATCCTGCGCTCGCTGCAGATTGCGGTTCGCGTCTATTCGACCTATGGCGCGATGGCGATCTTCTCGGCGGCGGGGGCGGTGACCTTCGCGGCGGGCTTCGGCCTCGGCCTGCGCTTCCTTTACTACTTCATCTTCACCGACTCCCACGACCTGCACGTCCAGTCGTTGATCCTCGCCGCCATCCTGATGCTGGCCGGCTTCCAGATGGTGCTCACCGGGATCGTTGCCGACCTGATCTCGAGCAGTCGCAGCATCCTCGAGGACGTTTCGTATCGCTTGCGCCGCATGGAGGATGAAGGCGAGCGCGAGTCGGACGACCGGGACGGCCCCTCCTAGCGCGACGCCTGGGAGATCCACGGCTCCCCTCGCGCGGAAGTTCGCCTACTCTGATGGGCGAACTCGAGCAGGTGACGTGAGGTAGCGGCATGGGCGCGGTCGTCGAAACCACAGCGGGCAAGATCGAAGGCGTGGAACGCGAAGGAGTGCAGAGCTTTCTCGGCATTCCCTACGCGGCACCGCCGACGGGGGAGCGTCGCTTCGCACCGCCCGCACCCCCCGCACCCTGGTCGGGCGTGCGCGATTGCAGCGAGTTCGGCTTCACCGCTCCGCAGCCGCCGAGCCTGCTTCCCGGCATGTCACCCGGCGTGCAGGACGAAGACTGCCTCTACCTGAACGTCTACACCCCCGCTGCCGATCGCGAACGACGGCCGGTGATGGTGTGGATCCACGGCGGCGGCTTCACCGGCGGCTCTGGGGCCCAGGAACTCTACGAAGGTGCGCCGATCGTGCGTCGCGGGCAGGTGGTGCTCGTCACGATCAACTACCGCCTCGGTGCGCTCGGCTATCTCCACCTCGCCGAACACGCAGACGAACTCGAGGGCGCGGCTTCGAACCTCGGCCAACGCGATCAGATCGCCGCCCTCGAATGGGTGCGCGACAACATCGAGAACTTCGGCGGCGACCCCGGCAACGTGACGATCTTCGGCGAGTCGGCGGGGGGCATGGCGGTCTCCACCCTGCTCGCCATGCCGGCGGCGCGCGGCCTGTTCCACCGCGTGATCGCGCAGAGTGGCGCCGCCCATGCCACGCATTCGCGGCAGAGCGCCGAAAGGGTCCTCGACGCGGTACTCGCCGAACTCGAAATCCCGCAAGGCGAACTCGCTCGACTGCGTGACGTCCCGATCGAACAGATGATCGCCGCCCAGGTGAAGGCGATGGTCTCGGCCGGCACCGGCGTGTTGCTCCCATATGCCCCGGCGATCGATCCCGAAACACTCCCGCGTTCGCCCCTCGAAGTGGTGCGCGAAGGTGGCGCGAAGGACATTCCGCTGATCGTCGGCGCCAACGCCGACGAGTGGAAGCTCTTCAGCTCCGCGAATCGCAAGCATCACGAGATGGACGGAGCCCTGCTCCACAAGCTCGTGAGTTCGCGCGTTTCGGTGAGTGGCGGCTCGGATCCGAAGGGGATGATCGAGAGCTACCGAAGCGCACGCCCGGATGCGGCGCCGAGCGATCTCTTCGACGCCTTCGAGGGGGATCGCATCTTCCGCATTCCCGCGATCCGCCTCGCCGAGGCCCAGCGCGCGCACCAGGCTTCGACCTGGAAGTACTACTTTACCTACCCCTCGCCGGCGCGACGCGGGAAGCTCGGTGCGTGTCACGCCCTCGAGCTGCCCTTCGTCTTCGGGACGCTTACTGCGCCCACGATGGACCGCTTCGTGGGGTCGGGTCCCGATGTCGACGCGCTATCACTCGCGATGATGGACGCGTGGCTCGCCTTCGCACATACCGGGGATCCGAACAAGGAAGGCCTGCCCGAGTGGTCGGCCTACTGCGCCGAAGAACGCAACACGATGATTTTCGACCGCGAGGTGGGCCAGCGCAGCGCGCCGGAAGAAGCCGAACGCCTGGCTTGGGAAGGCCTGCTCGACGAAGCCCCGATGAACTGAGGTTTCAGCGCTTCGCGATCTCGGCCATCAGGCCGAAGAGTTCGACGGGGTTCGACGGCTCGCGCTTGCCCTCGCTGAATTCGCGATACAGGGTATCGACGTTGACCGCGATGCGTTCGGCATCGCCCCAACTCGAGTAGTCGCCCAGCGCAATGTCCTTCACGGCGTCGAGCACATCGATGCCCGCGTCGTAGCGCTCCCGGGCTTCGCCCTTGATGTAGGCGAGGTATTCGCGCACGGCGCGCGCACCGCTCTTGTCGGTGATCGGCCCGTGCCCGGGAACCACGACCTCGACGTCGAGGGCTTCGATGGTTTCACACGCGCGAATCCAGTTGTCGACCGGCCCCGCCCACATGATGGGTGTGCCTTCGATGAAGAGGATGTCGCCCGTGAAGACGGCCCGATCTTCCTGCGAGTAGATCAGGATGTCGCCGCGGGTATGCGCGGGGCCGACTTCGATGAGGGAGAGGTTCTTGTTGCCGACCTTCAGATCGAGTCGTCCCTCGAAGGTGCGGTCGGGCGGCGGTACCTCGATCCCGCTGAAGTCGAAGGGACCGAAGACTTCCTTGAAAAAGGCACCTGCGGGACCCATCTCGTCTGCGTTGTCGAGGAAGGCCGCCATCGCTGCGGCAGGGAGTTCGGTGAGTTCTTCGGCGGTGGCCTTCGAAGTGATGATCTCCGCGCCTTCGACCAGTTGATTGCCGTAGCAGTGGTCGCCGTTCGAGTGCGTGTTGACCAGGGTGCCGATCGAAGCCGCGGCGGGGACGCTCTTGCGCATCGTGTCGAGCATCTCGCCCGTGAGCTTCAGGTCGAAAAGGGTGTCGACCAGCAGCGACGCCTCGCCGTCGCACACGAGTCCGGCGTTGCTCCACCCCCAGGAGCCATCGGGTTGGAGGTAGGCAAAGCAATCCGTTCCGATCTCGTGGAGCCCCTTGGTGAACTTCCAATCCGCCATCGCACTCTCTCCCTGCCGGTGAGTTGCCGCGGATCCGCTTCCGCGGTGGAGCCAGAACCATAAGGAAATCGAGGAGTTCCGGAAGCACGTCCCAGGAGGAGCCAAATAGGGGTGAAGTCCACTGTAATAGTGGTCGAAACCACTATACTGCGCGGATCCCCGGGAACGACAGGAGCACCGACACCATGGCGACGATTCGCAAGCACGCCGATCGCTACGAGATCCGCGAGTGCCGCACCACGAAGGACGGCCCGCGCCAGTTCACCCTCGCCGGTTTCAGCGGCCTGCTCACCCCCGAGATCCTCGACCGCGCCGCCCTTCGCGCCGAGCGGCCATTCGATCGAGAGCGTGTGCTCGAGCGTGCGCACGAACTCGGCGTCCCCATCACCCACCGCCGGCGGTTTCCCGAAGCCCGGGCGTTGCTCGGTGCGCTCCAGCGCGGCGTGCGTATCGACCCCGGCCTGGTGGATCTCTTACGCCGCGCCCTCGAACCGATGACGGCCAGCGAAGTTCCCGAACATCTCGAAGACGCGAACCCCTGGATCGGCCAACCCGAATGGGAGCGCGGCCGCGCGTTGCGTGGCCTGCTTCGCAGCGCCGATCGCGTACTGGCCTCGCGCCCTGCCCTTCGCGCACAGGAGGCGGCGCGCTTTCCGCGCTTCGCTTCGCGCCCGGTCGAAGCCGGATCGTGATGTACCTGGATGAAAAGATCGTCGCGATCGAACACGCGCTCCTCGAAGCGGGTGTTCCCCACGCGTTCGGGGGCGCCAACGCCTTCGCGTACTACGGCACGCCGCGCGCGACGGTGGACATCGACGTCAACGTCTTCATCGAAGCCACGCAGTCGGAGCAGGTGCTCTCCGCACTGGGCGCCCTCGGTGTCACTGTCGACGCCCCCGACGTCGCGAGCCGCATCGCGCGCGACGGCCAGGTGCGAGTGCTCTGGGAACGCACGCCCATCGATCTCTTCTTCGCCTACGACCCGCTGCACGAGAGCACGATGTCGCGCCGCCGCCGCGTCGACTTCGGAAAGGACCGCATCCACATCCTCTCCGGCGAAGACCTCATCGTCTACAAGGTCGTCTTCGACCGCGAAAAGGATTGGCGCGACATCGCCGAAATGATCCACGCCGCCGACCAGGGCTTCGACTGGAGCTACGTCCGCGACTGGCTCACCCGCATCGTCGAACCCTCGGGCGGCCAACTCGAACGCCTGGAACGCCTGATCGATTCGGGCGGGCGCGATCTCGGGAGCGGTCCGTAGGCTCGCTAGTTCCCTTGAACCAGGTCGAGAGCGAGTTCAAGGAGCTTCTCTTCTGCCTGTCGAGAGGGTGATTCGACGAATACGCGCAGTTCATGGGTCAGGGCCTGCAGTCGGTCGACGGGAGACCCGGCGGGTGCCACCGACAACTGGCCCTCGCGCAACACGCCGGAGTCGATCGCTGCGAAGTAGAACCCGGTGGTATCGAACAAGGCAGAGTCCGACTTCTTGTCCGGATACCGACTCTCCCGCAGCACCTTCATCCAGGCGCTCCGCAGTGCTTCGTGGAGTTCATCCGAGATGAACTCGCACCGTGGCTTGCTGCTCAAGCTCTGGAGATCGAGCTTGCGCTCCAACCGCGTATGCCACACCGACAATTTGGCGATGGAGAGACATACTCCAGGCCGGATGGAGAGATTTGGGCCGATCCAGATCGCCCACTCCGGTTCGAATGCGGGCATGACGACGGCCTGCAGGGGGACTCCGCAGATCGGACACGGAAACACCTGTGCGAGCGCCGCGTGGTAGGAAGGTTCCTTCGCGAGGTAGTCGCTCCTCGGCGGCACGAGATGGTCGTACTGCGCCGCCGCGCTGCAAGGCGCGAGACAGATCAGTGCTGCGATCACAAGGAACGAGGACTTGAACATGCTTCTACTACTGCCGCGACTCGATTGGGATCCGACGATTGTGAGACTCGGTGCGACGCGATGCAACTGGATCCGGATCCGGCTGGAATCGGTTCGATCCACTGACGCCCATAGGGCGAGGCCTGCTCCTTGCGCGGCCGTACAGGGGCTATCCTGCCAGCGGGAGGGATCGCGATGCGACAGCAATACCACCCGCGGCGGGTCGGCGACGACGTCTTGATCTGGGACGTGAATCGGCTGGTCGAGTTGGCGGCCGAGCTTCCCGTACAGCAGGTACCGCTCGATTCGATCTGGGAGATCGACGAAGTGCGGTGGTTCGTCGAAGAGAAATACCCGCCGACCTGCCGGGCCCTGCTCGAGCACATGCGTCAGGTGCTCGAAGCGGATACGTCGTACCCGATCCTGCTCGGCGAAGACGGGCGCGTGATGGACGGAATGCACCGCGTGTTGAAGGTGGCGTTGGAGAACGGCAGCGAGATCGCGGCGAAGCGCTTCGAGGTCGATCCGGAGCCCGACTACCTCAACGTCGCTCTCGACGATCTGCCCTATTGAGCGCGCCCCTACCTGAAGCTGTGGAGGGGCCGGCCGATGATGCGGAGCACTCTCATGGCGAACTCGCCGCGTACCGTCCCCGTGCACACGTTCGCGCGGTATCGCCCCGGGAATCCCTTTTCCGTTCGGGCGAACACGAGGTAGCTCTGGCCCAGCTTGAACTCGAAGTCGCACTCGTCGAGTGAACCGTCGGGGTCGTGGGCGTAGATCCGCAGCGTCTCCTGGACAGGGCCCTTCCAGATCCCCTGCACCGCGAACTCCCAATGTCGAGTCTGCAGCGCCTGCATCGACGCTTCTCGATGCGCCGATACGCGGCCGTAGAAAACCAATTCGGCGCCAGACAAGTGAGCCTCGACACCGTCCGAGGCGTCGCACTCGCACGCAAGCGCGCGTGATGAGAATGCCAGCGCGACGAGCGTGATCAGGAGAAGGAACCTCCCTCGGGTCGGGCGGGGTCCTCGCAGGAGTCGATTGGAGGCCGTCATCCGGCCGCACCGAACGCGGACGCGTGCTCGTCGATGAACTCACCCACGCTTCGCGGAGCATTCCCCGTGAGCTGCAGCACCGCGTCGGTCACCGGCGCCCCGCCACCACGCGTGAAGCAGGCCGCGAATTCCTCAAGGACATCCGCGTGCCACTCCGGCATGCCGTCTTCGATCATGCGAGCCCGCGCGATCTCCGGCTTCAGCTCGAGCGTACGGATTGCACGACCGAGGCGTTTGGACAGAACCTCGGCAATTTCGCCATAGGTGAATGCTTCGGGGCCGGTGACGTCGTACGCGAGCCCGAAGTGATCGTCGGAAGCAAGAGCGCCAACCGCGCACGCCGCAAGGTCGCGAGCGTCGACGCCTGCGATGGCCGCACCACCGATCGAGTTGGGCAACACGTCCGCATTCGCGACGAGAGGCGCCATCTGCAACAGGTTCTGGAGGAAGAAGTACGGCCGCAGATGCGTCCAGCCCATGCCCGATGCCTCGATTCTTTCCTCTGTTTGCGCGTGCCACCGTCCACTCGCGACCTCGGAATCGAGCGCTGTTCCGAGCCCCGAGAGTTTGACCACGTGCCGAACACCGGCGTTCCGAGCGGCCTCGACCGCGTTGGCCTGAAGTTCGACCTGGCTCGGATCCAGCGCTGACGAGAGGAATACGCGATCGACGCCCGAGAAGGCGCGCGCCAGCGTACTCGGCTCAGCGAGGTCGGCTTCCACGATCTCGATACCCAGGGCGGCGAGTGGTTTCGCCTTCGCGGAATCGCGGACGAGTGCGCGCACGCAGATGCCTCGCTGGGCGAGTAGCCGGGCGACTTCGCCACCCACCTGTCCGTTCGCGCCGATTGCGAGCACGGTCACTGCAGCATCCTATCGGTACCCTTCTGAACGCTGCAACTGGATTCAGATCCAGTTGGGACGCGGGTCGGCGCTAGGTCGACATCCCCAGAACGCGTCTGATCGACTCCACCACCATTCCCAGCGCGGGCAGCGGGTCGTCGAGGGAGAGGATGTCGTAGGCGAGGTTGTCGCCGCGGAACCAGAAGAAGCTCGGTTCGAGCCCGAAGCGGTTCGGGTTCTTCAGGAAGTGGAGCAGATCGCCCGGGAAGAGCCAGCGGCCGTAGGTGTCGGGGGTGTATTCGAGAACGGGCCGTGTTTCGAGGCCGGCGACGGTCTGGTGATAGAGGCGCGGGAAGTCGACACCGGCGGCGATCGCGAGGCCGATCGAGCCCCAGAAGCGCGGGTTGATCTCGAGCAGCATGGCTTCGCCGCTTACGCGGTCGACCTTGTACTCCACCATGGCGACGCCGTGGAAGTCGATCTCGCGCAGTAGCCGAAGGCTGCGTTCGATGAGCGCCTCGTCGCGATGGCTCTTGCAGAGCGTGCTCGGCCCCCCCGAGATCGGGTACTCGCGCAGGCGCTTGTGACCGAAGAGCCCGAGCAGCTCTCCCGCTTCGTCGATCAAAACGAACACGCCAAATGCATCGCCGCTGGCGTCCATGCGCTTCTGCACGATCGGTCGCGGGAACTCGCGCGATACCCGCTGCCACACGGGTTCGATGTCGCCTGGGTCATCGACGAAGGCCATGCCACGCGAACCGCTCGTCTTGCGTGGCTTGATCACGCAGCCCCCGCGCCAATCGGCCGCGAGCGCCCGCACTTCTTCGACGGTTTCGGGGCAATGCGATTCGGGGATCGGGATGTCGAGCCGGCGCGCGAGTTCGCAGGTCTTCCACTTGTCGTAGGAGACCTCCATGACCTCACGGCTCGGAAGTAGCGCACGCGAATGCGTCGTGAAGCACTCGGGCTGCTCGAGGCAGAGTTCGATCGCGCGGTCTTCCAGCGGGAGGAATACGGTCGGGCGATAGGTCTCGCACGCTTGGGCGACGAAGGAGACGAAGCCATCCGGATCGCGCTTGTAGTCGGGGCAACGCAGGGTCTTCGCGCAGTATCGCGAAAGCCCGCCCACCGAGAACCCCGACGACGCCATCCCGATCACCTTCACCCCCTGCCGGCCGAGCGAGCGGATGATCGGCAGCGACTTGCGCCGATCGACATCGGTCACGAGGATCGAAGTGTCTTCGAGGCGCATCGCTTCGCTCATCCGGCGAGCACCTCGAACTCGATGCCGGCTTCCTGCACGCGTTGGCGCGTCGTGTCCTCGGGGCGCACGAGCACCACGTGATCGGCGAGCTGCATGAGGGGAATGTCGTCGCGGTGATCGGTGTAGACGATCGTGCGATTCGGCTGTAGTCGCTCGAGGATCGCGCGTCCCCGCTCCGCCTTCGCCTCTCGATAGAGGTTCTCGACCTTCGCGTGCCTCCCTTCGAGCGTCACTTCACTGCCATGCACCTCGATCGCCGCCGAAACCTTCTCGATGAACGGTCCGAGATAGAAGCGGGGAGACGCCGACAGCACGACCACGTGATCCCCCTGGTCGAGATGCGCGCGCAGTCGCGTCCAGGCGGGTTCGATCGCGAGTCCCTCCATCTCGATCGCATGCGCTTCGAGCAGCCCCGCGCGCTCCGCCTCCGTACGCCGCACCCAGACGCGATCGAGCACCCTCTCCTTGTATCGCGTATTCGTCATCCAACCGAGCTTGCTGATCGCGGCCGCAGCGAAGAGACGCCCACGTTCCAACAACGACCGCGCGCCCATGTCGGCGAACAGGCGAAAGCTGTCCCGCGACACCAGGGTCTTGTCGAAATCGAACAGCGCGAGTACCGAACCTTCGCTCATTCGATGCTCCCGAAGACCTCGAGCCAGACGGGGCCGCGGCTCGAGCGCAGGATCTCGTGTTCGGGTGCCCGCGCTTCGCCCTCGTTGTCGGGAGGTGCACCCGAACACAGCCGGTCCACGGCCTGGGCAAAGGAATCGCTGTCATCGGGATGAAAGGCGAAGCACGGCGCGTGTTCGCGACAGATGGTCTCGGCCTCGCCCACGACCCCGCACAGGATCGGCCGCTGCCACGCCGCGTACTCGAACAGCTTCGACGGCACCGTATGGCGGTACACCTCGAGATCCGCGAGGTGGAGCAGGAAGGCATCGGTCTCGGCGCACATGCGGGCGAGTTCTTCGCGGCTGGTATGCGGAAGCACGTGGAGTCGCGGGTGCTGGAGTTCGCTGAGTTCCTGCCACTGGGCGCCATCGCCCACGATCGTGATCTCGAGGGCGTTCCACTTGTCGAGGCTCGCGACGATCCCGTCGCGGATGCCCAGCAGGTTCTGTGAAGGCCCGAGGTTCCCCGCATAGAGCACCTGTAGCGGTGATTCGGGGCGGCGGGGTCTCGCCGGCTCGACACTCGCGGGTTTCAGCACTTCGTCGAGGCCGTTCTTTACGACGGTCGCGCTACCGGGGTCGACGTCGAATCGTTCGAGGGCGAGTTCGCGGAAGCCGTTCGTCGCGAGGGTGAGTTGGTTTGCCGAGTTCATCGTCAGGCGCTCGACCATTCGCATCGCGCCGCGCAGGAGCGGGTTGCGCAGCAGGCCCGTCTCTTGCGCCCAGTCGAGC
This sequence comes from Myxococcota bacterium, assembly GCA_028278345.1. GTDB lineage: Bacteria > Myxococcota_A > UBA9160 > UBA9160 > UBA4427 > DUBZ01. The sequence goes on from JANQEL010000085.1 coordinate 27,139, forward strand.
CAGAGATCCCGCACGTCGAGTACCAGCGGTCGACGCCCGATGCGCCGCATGACGAAACCCGGCAGCCCGTAGAAGAAGGGGGGCGTGGTGGCGAATGCGATGTCGATCTGGCCGCGATGGCGCAGCGCGACCAACGCCATCCAGAGCGCACCGAGCAACTCGGTGAGCAGCCGCGCGATCTTGCCGCGCGACTGGAGCAGCTGAACGCTCGAGATGCGGCGGATGGTGAGATGCTCGTGACGTTCGATCGCCGGGGCGGCCTCGGCGCCTTCGTAGCGATTGGGTTGGGCGGCCAGCACGGTGACGTCGTACTTCGCGCTGAGCACTTCGGCCAGATGACGCATGCGATACGAGAGCGCGCCGACGTCGGGCGGGTAGTGGCGCGTCAGGATCCAGACGCGTTTGCGGGCGCCTTCGGTCTGCTGGGTCATCGATGGGACATCCGGCTGATCGGATTCGGGGCGAGGAGCCGTTTCGAGGTGCGCGAGGGTACCTGAACGCGGCGCTTCACGGCCCGGGAACTTCCGCGCCGAGGAGCGCAGCCTGCCGGTCGTCTGCCTTGGCGCTGCTCGGAAAGAACGCGTCGAGTGCATCGCGATAGATGCGCTTGCAGCGATACAGAAACTCGAGCCCGTCCTCGGCCGCCGCCCGTTCTATGGGTGCACTGCGCGCGAACGCGGCGAGCCTCTCGAGGGTTTCGCGCGGCGGGTCGAATGTCGTGGGATCACCCGCGATCTCACCGAGATGGACGAGCAAGCCCAACATCGCAGCCCCCGCGTGAGCTTCCTTGCGCTGCCACCACCAGGCGAGATCGCGAAGGGGCGCATGGGGATCACGCACGAGGGTGCGAAGTTCGCCGCCGACTCGGCGCGGCGTGCGACGCGGCAGGTGCTTCGCGAAGCGCGAGGCAAGTCGTGCATCGAAGCGATCCGGCACCGGCCCTTCATCGAGTGCGCTCACGACCTGACACGCGAAGTCGGCCACCGCCGCTTCGAGCCCTTCGCGTTCACGCGAAGGCGTGCGTCGCACGTCGAGCGCCCACTGCACGCGTTCGCGGATGCTCTCGGCGTGAAGCCCGGAGCGAGAGGACTCGGCGAGGTAGGCCTCGCCGCGTGCACGATGGCCGGCGATGCACTCGCGGTTCCTTGCGCAGACGAGAAGTGGCACGTCGAGGAAGAGCCGCGCGACCATCTGCTGGTACTCGAGGTCGAGATCACCGCCGCGCGGCGTCCAATAGAGGAAGGGCTTCCACAGGTTGTTGAGGAACGCCGCGATCGCCGCGTCGGGATCGAAGCTGGATGGAAAGCGATCGAGTACATCGCGTCCACACAAGACGACCCCCTCCTGCCTGGCTTCGACCACCTGGAAACGCGGCGGAACACGCTCGAGTGCGCGGAGTGAGTTGATCGCGATGTCGACGTCGAAGATGGGCGAGGGATGTCGAGCCTTGATGGCCTTCACGGCGTCACGGAGGAGCTCGGCGCGCGCGTTCTTCGAATCTACGAAGAGCATGAGATCGAGGTCGGAGACCAGCTGCGTTCGGCCATCCTCCTCGAAGTAGACGTAGTCGCCGGTCGCAGCACTTCCGGTGAGCACCAGGCTTTCGAGCCCGGGGTACGCCTCCCGACAGGCACCCACCACTTCGTGCATTACCGCGCGCAGGGCGTCGGGGTAGCGGTGTCGAGTGCAGAGCGCGTCGATCGCGTTCGGGGCTTCGGTCAAGCGTTCCTCGGGTTCCGGTGTCGCGGGCGAGCGCGGCCAGGCGGGGAGCGCGGCGAAGCATAGAGAGAAGGGGCGCCGACGCAAAAACCTCAAATGCAGCCGCGGTTTGCCCGATGCGATACGTTGCCGCGCGGCAATGCGCCGCGGCCTCCCGGGGCCTGGCAATCGAAGCAAGACGGAACCGCAGACGAGGGGGCGAATCGTGAACCGCGTTGGCCTCGTCCGCACCGAAGGAAGCTATCGCGACCTCGCGCCGCCCTTCGCACCGGGTGTCGCCTTTCCCGAACTCGCCGGTCTCGCCAGCACCGGCGGTGCCTTCGAAGCCGCCGCACCGAACCACGTCTATGCCGCCGTGCGCGAAGCCCTGCGGATGCTCGAGCTCGATGCCGAGCACTTCGGTAGCGAAGCCTGGAACCCCCTCGGCGCATTCGTGCGAAGCGGTGCCACGATCGCATTGAAGCCGAACTTCATCCGTCACTGGAACCCGTGTGAAACCGAGGGCCGGACCGAAGAGGGTTCGATCGAAAGCGTGATCACCCACGGCAGTGTGCTGCGCGCCGTCGCCGACTACGCGATGCTGGCCGCGGGCCCCGATGGCGAAGTGATCGTCGCCGAAGCGCCGCAACAGGATTGCGACTTCGAACGCATTCGCGAGATCGTGGGGCTCGATGCGCTCGTCGCGCACGCCGAGGCGTGTGGTCGTCGCCTTTCGGTGATCGACCTGCGCCGCGAAGCCGTGATCTTCGACGACGGCATCATCGTCGAGCGCAAGGAGCTACCCGGTGATCCGCGCGGCTACCGTGCAGTCGATCTCGGAAGCCGCAGCTTCTTCGAAGGCTCGGGCCTCGATCCCAATCGCTTCCGCGGCGCTGACTACGACCCCGGCCCGACCGCGGAACACCATCGCGACGGCCGCAACGAGTACCTGCTCTCGGAAACCGTACTCTCCTCCGACTTGATCGTGAACCTCCCGAAACTCAAGACCCACAAGAAGACGGGTGTGACCCTCGCGCTCAAGAACCTGGTCGGCATCAACGGCGACAAGAACTGGTTGCCCCACCACAGCCTGGGTGCGGTGAACGACGGGGGCGACGAGTTCCCCCAGGCGCGCATGATCGACAAGCTGCGAAGTCGCGCGACTGAGATCGCCCGCCCACTGCTCGCCCGCGGCAAGGGAACGGGCTTCTTCCGCGCGGTGCGCCGGGTCGAGAACGCCACCCGAGGCGACGCGTTCATCCGCGCCGGCAACTGGTATGGCAACCGCACCACCTGGAGGATGTGCTGCGACCTCAATCGCTGCCTCTACTACAGCGATCGCGCGGGGCTCGATCTCGACATGCCGCGCCCGGTTCGCACGGTACTCACCCTGATCGACGGCATCGTGGCGGGGGAAGGCGACGGCCCGCTGGCGCCGAGTGATGTTCCCCTCGGTGCCATCGTGGCGGGCACGGATCCCATCGCCGTAGACTTGGTCGCCGTTCGCCTGATGGGCTTCGACCATGAGTTGATTCCCAAGCTCCGCGAGCCGATGAGAGATACGGGGGCGCGAATTACACGGGTACGCGAACCCGAAGAGGTCGAAGTGGCGGTGAGCGGTGTCGTATCTCCCGATGAGGCGGGCGGCGCAGCGCCGCCACCCGAGTCCCGAGCCGAAAGCCCGGCGATCGCACTGCAACGCCTCGAGGAGATCCAATGCTCGGGGGTGTTCGAGGCGCATCCGGGTTGGCGGGGCCATATCGAGCAGCGAGACGAAACGAGTCGATGAAGCAGATCCTGCAAAGCGCGCGAAGCGGTGCCCTCGAGTTGGTCGAGGTGCCGGCCCCCACCCCCAGCGAGGGGCAGGTGCTGGTGCAGAACCACTACTCGGTGGTCTCGCCCGGCACCGAGAAGATGGCGATGGATTTCGCGCGCAAGTCGCTGGTGGGCAAGGCGGCGAGTCGACCGGATCTCGTGAAGCAGGTGGTTCGCAAGCTGCAACACGAGGGGCCGGGGCCGACCTATCGCGCCGTGACGACACGACTCGAGGCACCCCAACCGCTCGGCTATGCGACGGCGGGGGTCGTGCTCGCGGTGGGGCCCGGCGTCGAGGGCTTTGCGCCGGGTGATCGCGTTGCGTGTGCCGGAGCGGGTTATGCGAATCACGCCGAGCTGGTCGTGGTTCCGGAGAACCTCGTCGTCCACGTTCCGCGCGAGCTGCCCCTCGAAAAGGCCGCCTACGCGACGCTGGGTGCGATCGCGATGCAGGGGGTTCGCGTTGCCGATCCGCGCCTCGGTGAAGTCGCGGCGGTGATCGGTCTCGGCTTGATCGGTCAGCTCGCGGTTCAGCTCCTGCGCGCGGCGGGTTGTCGCGTGCTCGCGATCGACATCGCGGAGAACCGCGTCGCCGAAGCCCTCGAACAGGGCGCGACCTGGGGCGCGACTCCCGGCGCCGATCACGAAGCGTGGATGAACCAGGCGACTGCGGGCCATGGCGCCGACATCGCGCTGGTTACGGCGGCTTCGGAAAGCTCGGCACCGATCCAGCTCGCCGCCGAGCTGTGTCGCATGAAGGGACGTGTGGCCTGCGTGGGTGCGACCGCGATGGATCTCGATCGTCGCACCTTCTACGACAAGGAACTCGAACTGCGGATGAGCATGTCGTACGGCCCGGGTCGCTATGACCGCCGCTACGAAGAGCTCGGCCTCGACTATCCGATCTCCTACGTGCGCTGGACGGAGAACCGCAACCTGCAGGCATTCGTCGATCTCGCCGCCGCGGGCAACATCGATCCCGCGCAGCTCGACGCCGAGGTGGTCGACTTCGCCGACGCCGAAGCGTCCTACGAAGCGCTGGCCAAGGGTGAACGGAAGAACCTCGCGATCCTCTTCCGCTATGCGGAGGCACCGGACCTCTCGCGATCATTGGATGTCGCGAAGCATGCGACCGGTGCCGCGGCGAAGAAGTCGGGTGACGTCGGCGTCGCGTTCGTGGGTGCCGGCAACTACGCGAAGGCCCAGCTGCTGCCCGCGGTAGCGAAAGCATCCGGCGTGTCGAAGCAGCGCATCGTGACCGCGACGGGCCCTTCGGCGCTCCGTACCTCGGAGAAGTTCGGCTTCGCGAGCTGCGGCACCGATCCGCAGGAGGTGTTCGACGACGCGAGTGTCGACCTCGTCTTCGTCGCAACGCAACACGATTCCCACGCGAGTCTGGCCAGCCAGGCGTTGCGCGCCGGCAAGGCGGTGTGGCTCGAAAAGCCGATCGGCCTCGATCGCGAATCGGTTCGCGAGTTGATCGCCGCCGCGCATGAAACGAATGGCTTCCTCTCGGTGGGTTACAACCGTCGATTCTCTCCACACCTCGAGACGATGGCGAAGGCTTTCGAAGGGCGGCGCGAACCGCTGGCGTTGCAGTACACGGTGGCCGCGGGTGCGACGCCGACGGGGACCTGGATCACCGACCCCAAGACGGGTGGCGGGCGGATCGTGGGCGAGTGCTGCCACTTCATCGATCTCGCGATTGCGTTGGTGGGCGCGCTTCCTGTTTCAGTTCACGCGCGCGCCCTCGGCCGCGATCCCGAACTCGACGACTCGATCGTCGCGAACATTGGTTTCGAGGACGGCTCGGTCGCCACGCTCCAATACCTCGCGAACGCCAGCACGGACCTCCCGAAGGAACGATTCGAAGCCTCGTCCCAGCGCACCACCGTGCAGTGCGACAACTTTCGCTCCACGCGCACGATCGGGGGAAAGTCGTTCAAGACGGTGAACCAGAACAAGGGGCAGCAGGAAGCCGTACTCGCGGTGCTCGAAGCTTGTCGCGCGGGCGCGCCCTCCCCCTTCACCCTGGCCGAACTCGCTGCGAACTCGGAAACCACCTTCGCGATTCTCGAGTCGATCCGCACGGGCGTAGCGATCGATCTTCGTGCGCGGCTCGCCGAATACGCGCTCTAGGACCCCTTCTCGCAAGCGGCGGTGACGCATTCCTCAATGCGGCGCGCCTTTGTTCCGAATGCGACTGCGAGATGACGTCGATCGCCCAGCCTGCCCGACCGCACCTGCACGATGCCAGCCGCCAGCGCGTCGCAACGGCGGAGTTCGAGTATCTCGCGGAGAAGGTCCTCGCAGCGCCGTTCGAGGGCGAGCCCTTCGATCACCTGTTGATCGACGACTTCCTGCGTGAAGACCACCTCGACCTGCTGACGCGTCATCCGCAGATCGCGCTGCCCGAAGCGGCGTCGATCGAGGCACTGCTCGAAACGCTCTCACGCGCGGGCTACGCGGCCGTTCCCTTTCCCGGTTGCACCGACGACGTCGACCACTACCTCGAATGCCTGAACAACAACCACTTCCCGAGGCAGAAGCCGAACAAGCCCGCAGCGGAGGGCTTCGGCGTAGCGATGCGCCTGATGCGCTACCGCGACGCGCGCGTCGAAGCATTGCTCGGCTACCTGAACGGTCCGACCTTCAAGCGCGCCCTCGAGCGCAAGTTCGGGATCGAGCGTCCCAATCGCATCGAGACCGCGATTCAGAAGTACCTGTCGGGCTACGAGATCAGCCCGCATCCCGACGTCCGGTCGAAGTGCCTCACCTATCTGCTCAACGTCCATACGACCCCGGAAGCCCAGCCCGCTCCGATCCACACCCACCTGCTGCGCTTCGAAAGCGATAAGGCCTTCATCTACGACCTCTGGGAGGGCTCGCCCCGGATCGAGCGCTGTTGGGTGCCGTGGGATTGGTGCCGCAGCGTGAAACAGGTTCGGGCCAACAACCAGATCGTCCTCTTCCAACCCCACGCGCGTTCGCTTCACGCCGTGAAGCTGCAGTACGATCACACCCGCTTTCAACGTACCCAGATCTACGGAAACCTCTGGTACACCGATTGCAACGACGTCCGTCTCGAAGACTGTCAACACGAGCGACTGCTCGACCGACGTACTCGAGTGGCACCTTCTCCTTCTCATCACGAGGAACCATGACTGCATTCCAACGCCTTCTCTCGAGCCTGGCCCTGGCCGCCTGCGTCGCGCTGCCGACGCTCCCCGCCGCGGCCGAAGAGCCCAGCATGGAGGCCCTCGCGATCGAGTTGATGAACCTCTCGGGCGCCGAAGGCGTCGCAGAGCAGACGGTGCAGGTGCTCGCCGCGCAAATCCGCTCGGCCTACCCCCTCGTCAAGGAGGAAACCTGGACGGAAGTGCTCGCCACCCTCGACGCGAACGAGGTCGAAGCCTCGATGGCCGCCGTCTACACGCAGCACTTCACGCGCAAGGAACTCGAAGAGCTGATCGCCTTCTACAAGTCGCCGATCGGTCGGCGCCTGGTGCAGCTGCTGCCGACGGTCGTGCAGGCCAGCATGGCCGCGGGGGCCGAGTGGAATCAGCGCAAGGGGACCGAGATCGTCGAGGCCCTCAAGGCGCGCGGCCACAACCCGCCCAGCTTTCAGTAGCCGAGGCTAGGAGTCTTGGGTCAGGCTCCTAGGCGAAGGCTTCTTCGGGGTAGTCGCGGAAGGGCACCCAGTCGAACTCGTCGAGCAGGCGGTGCACCTTCTCGAAGCAGCCGCGTAGGCCCACGTAGCTCTTGAAGTTGCGAAGCGCGCCGAGATCGAGCCGCGGTTGCTCGAAATCGATGTCGCGCGGGTGCAGGTAGAGCACCAGGGCTTCGTCGCGTGCGCGCTGTCCGCGCGCCCAATGCAGGATCAACGAGGTCGGGAAGAGCCGCAGGTAGCCGCCGCCGAGATAGGCGATGCGTCGCAGCCGCATGTCGACGGTGGAGACGGGGAATTCGCGCAGGCCGTTCGGCAGGCGCGTCGGCAGGGCCGCGGCCCCCGGCAAGCCGCCGTGTGCGCGTTCGGCCGGAAAGATCGAGGAGTCGTATTCGAACCCCTCGTCGGCGAGGATGTCGAGGGCCCACTCGCTGTCGCGACGAATCGAAAAGCCGGGTGCGCGATAGCCCACGGGCCGCACTCCGGCCGCCGCCTCGATGGCGTCGCTCGCCCGGCGGACGTCGTCGCGGAACGCCTCGGGGGCCTGTTCGTAGACGAGCCCGTGCGCGTAGCCGTGACTCGCCACCTCGTGCCCGGCCTCCGCGATGCGTCGCACGAGCTCCGGATGGTGCTCCGCGATCCACCCGAGCACGAAGAAGGTGCACCGCACGTCCGCGCGCGCCAGCTCGCCGAGCAGGCGATCCGTATTGCCCGCGACCCGCGATTCCTGCTCGCCCCACTCCGGGAACTTCGGAGCGGCGTCGTGATCGAGGATGTGGAACCAATCCTCGAGGTCGATGGAAAAGAGGTTCGGGGTCACGGCCGTCGACTAGTTGGGGATGAAGCGCGGCAGGTCGGGGGCGATCTTGCTCGCGAACATGCGGAAGGTCTCGTCGGCTTCGTCGAAGTTCTCGCGATCGATCGGCATGGTGAACCGCAGGAGTGACCCGTCGGTGCGGTTGCGCAGCGCGCGATCGAAGAAGAGATGCCACAGGCGACCGAAGTTGGTGCCGATCACGTGGCCGCGCGACTGGTACCAGAAGTAGACGAGCGCCCTCGCCTTCCCCTTGGCGATTACCACCCGCTTGGCGTCGCCCGCGATGCCGAAGTCGACGGGTACGATCGACGATTCGATGATGTCCCACCCCGAACCCGGCAGACAGTGCTCGGGCGGATGGATCAGCGTCGTCTTGCCCGTATCCGAGCGCTCCTGCTTCTCGTGGTAGCCCGCGTAGAAGTCGACGTAGCGACCCAGCTCCGCGTGGCCGTAGCGGCACATCAGGTAATCGGTGACGCCGAGGTTGTCGAGGGTGTCCTGGTCCATGCTGCCGCGATCGCGGCACTTCCAACCGTCGAAGTCGTTGGGAAACTCCTCGAAGGTCTCGCGGGGAGGCACGATGTCTCCCTCCGCGAGGTTGTTGTACGCGTAGGAATTCACGGCGATGAAGAGCAGGGCGACGACGAGCTTCGCAACCGTCATGCGGCGGTCTCCCGGGTGCGATGGCGCTGGATCAGGTTAGCGCCGAACGAGAGCAGCCGCGCCTCGCCGAGCAAGAGCACGAACGCCATGCCGAAGGTGATCATCCCCTGGAAGTCGTGGATGAAGCCTGTGGCGGTCTCGCGCCCGAAATTGTGCGCCAGGATTCCCGTGAGTGCGACTCTTGCAGCATTGATCACGATGGCAATGGGGATGGTGCTCGCAATCAGGATACATTGTTGCACGAGTCGTCCCGGTCGGAAGAACTGCGCGAACACCACGCCGAGGGTGAGGAGCGCCATCAGCGAGCGCAACCCCGAACAGGCGTCGGCTACGAACAGCTCGGTGTGGGCGAGGTGGATGATGTTGCCTTCGAGCAGCGATGGAATACCGAGAGCATGCATGCTCGCGACCGCCCAACCCGCCGCGATCAACTGCAGGGGAAACGCGATGATGTTCACCAGCGACTGCGGCAACGGCACCATCAAGAAGAGAAAGCACAAGGGGAAGAGCAGGATCTCGAAGACCTTGCGCCCGAAGAGCAGCAGCACGAGCCCCATCACCGCGAACACATAACCACTGCGCAGGGCCGTGAGCAGACCGCCGAGCTCGCCGACACAGACCGAAGCGACACCCACCGTCAGTACCGCTGCACCCCACCAGCTGCCCTCGACGGGCGCGCGCTTCAGCTGCGGAAGCTTCCCGTAGGCGAAGTAGAGAGAGAGCGGAACGATCAGGAGGCCGTGGGAGTAGTCGGGATCGGCGCGCCAGGTGCGGTACATGTGGTGCAGGATCGGCGCGAAGACCCAGGTCGTGAGCGCGACGGTGCCGAGGAAGGCGTAGAGCGTCTTCTGCTCGAGCGTCATCCCCGTGCCCGCGTTGCCACCGCTGCGTTCGACCACCTGCTCCTCGCTCACACCGCCACCTCGCGGTCGCTCTCGAGGAAGTCGTGCTCGAGCACGTCGGCCACGCGCCCGGCCGTCTGCCCATCCCACAACTCGGGCACGTTGCCGCGCTTCGAATCGCCGTCGAGGGCGCGGAAGACCTCGCGCAGGATCACCTCGCGATCGGCTCCCACCATGGTGTTGGTGCCGTGGGTCACGGTGACGGGTCGCTCGGTGGAGTCGCGTATGGTGAAGCACGGGGTGCCGAGTGCCGTGGTCTCCTCTTGCACACCCCCCGAGTCGGTCAGAACGATGCGCGCTTCCGACATCAGGCGCAGGAAGTCGAGGTAGTCCTGGGGCTCGACGATCTGCAGCTTGAGTTCGCTACCGCCGAGGCGTTCGCGAATCGTGGCGGCCGTGCGGGGGTGCACGGGGAAGACGATGGGTACGCGCGCGTGGATCTCTTCGAGGGCCGAGAAGAGGTCTGCGAGGCGCTGGGGATCGTCGACGTTGCTCGGGCGATGCAGGGTGAGCAGCGCGAACTCGCCCGGGGTGAGGCCGAGGCGCTCGAGGGTGTCGAGTTGCTTCGCGCGCTCGAGGTTCGCGAGCAGCGTATCGATCATCACGTTGCCCACGAAGTGGATGCGCTCGGGGTCGACGCCTTCGCGCAGCAGGTTCTCTTCCGCTTCGGGCTCGGTGGTGAAGAGCCAGGTGGCCACCACGTCGGTCATCAGGCGGTTCAGTTCTTCGGGCATGCGGCGGTCACGCGAGCGCAATCCGGCCTCGACGTGGGCGACGGGGATGCCGAGCTTCACGGCGGCAAGCGTCGCGGCGAGGGTCGAGTTCACGTCTCCCACCACCAACACGGCGTCGGGCCGCTCTGCCTGCAGCACACCTTCGAGCTTCATCAGCACCTGGCCGGTTTGCTCGCCGTGGCTTCCCGAACCGACCCCCAGGTTGATGTCGGGGGCGGGGATGCCGAGGTCGCGGAAGAAGTTGTCGCTCATCCGCGCGTCGTAGTGCTGACCCGTATGGACCAGGAAGGGCTCGAAGGTGTCGCGCGTGCCGAACTCCCGCATCAGCGGGGCGATCTTCATGAAGTTGGGCCGCGCGCCCGCAACACAGACCACGCGGATGCGGCCGCTTTCTTTCGCGGTCGACCCGGTGTTGTCGTTGCTCGAACTGGCGGACATGCAGGCTCCAGCTTCGGGGAAGGGGTTCGGGGAAGCGGCGAATTATGCCAAATCCGCGTGATGGCCTTGTTTCGCCGTGTCCGGGACAGCAGGCATCACGAAGCGGAAGGCCATACGCAACAAATCGCGGATGCGGTCAGGATTGAATCGACACGATGGCGTGAAAGATGAAGGGCGCCGCGCGCAGACCGAACGGACGATCGCCCCCGAAACGCCCTCTAACCCCTTCTTACGACCTCTTCGAAGTATTCGATCGTCGCTTCGAGGCCCTGGCGCAGCTTGATCTGCGGC
>JANQEL010000108.1 GCA_028278345.1 Myxococcota bacterium
GAGAACGCGTCCGCCACGGGCAGCACCGCGTTCCGCGAAGCGACGATCCAGGTGGCCGCGGGCTTCTCCGATTGCTCGCTCGCTCTCGGCGTAGATCAAGTCGACCGCCCGCGTCTCGCGCCACAACGCGAGGGCAACACGAACCTCCTCGGCAAGGCTTCCTTTCCGGCTCTCGGTTTTGCACTCCTCGCGAAACAGCACATGCAGCGTTATGGCACGACTCGCGATCAACTCGCCGCGATCTCCGTAAAGAACCACTGGAACGGTGCCCGCAACCCGAACGCCCAGTTCCAGACCGAATGCACGGTCGAAGAAGTGCATGCCGCGCGCGATGTGGTCGACCCCTTCACGACGCTCCACTGCTGTCCCATCGGCGAGGGGGCGGCTGCCGTGATCATCGCGTCCGAAGATGGAATCGCGCGCCTCGGCATCGATTCCGAGCGTGCAGTTCGCGTGACCAGCTCGGTTGCAGCCAGTGAGCGGCTGACTCCTCCCGGTGGCTCGTATCACGTCGACCTGACGCGCCAGTGCGTGAATCGCGCCTATGAAGATGCAGGCATCGGTCCGAATGACCTCGACGTCGTCGAACTGCACGAGGCCTTCACCATCGAAGAGATCCTATACACCGAAGCGATGGGTCTGTGCGGAGAAGGCGAAGGCGGCAAGCTGCTCGACACACGCGATACCTGGGTGGGTGGACGCTGTGCGGTCAATCCATCCGGCGGCCTGCTTGCCATGGGCCATCCATTCGGTCCGACGGGCCTCGGACAGATCGCGGAGATCACCCAGCAGCTGCGCGGTGAAGCCGGCGAGCGTCAACAGCCGAATGCGAAGACCGGACTGGCCCACATGGTCGGGATCGGTGAGGTCTGCTTCGTCCATACCTTGAGCAAATCGTGAGGAACCCAAGCCATGAGTGAATTCGTTCGAGTCGAAGCCGCCGACCATATCCTGACCGTGACGATCGATCGCGAGGAAGCGCGCAACGCGTTGCATCCGATCGCCATGCAGCAGATGTCCACCGCCTTCGACGAGTTCGCGGCCGATCCGGATCTCTGGGTTGCGATCGTGACGGGTGCCGGTGATCGCGCCTTTTGCGCGGGCTTCGATCTGAAGCACCAGGCGAAGGAAGGGGCGAACGCCTTCAAGGGAGCTCCGAAGACGGGTTTCGGCGGCCTGACGAACCGCTTCGATTGTGACAAGCCGATCATTGCCGCGGTGAATGGGCTTGCCCTCGGCGGCGGCTTCGAAATGGCGCTCGCTTGCGACATGATCGTCGCGGCCGAGAGCGCCAGCTTCGGGCTTCCGGAAGCGAAGGTGGGCACGGCGGCTCTCGGGGGTGGGATCATCCGGCTTCCGCGGTTGCTTGGGCCCCAGCGTGCGCTTCACCTCCTCACCACCGGCCGACGCGTCTCCGCGAGCGAGCTCGCGGCCTGGGGCCTGGTTCAGGAACTCGCGCCCGATGGTGAGGTCGTCGCGGCCGCACGACTCCTCGCAGAGGACATCTGCGCTTCGGCGCCACTGTCCGTGCGCGCGTGCAAGCAGGTGGTCTACGAGAGCATGGCGCTTCCACTCGAAGAAGCGTTGACCCGCCGTTGGCCGGCACTGGATGCGCTCATCAAGAGCGAGGATTTCCGAGAGGGATCCCTGGCCTTCGCAGAGAAGCGAATGCCCGAATGGAAGGGACGCTAAGAGGACGGAGCGAAAGAATGGAAATCGAAGGACGTACAGCAATTATCACTGGTGGAGCTTCGGGCCTGGGTGCGGCGGCCGCGAAGGAACTCGCGAGTCGAGGTGCCAAGGTGGCTCTGCTCGATCAGGAACGCGCCCGCGAGCTGGGCGAGGAGTTCGCGAGTTCGATCGGAAACGCAGCGGTCTTTGCGCCCGCCGACGTCACGGATGAGGTGGCCGTCGATGCGGCGATCGAACTCGCGAACGAGCGCTTCGGCTCCATCGACATCTGCGTCAACTGCGCGGGTATCGGTGTGGCGGGTCGGACCCTCGATCGCGAAGGCGAGCCCTTCTCGATCAGTCTCTTTCGCAAGGCGATCGACGTCAACCTCGTGGGCAGCTTCAACGTGCTGCGCCTCGCAGCCAAGCGAATGGCAACGAACAAGCCGAATGGAGAGAAGGAGCGCGGTGTGATCATCAACACCGCGTCGGGCGCCGCCTTCGAAGGGCAGATCGGGCAGGCGGCCTATTCGGCTTCGAAGGCCGGTCTGGTCGGAATGACGCTTCCCGTCGCGCGCGATCTGGCCGTGCGCGGGATTCGTGTGTGCACGATCGCGCCGGGGATGTTTGCGACACCCATGATGCTCGGAGCGCCCGAGCAGGTTCTGGAGCAGCTCGCGGCCACGGTGCCCTTCCCCGACCGGCTCGGCAAGCCTCCGGAGTTCGGCCACATGGTGGCCAGCATCGTCGAGAACCCGATGATGAACGGCGAGACGGTCCGCCTGGATGGTGCGCTTCGGATGGCGCCGAAATAGAGAGTCGCGCGCCCGATCGAACAACCCGCTCAAGGAGTGAGGCATGCCCCGTACATTGATGTGTGACCCTGCCCTTTTCGAGAAGGACCTCTCCGGGAAGGTGTACATCGTGACCGGAGCCAATTCGGGCTCCGGCATCGCGACGACGGAACAACTCGTCCGACAGGGAGCGACGGTCGTCGCGGCCTGCCGACGAGTCGATGCCGGCGAGGAGGCGACGCGCCATCTCGTGAACGAGCAAGGTCGAGCGGAGGTCATGGCGCTCGATCTCGACAGCCTCCAGTCAGTTCGAAGCTTCGTCGAAACCTTCCGCGCCAAGCACGACTCCCTACACGGTCTGGTCAACAACGCGGGCGTGATGAACACACCCGAGGGACGCACGAAGGATGGCTTCGAGACGCAGTTCGGCGTCAACCACCTGGGACATTTCCTGCTGACGGAACTGCTGCTCGACACGCTGAAAGCCAGCGCGCCGAGCCGGGTGGTGTGCGTATCGAGCGTCGCCCACGCGGGGATGCGCGGTGTCCACGCGACCCTCGATCTCGACGATCCCCACTTCGACCAGCGTTCCTACGACGCCACGGCGGCCTACAACCAATCGAAGCTCGCGGTCGTCATCTACGCGCGCCATCTCGCCAAGCGACTCGAGGGGACGGGCGTGAGCGTCTTCTCCACGCACCCCGGATGGATCCGCTCGAACCTCGCAAAGCACACGATGCCGCTCTGGGTGCAGAACGTGTTGATGCGCCCGCTCAGCGGGCCCCTCGGGCTGCTTTCGTACGAAGAGGGTGCCCAGACCCAGCTGCACTGCCTGCTCGACGACGACGCTCCCGCACACAGCGGCGAGTACTACAGTCAGAACAGCGTGCTCTACTCCGACAAGGCGAACCGACCCGGGGGTTGGCCCATGAAGTCGCCGAACCCACATGTGTACGACGACCAACTCGCGGATCGACTCCAGGAAGTCAGCGCGAAGATGGTCGGCCTCGATGTGGGCTCGTCATCCGCCTGATCCGGGCCGCGGAACGACGACAACGAAGGACCCAACATGACGACCTCAGCCGACGCCCCGACGCTCGACTTGACGTTCGGCGGAACGTTGCGGATCCCGGTGATCGCCGCGCCGATGTTCCTGGTTTCGTCGCCGAAGATGACCCTCGAGTCCTGCCGCAGCGGGGTCATGGGCAGCTTCCCCGCCCACTCGACGCGGAGTCGCGACATCTTCGTAGAATGGCTCGATGAGATCGACGAAGGCATGGCTGCGATGAAGTCCGCGGGAAAGAAGCCGGCTCCCTACGCAGTCAATCTGGTCGTACACCCGACCAACGCGCGCTACGAAGGCGACCTCGAGGTGTGCAAGGCGCGAGAGGTTGCTGTCATATTGACCTCGAAGGGGGCGCCTGAAGAGGCGTTTCAAGAGATCCACGGATGGGGTGGAATCGCATTTCACGACGTCGCCTCACCGCGCCATGCCGAGAAGGCGCTCGAAGCAGGCGCTGATGGTCTGATTGCCGTGTGCGGCGGTGCCGGAGGACACACCGGGACCGTCAATCCCTTCGCGTTGGTGAGCGAGATCCGCGCCATGACCGATGTCCCCATCATCGTGGCCGGCGGCATCAACCACGGTCGCTCCGTGTTGGCGGCACAGGCGATGGGTGGGGATCTCGCTTACGTGGGAACGCACTTCATCGCCGCCGAGGAGTCGAGAGCGAACGACGACTATCGCGAGAACCTGATCGCGTGCTCGTCGAAGGACGTGTTCCTCTCCGCTGCACTCGACGGGGCTCCCGCCAATTGGTTGATCCCGAGCCTCGAACGAGCCGGGATCGACATCGACGAACTCGCGGTGACCCGCCCGGGCAAGATCGTGGGTTCCACAGGTGACAAAGTGAAGAACCGCTACAGCGGAATCTGGACCGCCGGACATGGCGTGGGAGCCATCGCGGAGTCGCGGCCGATGGCCAAGATCATTCAGCAACTCGTCGACGAATATGACGCCGCAAAGGCCGAGCTCGACCGAAAGCTCGCGATATGACGTCGAAGCTTTCGATCACCGAAGCCATTCGAAGCCGCTACTCGGTGCGTGCGTTCCTGCCCGATCCGGTGCCGGAAGATGTACTGCACGAGATCTTCGACATCGCCCGCCTGGTCCCATCCAACAGCAACACCCAACCGTGGCATGTCGCGGTCGTCTCGGGGAGCGCACGCGATGCGCTCGAGAAGCGGATCTTCGAACGGATCGGCGCAGGTGAGAAGCCCTCGCCCACCTGGCCGTCGGGGGGCGTGGGACTGAAGGGCGACTACAAGCAGCGCCAGATCGATTGTGCCCGGGGATACTACGAAGTGATGGGCATCGAGTACGAAGATCGCCCGGCGAGGCAAAAGCTTCTGCTCAACAACTGGCGCTTCTTCGGCGCGCCCCATGCCGCCTTCTTCTCGATGCCCGAGACCATGCACCGCGCCAACGCGCTCGATGTCGGGATCTTCGTGCAGTCGATTATGTTGTTGATGGCGGAGCGGGGAATCGCATCGTGTCCGCAGGGTGCACTCGCCAGCTATCCCGAACCCGTTCGCGAGATCGCAGAGATACCCGAGGGCAACGCGATCCTTTGCGGGATGTCCTTTGGCTACGAAGATCCCGAAGCGAAGGCCAACGAGGTTCGAATGGATCGCGAGCCGCTCGCGAGGATCGCCAGCTTCACGAACGAGGTGTGAGCGAATCCCCTTCAGATCGGGCTCGCTCCTCGGAGAGCGAAACGCGCTCTTCCTAAACCAGCGGATTTTCTAGCCTTTCTCTCCCGCTCGGCTGCGTTCGATTTTGCTTGCTCGAAAGCTTTCCCGGAAGTATAAGGGTGAAGCGGAGTGAACCGAGCGTATGAGCTGGATCGACGACCTTTCGACGGCGTGGGAGCGCGAGTATCCCGAACTGGATACGGCGGTCTTCCCCCCGATGGTGCGGCTGGCCCGGCTCTCCGTGCTGATCGAGGGTTTTCAACAGAAGGTGCTCGCACCGTTCGGTCTCTCGGCGGGGGACTACGGGGTGGTCGCAGCACTCCGAAGGGCAGGCCCGCCGTATCAGCTCAAGCCGAGCAAGCTCTATAGCCGGCTGCACCGGTCATCCGGCGGCATGACCAAGATCCTGAAGCGTCTGGAAGAGCGCGGACTCGTCGAGCGCGCAAGCGATCCCGACGATGGTCGCGGTTCCGTCGTCTCGCTTACCGACGCGGGGAGCGAGCTGCACGATCAGGTGTTCCGTGCCTACCTCGATTCGACCCAGGATCTCCTCGAGGCGATGACGGAGACCGAGCTCAAGGATACGGATCGTGTCCTGATGAGACTCCTCGAGTTGTTCGAGGCAGGCACTGCACGATGAGCTGGGATCTCGTCGTACGTGGAGGCATCGTCGTCGACGGGACGGGTCTCGCGCGTCGGCGCGGCGATGTCGCGGTCAAGGACGGTCGCATCGCGGCGGTGGGACACGTCCCCGGCGTAGCCGATGCCGATCGCACCCTCGACGCCGAGGGCATGATCGTCGCTCCCGGCATCATCGACGCGCATACGCACTACGACCCGCAGCTCACCTTCGACCCCTGGGCCACGTCGTCGTGTTACCACGGCGTGACCACGGTGCTCGCGGGCAATTGCGGCTTTTCGATCGCACCGACGCGGGAAGCGGCGCGGCCGTACATCAAGGCCATGTTCGCGAAGGTCGAAGGCATGGAGCCCGTCGCCCTCGACGGCATCCAGTGGGATTTCGAGTCGTTCCCCGAGTACCTCGCAGCGCGGGAGCGTCGCCTGGGCGTGAACATGGCTTGTTACGTCGGCCACTCGAGCATCCGCCGCTTCGTGATGGGCGGGGACGGCTCCGAGCGCAATGCGACCTCCCAGGAAGTTGCGGAGATGCGCGGCATCGTGCGCGAGGCGATGGCCGCGGGTGCGGCGGGCTTTTCCTCTTCGTCGGTGCCGACGCAGGTCGATGGCGACGACCGGCCGATTCCAAGCCGCTTCGCCGCGCGCGAGGAGATCGTCGCGCTCTGCGAGGAGGCGGGGCTCGCCGGGGGTGGGAGCATTTCGTACCTGCCGAAGAGCGTGATCGGCGGGCTCGACGAAGAGGACGAAGAGTTCCTGATCGAGCTGGGGCAGAAGAGCCGGCTCCCGATCGTCATCCAGGGCGTCGGCGGGCGCGACAAGGTCGACGCGCCGACCGCGGGCTGGGACAACGCAAAGCGCTTCCTCGACGACGCGGCCCGGCGCGGGGCCGCGATCTTCTCGCTATTGCGCAACCACCCTTTCGATCGCCCCATCGATCTCGATGCAGGGTCGTCGCTCTACGACGGTGTCTTTCCCTGGGCCCAGCTGATGACGCTGCCACACGATGAGAAGGTCGCGCGACTGCGCGACCCGGCCGTTCGCGATGTGCTGCGCACGGCGGTCGACAACCCCAATCGCGATCCCGATGCCGGCTCGACCCTGCCGCCGCCGCACTGGGACGTGACGTTCGTCGACGAGGTCACCGACCCGAGCAACGCGAAGTACCTGCGCCGCACCCTCGCCGAACTCGCCGAAGAGATGGGCAAGGCGCCGGCCGACGTGATGATCGACCTCGCGCTCTCGGAAGACCTGAAGATGAAGTTCCGCTGGGAGAGCAAGACGCCCGAGTGGGCGTCGAGTGTCGAGGAGAGCATGAAGCATCCGTCGATGCTGATGGGCGTCTCCGACGGCGGAGCGCACCTCGATCGCGACGACGGCGCCGACTGGTCGACCTACTTCCTGCGCTATTGGGTGCTCGATCGCGAAGTGTGGACCCTCGAAGAGGGGATTCGTCAGCTGACCCAGGTACCGGCCGCGATGGCGGGCTTCGCGGGACGAGGCGCACTGCTACCCGGCTACGCGGCCGACATGATGATCTTCGATCCCGCGACGGTCGGTCCCGGAACGAAGCGCATGGTCTACGACCTGCCCGGAGAGCAGGGACGATTCTCTGCGCGTCCGCTCGGGTTCGCCGCGACGATCGTGAACGGTGAGCCGATCGTACTCGACGGCAAGCTGCAGACAGCACTGCCCGGCCGACTCGTTCGGCCCAGCGGCACGAGAGCGGGATCATGACCGAAGAACTCGAACTCTCGACGGATACGCCGGAGGCGCTGATCGAGTTCTTCGAGTCGAAGGGTTGGGGCGACGGTCTGCCGCTCGTACCCCCGACGCGTGATCGCGTCGAAGCGATGTTGGCGACAGCGACCAGCGGTGAACGGTTCGATCCGGACGAAGTCGTCGCCACCCTCGAACCGCGCCTTGGCGAGGCAACGCGACGGACGATCGCGATCAACGCCGTCCTGGCGGGCTGCAAGCCGGGCGTCCTGCCGGTGCTCGTCAGCGCGATTCGGGCCCTCGCCCGCCCCGAGCTGAACCTGCGAGGCGTCAACGCTACCACGCATCCGGTTGCGCCACTGCTCGTGGTGCACGGTGCTGCGGTCTCCGAGCTGGGCTTCAACGCGGGCCTCGGTACGTTCGGCCCGGGCACGCGTGCCAATGCGACGGTGGGCCGGGCCATTCGATTGGTTCTGCTCCACATCGCAGGCGCGCGGCCGGGCGACGGCGATGCCTCGACGCAGGGGCAGCCCTCGAAGTACGCGTATTGCATCGCCGAGAACGAAGCCGCCTCGCCCTGGGAAACCTATCCGCGAAGTATCGGCGTGGATGCACCGAGCGCCGTCACGATCCACTGCGGCGAGAACCCGCACAACTTCCACGACATGGAAAGCGACGCGCCCGAAGCGATCCTCGACAAGGGCGCCAGCGTGATGGCGACCCTCGGCTCGAACAACGCGCCGGTCTCCTCCGCCGAATTCTTCGTCGTGCTCGGTCCCGAGCATGCGGCCACGATCGCCACCGCGGGCTGGACCCGCCGCGACGTGCAGTCGTACCTCTACGAGCGTGCGCGACTTCCGGCGGGCCTGCTGCGCGAGGCCTTCGACGTCGTGCAGTACCGACCCTGGTTGAAGGCACTCGACGACGACGATGCCCAACCGATGACCGATCACCCCGACAACATCCGCGTGTTGGTTTCGGGTGGCCCTGGAAAGCACTCGTGCGTGATTCCCAGCTGGGGCATGACGAGCAGCGTGACGCTGCCCCTCGAGCCCTGAGCGGAGTCGCGCGAGCAGTATCGAGGGAAACACCAACTCGAGGAGTCGAACCATGAAGATCCTTTCACCCGAAGGAAGTGTGGGCGAGCGCGGCGTCGCACTCGCCGAATCCCCGGACCTGCTCTCGGGACGGCGGCTCACCGTGCTCGACAACGGCAAGCCGGGAGCGGCGTTCGTGATGACGCACATCGCCGAACGGCTTGCAGAGCGCGCGGGTGTCGAGTTCGTCGGGGTGCATAGGAAGCGCACTGCGGCCACGCCCTGTGCGGAGGAACTGATCTCGGAGATTGCCGATGGGGCCGACCTGGTCCTCACCGGTACGGCCGATTGAGGCAGCTGTACGTCGTGGAGTCTCCACGACACGGCAAAGCTTGAGGCACTCGGCGCACCCACGGTCGTGGTTGCAACGGACAAGTTCGCCGACCTGGCGCGGCAATGCGGCCGCGACGTCGGTCTTTCGAGAGCGCGCATCGTAAAGCTCGCGCACCCGGTGGGGGGGATCGAGCAGGATGAACTTCGGAGTCGTGCAGACGCGGTGATCGAAGACGTGATGAGCCGGCTGCTCGGCCGGTAGGCGTGCGGCCGGGGCGAGAGCCCGAGGTACCAAGGAGAACGAGATGGGAAGATTCGGCCACTACGTGATCGACGCGGATGGACACGGAGGGGAGCCCCTCGGCTGGCGTCGGCGCATCCCCGCGAAGTTCCAGTCGACGATGCGTGACTACGTCGACGCGATGCGGAAGCGATACTCGAGCGTACCGGGAGCAGGACTTCGCGCCGACGAGTCGGCCGAAGCCGTCATCCCCGATGAGGACGACCTCGAGTTTGCGGTGCCGACGCAGCCGGGCATGTTCGATCCCGAGAAGCGCATGCCCGACATGGACCTCGAAGGAATCGACGTCGCGGTCCTGTTCCCGCCCGGCTCCGGCGAGGAGTGGGCGATGGATGACGTCGAATTCGCCGTGGCGCTGTGCACGACCCTGAACGACGCGCGTGCCGAGTACGCGAGCCATGCGCCCGATCGTCTGAAGCTGGTGGCGAAGCTCCCCATGATCGAACCCAGGGCCGCGGCCGAGGAACTCGAGAGATGCGTTTCGCAGCACGGTTTCGTGGGGATGGTGACGGCGACGCACATCCGCGAGAAGAACCTGGACGATCCGAGCTTCGACGTCGTGTGGGAGACCGCGCAGCGACTTGGGGTTGCCGTGTGCACCCACGGCGGGGGCCAGGCGCCGGGGCAGACGCCCTTCGCGGTAGATCGCTACGAGACGCGGCTCGGGATCCATGCGCTCACCCATCCGCTCGGCGCGATGCACGCGGTGTTCAACTTCACGGTGGGGGGCATCCTGGCGAAGTTTCCCGAGCTGCGGGTGGGATTCCTCGAGGCAGGCGTCGGTTGGCTTCCCTTCTGGCTAGAGCGACTCGACGAGCACTGGGAAATGATGCCCGAGCAGGCACCACTGATCGGTCGGCCGCCTTCGGAGTACTTCGCGGGTCGCTGCTTTCTCACGACCGAGCCCGACGAGAAGATGGTGCCCTACGTCTTCGAGAGCGTGGCCGACGACATCATCTGTTACTCGTCGGATTACTGTCACTGGGACTGCGCGTTTCCCGACTCGGTGAGCATCCTCGAAAAGCGCAGCGATCTGAGCGAATCCGTGAAGCAGCGGCTCTTCTCGGCGAACGCGGCGAAGCTCTACGGCTTCGAGGTCCCTGCGTGAAGTTCTCGGTGCAGCTGCCCACCGATCGCGTCGCGCGAGGGGACGAATTCACCGGGCTCGCGGCCATCCGTGAAATGGCCGCGGCGATCGAAGCCGCTGGCTTCGATGCCTGCTTCGTGACCGAGCATCCGTTTCCAGCGGACGACTGGCTCGCGACGGGAGGACATCACAGCCTCGATCCCTTCGTCTCGCTCACGGCCGCAGCCGCAGCGACGACGCGGCTGCGCCTGCACACGAACATCCTCGTGCTGCCGTATCGCAACCCGTTCGTGACCGCGAAAGCGATCGCGAGCCTCGATGTCGTATCGGGTGGCCGCGTCATCATGGGCGTGGCCGCCGGCTACCTGAAGGGCGAATACGACGCGCTCGGCGCGGACTTCGAAGATCGCAACGCGCTCACCGACGAGGCACTCGGCGCGATGAAGCAGGCGTGGCGCGGCGCATCGATGAAGCTCGACGGCAGCCGCTTCCACGTGGCCGGCAACACCATGCTTCCCAGACCGCTCCAGCAGCCGAATCCGCCGATCTGGGTGGGGGGCAACTCGCGAATGGCCATGCGCAGGGCGGTGAAGCATGCCCAGGGATGGAGCCCGTTTCCGATCTCGAGCCAGTTCGCCGATCGCGTTCGCACCGCGGCCATCGAAACGATCGAAGGTCTCGGGGAGCGGATCGCATATCTGACGGAATACGCAGCGAGCCTCGGCCGGGGCGAACCACTCGACGTCAACTTCGTTCCCTTCGGCCTGCAGATGAACGACCCGACTCCGATCGATTCGATCGTATTGCGCGACCAGATCGAAGAGCTCGAGGCCATAGGCGTCACGTGGGTTTCGGTCGGCGTACCCGGCGAGAGTCGTGCCGAGTACCTCGATTCGATCGCCCGGTTCGGCGTGGAGGTGATCGGGTGAGTACGAGATGGCGCGACATGGACCGCGTCGAGATGAAAGCCGAAAGGCCATTCTGAGGATTCCCATGGCAGAACGAGAAGAGAAGGCGCCCGAAGTCCGTTTCCGGCATGCCGACGACGAGAGGTGGCAGGAGGTTCGCGCGCAGCAGCACGGTGACCGTCGCGTATCGATCCGGGAGAAGTGGCTCGAGTTCACCCCGAACTTCCTCTGCCTGTATGCCAAGTGGGACCCCGGCATGATGGTCCACAAGCACGGTCACAACAGCGATCACATCCTCTTCGTGCTCGAGGGAGAGATGATGTGTGGTGACGTGAAGTGCACGAAGGGCATGCACATCACCCTCGAGCACGGGGCCGCCTTCGGACCCTTCATCGCCGGACCCGAAGGTGTCGAATTGTTCGAGGTCATGATGGGCGACCCGCGCTCCTGGGCAGCCGATCCCGGGGGCTTCGAGAAGCTGCTTGCAGAGAAGGGCGCGAAGAAACTCCCCAACCCCCCCATCGATCTTCCGGACTGGCTCGAGGACACGAGAACGAGCTGACCCCGTCAGCACTGCCCAGCCGGAACAAAGGAGAACCAGACTCATGCCCCTCCACGGTCGACAGCAGGAGGCCGTACGCTGGACCACCGAGGCCATGCGCGAGAAGCCGAGGCAGAGCTTGCCGGAGCCAGGCGCAGATGATCGAAGAGGCGGGTCGACCGGGTGATCGATAGCCATACCCACGTCATTGGTCCCGACCGCGAGCGGTATCCGCTCAACCCCCGCAACCTCTCGGGCAAGTGGTATCTTGAAGCGCCCCACAGCGCGGAAGAGCTGGCCGCTTGCATGGACGAGGCCGGTGTCGAGAAGGCCGTGCTCGTCCAGGCCGTCGGGACGTACACCTACGACAACGCGTACGCCGCCGACGCGGCCGCGGCGAACCCCGATCGTTTCGCTAGCGCCTGCTGTATCGATGCCCTTGCCGACGATGCTGTGGAGACGCTTCGCTATTGGGTGTCGCAGCGCGGAATGCACGGGGTGCGGCTCTTCGCGCTCGCGCGAGAAGGGGAATCGTGGCTCGCGGATCGGAGTACGTTCCCGCTCTGGGAGGAGGCCGACCACCTCGGCATCCACGTGATCGTCACGATATTCGGGAGCCAGCTCGACGAGCTGCGGCGGGTACTCCGGCGGTTTCCTCAGGTACGCGTCTCGTTGGATCACTGTGCCTTCCCCGACGTGGGCAACCCCGAGTCGCTCTTCGAACTCGCAAGCGAATCGAACCTTCTCTGCAAAGTGTCGTCAGTGGTGCTGGAGTCGGCGGGTTTCGAGGCGAAGCGCTTCGTGACAGAACTCGTCGGTCGCTTCGGTGCCGATCGTGTGATGTGGGGCTCCGATTTCTCGCAGACCCACGACCGTGGCTACACAGGACTCGTTGCGCTCGCGCGCCAGAGTTTCTCGGGGTTGTCGAGCTCCGAGCGCGAGCGGTGTTTCATGGCGACGCCCCGCTCGGTCTGGCCGAGTCTGGCGTGACGCCGAGGGAGGTAGATGAAGCATGAAGATCACGCTGTTTGGCGCGACGGGTATGCTCGGGCGCGAACTGCTCTCCCAATGTCTCGATGCAGGGCACGAGGTTACCGTGCTCCTGCGCACTCCCGACAAGCTGCCCGGCGAGCTGCGGACTCGCGTGAACGTCGTCGAGGGAGACGGTCTCGACCCGGCAGCGGTCGAACGGGCGCTCTCGACGGAAACCGATGCGATCCTGTTCGCGATCGGTATCGACGCGCGCTCACCCGAGCATCTCTGCGCGGACGTCACACGACACATCCTTGCTGCGATGCGCAAGAGCGGGATTCGCCGTCTCGTCTGGTGCGGCGGTGGCAACACGGTCAGCGAGGATGATGTGGTCAGCCTGGGATCGAGATTCGTCGTGTTCTTCACGCGCGTGTTCATGGGTCTGCGACATCGCGACAAGCTGGAGCAGATCGCGCTGCTCGAGGAGAGCCACGACGTCGACTGGATCGGCATCCGGCCGCTACAGATGCGCAAAGGCGGCAAACGTGGTGGCTACCGCGTCGGCTTCGATCGCTACAGCGGGTTTTCGAAGATCACGGCCGGCGATTGTGCGAACGAAATGATCTGCATGCTCGAAGACGATACCTGGCTCCACAGAGCGCCCGTCATCCAGTACTGAGTGGACGCTTCGACCGGACTCGAAGCGAAGGCCAACGAGGTTCGAACGGATCGCGGCCCACTCACGAGGATCGCCAGCTTCACGAGTGTGGTGCGAGTGAATCCCCTTCACCTCGAGCTCGCTCTTCGAGAAGCCTCTGGATCTCCGAGTGCCTGGCTCGGCTCAACCGGAACTGCACGTAGAAGCCGATCGCCAAGACGGCGGGAATCACTCCGATCGGACCGTCGATCAAGCCGAGTTCGAAGAGCGTCTGCTTCGGAATCTCGCCGGGGTCGGCGTGAACGGGAAATTCGATCACGTCGATACCGATCCCCGCGAGCAGATGGCCGAGTCCCGAGGCTGCCTTCCCGAAGAACGACCGGGCCGAATAGAAGATCCCTTCCTGCCTGCGCCCGGTCATCAACTCCTGTTCATCGGCGATGTCCGCCAGCGCCGAGGCCGCAGTGATCAGCAGCAACAACGAAACGGTCATCTGGCACAAGTAGAATCCGAGCAGGCAAGGCAACAGTATCGGGTCGTCGTTGGCCGGAAACACCCCGGACATGCGCAGGATGACCGGGCCCGACGCGCACAGCGGATAGACGCTCAGGAGCGCGACCAACGTGGGCTTCTTCTCGAACTTCTGATGCAGCGTGGCCGCGCTCAGGAAACCGAGCACGGGCCCGAGCATCGCGACCAGGCTGAAGTAGCGGATCTCCTCGGGCAGGAGTCCCCAGTAGTAGGTGTTCATGTGCAGCCCGACCGTCTCCCGGGTTCCGAGGGTCGCCGACAAGAGCAGGAAGCCGAGGAGCAGAACGAAGTAGTTGCGATTGCGCAGCGCGAGCCGGAAGTCGCGCATGAACTCGATCCAGCTGAACTTCGGTAGCGACGCGGGTGCAACGGGGAGCCGGGGAATCACGGAGCGGGTGCGCAAGGCCGAGAACAGCATCAGCGACCCGCCGGCGACGGCTGCGGTGGTGGCGAATACCGGGTACCGGCCCGCATTCAGCAGCCCGTTGGCGAAGTCGGGCGTGGCTGCGAAGAAGTAGGAGTAGCCGAGAAAGAGCGTGCCGAAGCCACCCACGAAACTGAAGAGGGTGTTCATGCTCATCACGCGAGTGCGCTCGGTGAAGTCCGCGGAGAGTTCAGCGCCCAGAGCGAGATGAGGGACGTGGAACAAGGTCATGGTGGAGCGCAGCACTACGGTCAACGTGGTGAGCCAGATGAACAACCCCGTGCTGCCCCAGTTCGGCGGGCTGTAGATCAGGAACAGGCACGTCGCGACGGGCAGGGGCGCCATGAACATGAAGGGATGCCGCCGCCCGAGCCTGGATCTCCAGCGATCCGAGAGCGACCCGACCAGGGGGTCCGTCACGGCGTCGAACACCAGCGCAATGGTGATCGCCAGACCGGCGAGGGTGCCCGGGACACCCATCACGTTCGTATAGAAGAAGAAGTTGAACGAATTGAAGGCGAAGTTGATGATGCCTTCCGAGGCCGCGCCTATGGCATAGATCAGCTTGGTGCCGAGTGGGACGGTCTTTGCATAAGCACTGGTGCTCACGCGCGCGTCCATGTCCTCACTCATCGATCGTCAGTCGACTTCGAGCTGGAGGTAGCAGGAGCATCCTTCCAGTAGCGATCGCGAAGACTCGTCTTGGCCATCTTTCCGGTTTCGGTGCGGGGAAGCTCGTCGACGAAATCGACAGACCGCGGGCATTTGTAGTGACTGATCCCGTCTCTGCAGTAGGCGATGAGCTCCTGTGCGAGTTCCGGGCCAGCTTTCGCGTCCGATCTGGCAACGACGACTGCGCGAACCTCCTCGCCCAAGTCCTCGTTGGGAACCCCGATGACGGCGACATCCTCGACGGCGGGGTGCATCGTCAGGTGATTCTCGACCTCCTGGGGAAAGATGTTGACGCCACCCGAGATGATCATGTGCGACTGGCGGTCGGTGAGGTAGAGGAACCCGTCCTCGTCGAGGTATCCGACGTCGCCGAGCGTAAAGAGGGAGCCGCGGTAGGACTCCGCGGTCTTTTCTTCGGCCTTGTGGTAGCGGAAGCGCATGGCTTCGTCGGCCGGAGCTTCGAAGTAGACACCGCCTTCCTGATTCGGCTCGGTCAGTGCGTTGCCCTCTTCGTCGAGGATGTGAATCGTGCCCCCGGCCCAATGGCGTCCCACCGATCCCTTGTGCTCGTTCCAATCGGCCGCGCTGATCGCAGTTCCACCCCCCTCGGTGCCGGCGTAGAACTCGACGATGGCGTCCCCCCACCAATCGATCATCTCCTCCTTGAGGGGAATGGGGCAAGGAGCGGCCGCATGGAGCGCGAGGCGAAGGCTTTCGAGGCCATAGGCGCGCTTCGTGGCTTCGGGAAGGCGCGTCAGTCGGCGAAAGTGGGTCGGCACCCACTGTGATGTCGTCACCCGATGGAGATCGATCAGGCGAAGTGAATCCTCTGCATCGAACCGGCGCATCACGACCGACGTTGCGCCGATGCGCTGCTGGGCAGAGACCAACCGCAGCGGTGCTGCGTGATACAAGGGCGCGGGCGAGAAGAAGACGTCGTCTTCCCGCATGTCGAACATCCGCGTCAGATTGACTGCGACCGCGACTTGCGCGGGTTCTCCCGCAGCGACCTTCGGAAGCGGCGCACGCACACCCTTGGGCCGCCCCGTCGTGCCCGACGAGTAGAGCATCAGGGTGCCCTCGAACTCCTCGCCGAGAAGGGCGTCGGGTGCGATTGCGTCGAGTTCCTCCTCGAGCGTGGAAAAGCCGGGGATCTCGCCGCCGACGCTGATGCACTTCAACAGGTTCGAATTGCCTGCATACGCCGCAGTGGCCACGTCGGCGAAGCGAGCGTGCGCGATCAACACGCGGGCGTCGCTGTTGTCGAGGATGTACTCGACTTCATCGGCCTTCACGTGCCAGTTCAGCGGAGTGAAGTAGAGCCCCGTACGGTGAGCCGCCCAGAAGACGTCCATGAACTCATCGTCGTTCGCCATGAGTATGGCGACGTTGTCACCGTGCTCGAGCCCGAGTCGCCTGAACACGATGCCGATCCGCCGAGAGCGCTCTTCCAGCTCTCCATAGGTTTCGATCTGCTGCGGATCCCCGAACTTGCTATCGGCGTAGATGATCGCGGGTTTGTCCGGGTGCTTCTCGGCGAAGTGCGAGATGGTCGTCATCGGTATCCCCTTGCCCTACTTGACGATGGCGCTGAGAGTTTCGAGGTGCTTCAGCTTTTCTTCGAGGGTATTGCCGAGGAGCGAGACGCGAAGACTCGTGATCCCCGATTCCCTCAATTCGGCGACCCGTTCCTCAACGAATGCCCTCGGTCCGACGAGTGTGGTGCCATCGATGAACGAATCCGGAATCGCCGCCTCGGCTTCCTTCTTCTTCCCCGACAAGTACAGGTCCTGGATCTTCTGGGCTTCGGCCTCGTATCCATAGCTGGCGAACAGCTCGTTGTAGAAGTTCTTTCCCCTCGCCCCCATGCCGCCAACGTACAGCGCCGTCATCGGGCGTGAGTAGTCGCGCAGCCGTTCGAGCCCATCGCCGATCGCAACGGCTCCGCCACCGAATACCTCGAGAGGAGGGAGGCTCGGGTCGCGCCTCTTGAGACCCGCCTCGACAGCCGCGCCCCAACGTTGCTTCGCCTTGCTCGCGAGCCACAAGGTCGGCAACCAGCCTTCCGCGAGCTCGGCGGTCATTTCGACGCTCTTCGGCCCGAGGGAGGCTACGGTGATCGGAATCTGCTCACGCACCGGATGGGTGATCATCTTGAGCGGCTTGCCGAGGCCGAGCCCGCGGTCCTTGGGTAGGGGAAGCTCGTACTTCTTGCCCTTGAACTCCAGGCGCTCCCGCCTCCACACCTTGCGGCAGATCTCGATGATTTCACGCAGCCGCGTTACCGGAGCGTCGTACTCGAGTCCATGCCAGCCTTCGATGACCTGCGGCCCCGAAGCACCGAGGCCCAACATCGCACGACCGCCGGAGAGGGCGTCGATCCCCGCTGCCGTCATCGCGAGCAGGGTGGGCGTGCGCGTGTAGAGCGGAACGATGCCGGAGGCGATCTCGATCCGCTCCGTGCGCGCCGCGATGTAGCCCATCAGGCTCGGCGCATCGAAACCGTAGGCTTCTGCGACCCACACCGTGTCGAGCCCGGCGCGCTCGAGTTCACCCAGCTCTCCCACGGCTTCTTCGAAACCGCCGGCGTAGCTCAACATCATGGAAATCTTCAAGGGATTCTCCTTCGAATCGATGGTTGGGGTGCGGGCTGTACCGCTTGTGCGGGCGGCGATCCGCAGCGGCGCGTGGGGCTACGTCGCCGATCGATACGGCCCGGGGCTGCGCGGCGACCTCAGTGGTCTTGCGCGGGAGTGATGCGATAACGAATCGGCAGGTGCTTCACGCCACCCACGAAGCTCGAGACCAGGCGCTGGGGCTCGCTCGCGAGCTCGATCGACTCGAGACGCGGTACGAGTTCTTCGAACAACACCCGAGTCTCCATCCGGGCCAGCGACGCCCCCAGGCAGAAGTGTTCGCCGATTCCGAAAGAGAGGTGGGGATTCGGGTTGCGATCGACGCGGAAGGCGAAGGGATCGTCGAAGACTTCCTCGTCGCGGTTCGCAGACGCATAGAACATGCAGAGCGAATCACCCTCGCGGATCTTCTGGCCCCTGAGTTCATAGTCGCAGTTGGATGTGCGGTTGAAGTGATTGACGGGTGTCGTCCAGCGAACGATCTCGTCCGTCGCCGTCGTGTACAGGCTTGGATCCTTGCGGAGCCTCTCGAGTTGCTCGGGATGCTCGATCAGTGCGAGCAAGCCGCCGGAGAGCGCATTGCGCGTCGTCTCGTGTCCTGCCGTCAAGACGATGAGGTAGTAGCTGAGCAATTCGAGGTCGGGGATCGGCGCGCCGTGGACCTGCGCGGCCGCGAGCATCGAAGCGAGATCGTCCTGTGGATTCGCGCGTCGCTCCGCCGCGGTCTTCATGAAGTAGCCGAAGAAGTCGTTGCGAAGTTGTTCCTGGTCGGCCTGGTGGTCGCCCGAACGCTGGAACTCCGGATCCTCGGCGCCGAACATCTCGTTCGTGCACTTCAGAATGAAGGCTTCGTCTTCTTCGGGCAGCCCGAAGAGGTGTGCGATCAGGCGAAGGGGATGTTGTGCCGCGACCTCGGGAACGAAGTCACACTCCTGTTCACCACCATCTCGCATCATCTTGTCGACGAGCTGTCGCGCCGATTCGACCATGCGCTGCTCGACGATCTCGAGGTTGCGCGCCTTGAACCACGGCACCGCGAGCTTGCGATAGGTGCGGTGGTCGGGTGGATCCATGTTGACGATCGTGCGCATCTGGTTGCGCATGCTGCTCGGGTCTTCCAGAGCCTTGCGAATCACGGTGAAGCGCGGCGCGTTCAAGAACTTGTCCGGCTGCCGCGAGATCTCGCAGATGTCGGCGTGCTTGGTCACGGCCCAGAAGCCGTCGTAGCCCTCGGGCTCGAAGTAGGCGAGCGGCGCCTCTCGGCGGAGCTGCGTCCAAGCGTCGTGGGGGTAGCCATGTGCGGCGTACCGCCGCGCATCGATCAGCTCGAGGCCGTCGGGGAGTGACATCGTGGGATCTCCATAATTTTATATGTACAGCCAAATTATTAGTTGATACTCTCCCCGTCAAGATGTCGAGTCCGGATCCGCGCCCCACGCTGAAGCAGGCCCGCGCTGAGCGCACCCGCCAGCGCCTCCTCGACACCGCCGTCGAACTGTTCGCCAGGAAGGGCTCCCTCGAGACCACGTTCGATGCGATCTCGGAGGCCTCGGGCATCAGCCGCGGCTCCATCCGCTTCCACTTCGGAAGCAAGGAGGGCCTCCTCTTCGCCGTCGTCGATCGGGTCTTCGCCGAGTGGGAGAACGACGTGATGACCCCGCTGCTCGTCGAAGGCGAAGGGCCGACGAGTTTCGGTTCGGCGGTGGAATCCCACGCCGAGATGTCGGACACGAACCCCGCCGTCGGCCGACTCTTCTTCGTTCTCTTGTTCGAGGCTCTCGGGCCGCGCCCCGAGCTGAGGCCCCGCTTCGCCGCGCTGTACGAGCGCTTTCGCACCTTCTGCCGCGCCTGGGTGAAGGCAGGCCAGGCGAATGGCACTGTGGCCGGACACGTGAAAGCCGACGATGTCGCCACCTTGATCCTCGGTGCACTCGGGGGCATCCACTACCAGTGGCACCTCGATCCCGAACACGTCGACCTGAGCCGCGTGCGCGACCTCCTCACCGAGGTCCTCGACCGCGGGCTCGCGCCCTGAGGCTGCGCTTCCTCGCCGGCTATGCGCCTTCGCCGGCTTTGTGGAACTTGATGGACGGCTTCGCAGCGGCGGGCGGTGGAGAAGTGGCCCGCAACAACTCGTGCGCTTCCTTCGCGTCGTCGTCGGTGAAAGGCCTCGTGAGCATCGCGAACTCGACGACGTTGCCATCGGGATCCTCGGTATAGATCGAGTGGATCCAGCCGTGATCGATCTCGAGCACGTCGCGGCCGTAGTCGAGCAGACGTTGTTTTCTGCGTTCCATATCGTCGGGGCCGTCGGCCTGGAAGGCGAAGTGGTTCATCATGGGCTCGAGGCCGAGGTCGCGATTCAGATCGGTGCGCGGATTCTCGCAGCCCGGGACGTTGGACACGTCCCAGAATGCGATCAGCCCGTCGACGTTCGAGCCCGTCGAGTAGAAGACGTGACGGTTGAAGCCCCCGTTCGTTTTGTTGATCTCGACCTTGACGAGTTCGAAGCCCATCGCTTCGGTGTAGAAGTGGTGGGTCGCCTCGATGTCCTTCACGGTCACCGCGATGTGGTTGACGCCCATTTTCGGTTCTCCTTGATGCGGGGTTGCTCGAGTTCGTAGAGGCGCGATTCGTAGTCGGGCCATCCGAGTAGCTGCCTCGCTTCGTCGAATCGGACGCGCGACTTCCCGGCCTCACCCGCGCTCGCAATCCGCTTCGCCGCATCCTGCATCGATTGGATCGTGTGCAGCAGGAGCGTCACCGGATAGAACACGATCGAGTATCCGATCTCCGTGAGTTCATCCGGTGATAGCCACGGAGTCTTGCCGTCTTCGACGAGGTTGGCGGTCTTGTGGCCCGGTACGGCGTCGCAGTAGCGACGCATCTCGTGGAGGCTCTCGGGCGCTTCGAGAAAAGTGATGTCGGCCCCGGCGTCGACGAAGGCCTGGCAACGCCAGAGTGCCTCTTCGAATCCGTCGGTCGCGCAGGCATCGGTGCGCGCCATGATGAGGACGTCGAGGCCGTGCTCTTCGCGCACACGGGCGCAGGCATGAACCCGCAGCAGGGCTTCGTTGCGATCCACGATCGCCTTGCCCGCGGTGTGGCCACAGCGCTTGGGCCATTGTTGATCTTCGATCATCACGCACGCGAGACCCGCTTGCGCGTAGCCGAGCAGAGTGCGCTCGGCGTTGATCGCGTTGCCATAGCCCGTGTCGGCGTCCCCGATCATCGGCAGCGACGAGGCGGCGCAAACGCTCCGCGCCTGGTCGAGCATTTCGCCGTAGCTGAGAAGACCGACGTCCGGCAGGCCCAGTCGAGCGGCTGCGACCGAAAAGCCGCCGAGGAAGCCGGCCTGGAAGCCCGCGGTCTCGAGCACGCGGGCCGAGAGCGCATCGAAACAACCGGGAGCCTGAACGACGGATTCTTCCTCCATCAGGGTTCGCAGACGCTGCGCGCCGGCGGAACGATTCGGGAAGAGGGTCATCGCGCACCTTCGTCGGCCGCGTCCTCGTGCGCGAGGTCGTACGCGGCAACCAACGCGTCCTTGGCCTGCAGCACGTGCTCCGCCATCAGTCGGCCCGCCCGCTCGCCTTCTCCCTTGCAGATCGCGTCGACGATCAGCTTGTGGAAGAGCGCCGAGCGACCGAGTTCTTCGCGGCTGAAGCGCTGGTAGGCGCGGAGCACGAGGGGGTTCTCGATCGTGGAGTCGAGAGCCATCCCCAGGAAGGGGTTGCGTCCCATTTCCGCGACCTTTCGATGGAGTGCCGCATTCGTGGCGCGCACGTCGACGAGATCTTCGGTTTCGTCGGTGCGCGTCGCTTCGTCGAAGGCGCGGGCCAGGCGGCGCAACTCTTCGCGGTCAGCGTCGTCCGCACGCCTTGCAGCGAGTGCGCACGCGAACGCCTCGAGTTGGGCGCGCAGCTCGTAGAGATCGGCGATCTGCTGCGCCGATAGTGCTCGCATCGTCGCGCCCCGGCGCTTCTCGATCTGGAGCACGCCTTCCCGCTCGAGCCAGCGGAGTGCCTGCCGCACTGGCGTGCGGGAGACCCCGGCCCGCCGTGCGATCTCCGCCTCGACGAGGCGCTGGCCCGGCTGGTAGCGCCCCGCGGCGATGTCGTCGCGAATCGCCTGGTAGGCGCGATCGGTCTGGTCGAGTTGAACCGTTGCTTCCGACATGGCATTTGGTATACCAAATGTCGATATAAGCGCAAGTATCCGTCGAATTGGCCACTTTTGGTATGCAGAAAGAAGATACGATGCTCGATGAGCTGAGGGTCGCGATCGCCCCCTACTACCTGCACATCAAGTGGCTCCACGTGGTTTCGGTGGCGATCTGGAGCTTCAGCACGGCCGTCGCGTACACCTGGTACTTGAAGCCCGTGTTGCGCGCGTCCTACCGACGGCCCGACGACGCGGAACTCAGGAAGCAGCGCGACGATTGGATGGATCGCTTCGATCGCGGCGCGCAGATGGAGCACTACGCGCTCGTCGTCATGATCGCGACGTCGATCCTGATGCTGTGGATCGCCCAGGTCGACCTCACCCGCTGGAACTACCTGACCGCGATGCTCTGGATCGGCATCGTCGTGATCCTGCCCATGGAGGCCCTGGACATCTGGCTCGCCCACATGGGAGGAAACAAAGCGAGGGTGCGCGCTGCGGGCGACGTCGAACGCTACGAACGCGTGATGGCCTGGCACTGGCGCTTTCTGGTCATCACCGAGCGGATCGTGGTCTTGCTGATCCCGACGATGTTCTTCCTGGTGATCGTGAAGCCGTTCTGACTTGTGCCCGACGACTAGGGCCGAAAGCCGAGCCCTCTCGGCGCGAGTGATCCCGGTTCGCTGACGACCCGGTAGGCCATGCGGATCCACTCGCAGGCCAGGCGTCGCGTATCACGTGGATCGATCATCTCTTCGATCTGGAACCGCGACAGCGGGCCGATCGGGCCCCGCGCACTTTCGATGCGCGCCTCGATCTCCGCTCGGAGCGCCACGGGATCCGCGGCCTCGGCAAGCTGACGCTTGTACGCGGCTTCGATGCCACCCTCCGGAGGAATCCCGCCCACGTCCGCGGAGGGCCAGGCGACACGCATCGACGCGCGAGAAGTCGGCGACGCGAGGTTGTTCCCCGCGACGCCGAAGCTCCGCCGCAGGATGACCGTGAAGACCGGCACCTGCACCTGACCGAGGGCAACCATCCATTCGCCGCCGAGCCGGATCGTGCCGCGGAGTTCGTGCTCGAGACCCACCGCGAACCCCGGATTGTCGAGCAGGTTCACCACCGGGATGTGGAAGAGATCGCACACATCGACGTGCCGGATCATCTTCTTGCAGCCATCCGCCGTGAGCGCGCCACCGTTGGTATGTCGACTATCGGAAGCGATGATGCCGACGGGATGACCATCGAGGCGGGCGAAGCCCGTGACCTGGTCGGTTCCCCAGAGCGGACCGACTTCGAAGAAGGAGCCCTGATCGAATACCAGGCCGATCGTCTTCCGTATGTCGAACGTACTCGTCCGGTTTCGGGGGATGATGTCGAGCAGCTCCTCTTCACGACGATCCCGCGCATCTGCGCACGATGCAATCGGCGGAGCTTCGTAGACGGACGAGGGGAGATACGACAAGAAGCGCTTGGTCTGCTCCATCGCGTCTTGCTCCGACTCCGCCAGGTTGTCGACCGAGCCGTTCTGGCAGTGGATGTGCCAGCCCCCGAGTTCCTCCTTCGTGATGTCGTATCCCATCGCGTGCTGAACCACGGGTGGCCCCGCGACGAAGAGCTGCGCGATGTCGCGCACCATCACCGAGAAGTGCCCGAGCACGGCCTTCGCCGCGCCGAGCCCCACCACGCTGCCGAGGAGCACGTTCACGACCGGCACCGTCGCCAGTTGCTCGCCGTAGAACGTGCTTCCGAGGTGTGGAGGCAGGAACGAGCCGCCGCCACCGGACACGCGTGGGCGCCCCGACTTGATCGCGCCGTGACTTTCCTTCGCGCTGCCCTTCTCCGAATCCCCTTCCTTCTTCTTCGGGACCATCGACGCCACGCTGCCGCCACCCGACGACCCGTCGAGCAGTCGCACGGACGGCGCTCGAAGCTCAACTGAGAGACGATCGAGTTGGAAGCTCTTCTGCGCGATTGCGCCGTCGGAGTGTCCGCCGCGTGATGTGAAGTCGTCTGCGCACACCACGGCCGTACGACGCTCGATCTCTCCCCACCCACCGACCTGATTCGCGGGCGTGAACTCGATCGCGCGCCCTTCGTCATCGTAGGTGGGGAAGCCGGCGATGCTTCCGACCTCGCGAAAGGTGCCCTCGTCGAGCAGCAGGTCGATGCGTTCGCGACACGTCAGTTTTCCGCGGCTGCGTTGCCGGACGACGCCGGGATCTTGTGAGCCAGGTTCGAGCCGGTCGTGTGCCAGCTTCTGGAGCGTTGCAACCTGGCCGAGGACATCGCCCCAGGCGCCGCCCTCGGGTCGTTCGCTACGAGCGGCACCGGCAGCAGGTGCGATCGCAGCGAGTGGGCGTCCGGCCTCCACGGTGTCGCCTTCCGAAACGCCGGCCAGCGCGGACACGGTTCCGCCGCACGGAGCGACCACCGTCGTTTCCATCTTCATCGTGCTCAGCACGAAGAGGGTGTCGCCGGCTTCGACCGTATCGCCAGCGGCTACGCCGACCTGCACGACGGAGCCCGAAACCGGCGCGTCGACCACTTCGTCGGCGTCGTCCGCGTCGAGCGGATCGTAGGAGGTGATCGGCGCAGAACTCGCGACTGCGCCGGGGCCAGCGACGGCTCGGCTTCCCGCCGCGAAGAGCGCAATCGGATCGCGACCTCCATCGACCGGCGTTGCCGACGTCGACTCGACCAGCTCCGGGTGCTCGGTCAGAAGCGACGTTCGAGCGTCACCCTGGATCACGTCTTGGTGACTGAGGATCGCGCAGAGGCTCGAGATGTTCGTCGGAACTCCCTCGACGTGGAACTCGGCGAGTGCGGCACGGGTACGCGCGATGGCGGATTCGAGGGTCGCGGCAGATCCCGACGAGCCGATGCACTTGGCCAGGAGTGGATCGAACTGCGGTGGCGGCGCGTACCCGACGTAGCCGCTGCCGTCGACGCGCACACCGACGCCGCTCGGCTCGCGATATGCCGAGAGGGTGCCAGCCCCCCTCGAAACGACACGAGCCTGCACGGCGAATCGGGCGGGTTCGTCGAGCCCGTTCGGATCTCCCAGGCCGAGCTGTGAGAGAGACTCACCCGACGCGATACGAAACTGCAGCTCGACCAGGTCGAGCCCCGTTACCTGCTCGGTCACCGTGTGCTCGACCTGGATTCGCGGATTGCACTCGATGAACCAGAACTCATCGGTCTTGGGAGAGACCAGGAACTCGACCGTCGCCGCGCTCTCGAGCTTGCCTTCACGCGCGATGGCGAGCGCAGCATTGCGAATCCGGTCTCGCAGCGCGGGCTCGAGGTTCGGCGCCGGTGCGATCTCGATCACCTTCTGGTGTCGCAGCTGCACGGAGCAGTCGCGTTCGAAGAGATGCACCGCGGTGTCTTTCGCGTCCGCGAGAACCTGCACCTCGACGTGCCGCGGACGCTGGATCGCCTTTTCGACGAAGAGCGCCCCATCACCGAAAGCCGCCTCGGCCTCACCCCGGCACCGATCGAATGCCTCTTCGAGTTCATCAGCGGAATCCGCGAGTCGCATTCCGCGCCCCCCGCCCCCCGCAGAAGCTTTGAGCATCACGGGGTAGCCGAGCTCGTCCGCAATCGTCTTGGTCTGCTCGACGCTCGTCACCGCATCCGCGCTTCCCGGGATGATGGGAACGTCGATCGATCTGGCCAGCTCGCGGGAGCGCACCTTGTCGCCGAACAGCGCCAACGCAGCCGGCGAGGGACCGATGAACGCGATGCCCGCCCGGTGGCAGCGTTCGGCGAACTCGGCGTTTTCGGAGAGGAAGCCATAGCCTGGATGGACGCAGTCGCAGCCGGTTCGCTCGGCCAGGGCAACCAACGCTTCGGCGTCGAGGTACGGGCCGACTGCATCGCCGCCATCGCCGATCTCGTGCGCCTCCGTGGTCGCACTCGTATGAAGCGACCGGGCATCGGCGCGCGAGTAGATCCCGACCGACTCGATCCCCAACGCCGACGCAGCCCGGGCGATCCGGATCGCAATCTCACCTCTGTTCGCGATGAGCACCCGCTTGTGCAGCGCCATTCGTTTCTCCTTCGTACGGCACCGGGTCTTCGCCCCCATACTCGGTAGCACTGGCGGTGAGGAGCCTGGGATTCAGCCGGCCGCCTTCATGGTGGCGTAGCCGTAGACGAGTGGCGACGCGTCGTCCCACGCGCCGTTCGGCTCGAACATGCGTGTCTCGATCATCGCGGTCGTGCCGCTGCGATGTACGACCCGACCTTCCATCTCGAAGCGCGGCCCCTCCACGGGGCGGAAGTAGTCGATGCGCATGTTCAGGGTCGAGAGCCAACCGCGCTTTCGCGAGTGTTCGTCCGGGTGCCCCGCCCAGTAGGTGAAGAGCGACATGAAGTCGACGTAGGCTCCGGTGAAGCCGCCGAAGAGTTGACCGCGTGGGTTGCGCACCGTGTCGGGCAGGTGCGCGGCGACGCGCAGCTTTCCGAGCTGACGCTCGAGCACCTCCCATTCGTGGGCCTCGAGGATGTCTCCGACCGGGTGTCCGCGGCCGATGATCCGGCTGGGGTCGGCCGGCTGCAATGTTCGCCGCAGCTTCTCGGGGATGCGTTGTTCGCTCATGGGCTCCTCATCGAACGGGCAATCACCCTGCGAATCGAAGCCGGGGACGACTCAATCTTCGCCCGATCAGGCGACCGCTTCGACTTCGCGTCGGATCAGCATCGCAACTTCGTCTGGGATTTCCATCGGCAGGAAGTGCGTCTTGTCGGGATAGTAGATCTCTCGTCCGTTCCGGAACTCGGCGGCGAGGCCCGGCCACGTGGGTGACGCGGAGAAGATCATCGGGCCGACCATGTCGGGGTTCGGCTCCATGGCCCGGAGGACCAGTACCGGGAGGTCGAGCGCGCGGACGCTGTCGTACACGCCACCGTTGGTGCGGCTCGACATGTAGACGCTCGCTTCGATCTCGGGTGGGCAGGCGAGCACGAAGCCCTCTCCATCCGGATCGGGGTGGAGTCCATGCTCGCAGTAATCGCGAAACATCTGCGGGTCGAAGAGATGGAACGAACTCCGATCGCGCAGCCGCTCCATCATGGCCTCGGCGGAATCGAAGTGGTTGCGGCGCTTGGAGGCGGGGTGCATCTCACCGCCGCTTTCGCCTTGCGCCGCGTTCGCGGCTTCATAGCTCTCGGGTGCTGCAACGGTGGGATCGATGAGCACGAGTCGCTCGAAACGGTCGCGGCATGCGGCGGCGGCATCGATCATCGCGTGCGCCCCCATCGAGTGGCCCACCCCGACGATTCGATCCAGGTCGAGGGCTTCGATCAGCGCGGCCTGGTCGCGCCCGACGGTTCGCCAATGCAGGATGAGTTTCTTCTCACTGGTTCCATGGCCACGTTGGTCGAGGGCGATGCTGTGCACGCGCGGCAGGCGCGCGATGATCTGATCCCACACCCGGGCGTGAAACCCGGTTGCGTGCACGAAGAACAGCGTCGGGCCCTGCCCCCGGAGTTCCGGTGCGCGTTCGTAGTAGGCCAGCTCGCACTCGTTGACTCGCAACCGGTGTTGCGTCGGTTCTTCGAGAACCCCTCGATCGGCGTAAGCTTCCGGAGAGCTCATGAATTCCTCAATGGCCCCACGGAGGCCTCGATTCGGGCTCTGATTCATCGGAAGAATAGGTTATTCTTCACCAACTAAGTATCTTAGCAAGCTCGAAGTCCTCGAAATCGAGGATGAAACAGGAGCCCCGATGCCGAATCCGTCGAACCCCTACCTCGAATACGCCGACTCGATGCTCTCCGACCTGCGCGAGCGAAGCATCGAGATCGACGATGCGCGCCAACTCCCCCAGGACCTCGCCGACCGCATGGCAGCCGGTGGGCTCTACAAGATGTGGGCGCCGAGTGAGTGCGGTGGCCTCGAAGCGAGTCCGCGAGAGGCGTGCGAGGTCTTCGAACGCCTCGCCACCGCCAACGGCTCCGCGGCCTGGTGTGCCTTCATCAGTTCGACTTCCCACCTCACGGTGGCGATGCTCGGCAAGGAGTGGCGCGAGAAGGTTTCGAGCAACCCCAACGTCATCGTGACGTCAGTGTTCCGCGATAGCGGAACGGCGGTGCGCAGCGAGCGTGACGGCGCACCGGGATATATCTGCGACGGGCATTGGAACTGGGGTTCGGGTTCGCGCAACTCCCACTGGATCGTGGGGGCGCTGCACGAAGTCGACGACAACGGAGAGACGGTTGAGAACTCGCCGGTGCGCCGCGCCTTCTTCGAACAGAGTGACCTCGAACTGGTCGACAACTGGAACGTCTCGGGCTTGAAGGGCACGGGTTCCAGCGACTACATCGCACGAGACGTGTGGATCCCCGAAGAGCGCATGGGGCTCGCGACCCATCAAGCCGAGTTTCTCGACCGGCCGATCTTCCGCTTTCCCACCTACGGCCTGCTCGCGATCTCGACGGGCGCCATTGCCATCGGGATGGCCCAGGCGAGTCTCGACGAAGTCATCACGTATGCGAGGAGCAAGACGCCGCAGGGCAGTCGGCGCACCCTCTCGGAGCGCGCGACCCTGCACCAGGAGATCGCGGTCGTCGAAACCGAACTTCGCGCCGCACGTGCGTTGTTCTATGCCGAGATCGATCGCTGCTGGGATGCGGCCCTCGAAGGTCCGACCGATGTCTCCCACCGATCGGCCATTCGCACGTCGAACTGGCACGCGGTGCAGGTTTCGGCTCGCGTCATCGACCGCATGTACTCGGCCATGGGCGGGACGTCGGTTTTCGAGAGTTCGTGCCTGCAGCGCCACTTCCGCGACGTCCACGTCGTGACCCAGCACATGATGAACGCGGATTCGGTGATGGAACTCGCGGGCCGCGTGTTGCTCGGGCAGGACGAGAAGGGGATCGGCCTCTAGCCTGCCGGGGTCAGCCCTTGCGACCCGCCCCGAGTTGCACGACCTCGATCGGGTTGTCGTCGGGATCGGCGATGATCACGTAGCGGTGCCGTCTGCCCGCGACGACCGCCTCCTGGGGTTCGTGCGCGATCTCGACGCCATTCTGCCGTAGCTCGGCCACGGCGGCGTCGATGTCATGCACACGCATCGTGATGCGATGGGCACCCGCCTCGTATCGCGGCTTGAAAGGCTTGGGCGTCGCCTTTGGTTCGATGTATTCGGAGAGCTGCAGGAGCGTGGTCGCGCGCGGATCACTGCCACACGAGAGAAGAACACTTCGGAACCGTCCCCCTCCGTGTTCAATTCTCCCGCCACAGTCGAGGGGCTCTGACTCGATGATGCGATCGGGCTTCGCGCCCTCGATGGGCGTCCATCCCAGGAGCGCGTAGAAGTCGACAGCCCGTTCGAGATCGGCGACGTGCAGGTTCAGATTGACGAGGTTGAGCGTCAGGCCCATCAGAGGATGGGGCTCCTGCGAATGGTGCGCGGCTCGTCCTTGGCGAAGGATTCGCGCGCGTGGGCGACCATTCGATTGTCCCAGATGACCAGATCGCCCGGCTTCCAGTCGAGGTCGTACGTCGCGATTCCGTCGATGTTCTGCTCCGCGAACTCGGAGAGTTCTTCGTAGAGCGCAATGCCCGCTTCGCGGTCGATTCCCTTGAAGTCGATCGCACTCTGCGAAACCAGGAGGGCCTCGACGCCGGTATCGGGGTTGCGCCAGACGAAGGGCTTGTAGGCGCGGGGAGCGTCTGGTGTCGAGCTTTCGACATCGTCCCAATCGCGATACTCGCGCTCGCGGATCTTCTTGTAGTCGTAGAGGTGGAGGCACTCGACGGCTTCTGCGCGGGCGCGCAGCTCAGCCGGCAGGGCCTCGAGGAGCGAAGCGGCCGAGCGAAAGCGAGTCTCGCTCCCCGACGCGGGGATCTCGATCGCGTACAGCATGATGAATCGCAACGTCGGATCGTGATAGAGGTGGTCGTGATGGAAGCCGATCGCTCCCTTCCCGAGGACCCCGTCTTCGCGGGTGTTCGAGATGTATACGGTGCCCGGCTTGAAGTTGGGGCCGAACCGGTCGTCCATGACGAGGCCGATCGAATTCGCGAGCAGCTCCTGCTCCTCTTCGCTGAAGTCGTCGATCGAAGCCTTGATGAGCGAGTGTTGCTCGAGGAGCTTTCCGATCTCGGCGCGCACACCAGCGTCTGCGATGGCTTCGTGGGTGAGGCCATGGATTTCGACGCCGAGCCCTCCAGCGAGCGGCGTGGTCGAGATGGTGTGCCCCATGGTGTTCTCCTGTGATTGCTCGAGCGCTCAGGCGGATGCGCTGCCGGCTTCCAGGGGATTCGTCTTGCGAAACTCCTCGGCGACCGAGGCCATGGTTCGAAAGCGCACGCCCTCGTGTTGCTTGATGTGCTGGATCAGGCGCTCGAGCATCAACATGCGCGAACCCTTCCCGATGCACTGCGGATGCAGGCAGAGCACATAGACGCCCTTGCCGAGCTTCTCGTACAGGTACTTGAACTCATCCGCCCAGATCTCGAACACCTCGTTGGGTGATCGCAGACCGGGACGCCCGGTGGCGGGTTCATGGGTGAAGTAGGGCCAGTCGTCGAGGTTCCAATCGAAGGGAAGGACGACGAAGTCGATCGGCTGGCCGAACTCGTAGGCGCGATCCTTGTGTGCGACATCGCCGCGCCGCAGGTAGGTCGGCTCGAAGTCATGGGGCGCCATCGAGCTGTCGTAGATGAAGCCCTTCTCGATCAGCAGCTCCACCCAGCGCACACCGAGATTGCCACCCGGCAGCCGCTGCCCGACCGGCGACTTTCCGCTCACGCGAACGATCGCGTCGATGGAACGATCGAGGATGTCGCGCTCTTCGGCTTCATCGCGCTTCGATGAAGGAGCCTCGTGGCAATAGCCGTGATACCCGATCTCGTGGCCCGCTTCGGCGATCCGGCGACACACGTCCGGATAGGTGTCGATCGTGTGACCCGGGATGTACCACGTGCCGGGGATCTCTTCGTCGGCGAAGAGTTGCAGTATGCGTTCCGCACCCACCTCGCCGAACTCGCCGCGGGCCACCAGGTTGGGCGAACGCGTGTTGCGCGGTCCGATCCAACCCGCGATCGCATCGAAATCCATGGTGAGACAGATGTCGATCTTCTTCTCGGCACTCATGATTCGAGAAACTCCGGTGCCGCCATCGCCGATACGAGCCCATGGACTTCGGTTCGCAGCGCTTCGATGTCGGTCGTCTGGGGATCGATGATGTATTGGATCGTCAGGCCGCGAAGCGATCCGATCAGCGTCGTTGCGACCCGCACGGGATCGATGCCGCTGCGCAGCTCGCCGCGTTCGACTCCCTGACGCACGTACGAGGCGAGTACCGCTACGGTGTGACGGTTGTATTCGGCGAACCGTTCCTGGACCTCGGCGACGGCACCCATCGATTCGCCGAGCAACACATAGAGGGCGCGCACCTTGCTCTTGGGGTGCGCTGCGCGATGCAGGAAGACATCCGCGTAGGCGACCAGCCCCTCGAGCACCGAACTCGTATCGCGCAGCCCTTCTTCCGTCTCTGCGCGAAAGCTGTCGAAGATGTCTTCGAGCACGGCACCGAGCAGGTCGCCTTTCGAGCCGAACCGCTTGCTGACGAGCCCGCCCGTGTAACCGGCGCGGTTTCCGATCTCGTTCAGGGTGGTCCGCACGTAGCCTTGTTCAGCAAACAACTCGATCGCGGCTCCGATGATCGCGGCGTCGGATTCCGCCTTTCGCTCGGCCTGGGTGCGCCTCGGCTCCGCCATGCTCGGCCTCCGTTCGTGCTTCTATCTACCTTGCTATCTACCTGTCATTGCAGGTTGATTGTCTTTCGCGGTTTCAACAGGAAACTTAGTTGTCATATACTAACCAACTTTCCCGCCACCCGAACGCCCGAAGCCAGAGAATCCAAGGAGAGAAACATGAAGGTCGGCGCTCTGCTCTTCCCCACCGACTACTCAATGAGCGGCCCCGAGCTCGTACCCGAGATCGAGGCGCGCGGCCTCGATTCACTCTTCTGCGCCGAACACTCCCACATTCCGAAATCGACCGACCGCGAACTTCCGCGCTTCTACTACGACGCGATGGATCCCTTCGTCTATCTCGCCACCGCGGCCACGGTGCCTTCGCCCGTTTTGCTCGGAACGGGCATCTGCCTGGTCGTGCAACGCGACCCGATCCAGACCGCAAAGCTCGTGGCCAGCCTCGATACCGTGAGTGGTGGACGCTTCGTCTTCGGGATCGGAGCGGGTTGGAATCTCGAGGAGATGGCCAATCACGGAACGAAGGATCCAGAGCGCCGTTTCAAGCTGATGCGCGAACGCATCGAAGCCATGCAGACGATCTGGCGCGAGGAAGTCGCCGAGTATCACGGCGAGTTCGTCGACTTCGCGCCGATGGAGGCGAAGCCGAAGCCCGTGCAGAAGCCGGGCCCGCCTGTGTTGGTCGGCGGTACGTTCCCCGGCGCCGCGAAGCGCGCCATCCGCTACGGCGCGGGTTGGCTTCCGCGTTCGGACGTGCCGGATGTGCTCGAGCGCATCCCCGAGTTTCGCAAGATGGCCGCCGAAGAACGCCGCCCCGATCTCAGCGTCACGGTGCTCGTCCTCGATCCTCGTGAGGCCGGGGCCTTCGCCGATGCGGGAGCCGATCGCATCATCATGGGGATTCCCTCGGCGGAGCGCGACAAGACCCTGCGCACCCTCGACCGCTACGCCGAAATCGCGGCGAAGCACGCGTAGGGCGTCGTGCGAGACATCCCGCATTGGATCGCTGGCGAGGCCGCCGAAGGGCGTTCGGGACGCAGCGCGGACGTCTTCGATCCCGCCACCGGTGAGATCCAGGCGCGGGTTGCGTTGGCGAACGAAGAAGAGGTGAACGCCGCGGTCGTGGCCGCGCGGTCGGCCTTCGAAAGCTGGCGCTCGACACCGCTATCGGCCCGAGCGGAAGTGATGTTCCGCTTCCGCGGCCTGCTCGAGGCGCGTCGCGAAGAGCTCGCCCGGGCGGTGACCGCGGAACACGGCAAGGTGCTCGCGGACGCCGCCGGAGAGGTCGCGCGCGGGATCGAGAACGTCGAGTACGCCTGTGGAGTGCCCAACCTGCTGAAGGGCGGCTTCAGCGAAATGGCTTCGAAGGGCGTCGACGTCTACTCGATGCGCCAACCCGTTGGTGTGGCGGCCGGGATCACCCCATTCAACTTCCCGGTGATGGTGCCGTTGTGGATGTGCGCGAACGCCATTGCATGCGGCAACAGCTTCGTGCTGAAGCCTTCGGAACGCGATCCGAGCGCTTCGATTCTGCTGGCCGAGCTCTTCGCCGAAGCCGGTCTACCCGCCGGCGTCTTCAACGTCGTGCAGGGCGATGGCGATGCGGCGGCGGCGTTGATCGCGCATCCCGATGTCTCGGCGGTGAGTTTCGTGGGATCGACGCCGATCGCGCGCCGCGTCTACGAGAGCGGAGCGCAACAAGGCAAGCGTGTTCAGGCGCTTGGCGGTGCGAAGAATCACATGGTCGTGCTGCCCGACGCCGAACTCGACGTGGCCGCGGATGCCGCAGTGAGCGCCGCATACGGTTCGGCGGGCGAACGCTGCATGGCGATCTCGGTCCTGGTCGCGGTGGGTGACATCGCCGACGACCTCGCTACCGCGATCCGCTCGCGCATCGAAAAACTCCGCGTCGGCCCCGGCACGGAATCTGGCGCCGAGATGGGGCCACTCATCACGGCCGAGCACCGCGATCGCGTCGCATCCTACGTCGAACTCGCGAAGAGCGAAGGAGCAACCGTTGTCGTCGACGGCCGTGAGCAACGGTTCGAAGGTTCGGGTTTCTTCCTCGGCGCCAGCTTGATCGATCATGTGAAGCCC
Organism: Myxococcota bacterium; assembly: GCA_028278345.1. Taxonomy (GTDB): domain Bacteria; phylum Myxococcota_A; class UBA9160; order UBA9160; family UBA4427; genus DUBZ01. The sequence goes on from JANQEL010000108.1 coordinate 33,672, forward strand.
GAGATGCGCGTGTACCGCGACGAGATCTTCGGCCCCGTGCTCTCGGTCGTACGCGCCGAGAGCTTCGACGAAGCGATCGGCCTCGTGAACACCAACGAGTACGCCAACGGCTGTACGATCTTCACGCGCGATGGTGGCGCGGCGCAACGCTTCCAGTCGCAGGTCGAGTGCGGCATGGTGGGTATCAACGTGCCGATCCCGGTGCCCGTCGCCTACTACTCGTTCGGCGGCTGGCGCTCGTCCCTCTTCGGCGATTCGCACATCTACGGGCCCGAGGGCATCCAGTTCTACACGCGATCGAAGGTGGTGACTTCTCGCTGGCCGGATCCCGCGACGAGTCGCGTCGATCTCGGTTTCCCCCAGAACCGGTAGGCGTTTCGTGAGTCGCGGCGAACAGCCGAACTACTGGGTCTTCGGCGTGGGTTCGACCGGCAACGGCATCTTCTCCGTCGTTCCGGGCCTTCTGCTCATGTTCTACATGACCGAGATCCTGAGCGTCGCACCCGCAGTCGCGTCGCTCGCCATCTTCGCCCCGAAGTTCGTCGATGTGATCACGGATCCCCTGGTCGGGTTGTGGTCGGATCGCACGCGGACCCGCCTGGGGGCGCGGCGCCCCTTCCTGCTGGTCGGAACGCTGCTCGCTGGACCGCTCTTCTTCGCGTTGTTCTCCGTCGGGCTCTGGGCGCCGAACGCGGGTGCCGCGACGATCGCCGTCGTGTTCTCGGTGCTGGCCGTCGCGTACACGCTCTTCATGGTTCCCTACCTGGCCCTCGCCGCGGAGATCCCGCGCGACTACGAGGACCGCAACCGCATGAACACGTTCCGCATGTCCTACGTGATGGGAGGAACGCTGCTCTCGGGAACGCTCGCTCCCGTCGTCGTCGAACGCGCCGGCGGCGGCGTCGAGGGCTATGCGGTGATGGGTGCAGTCTTCGGTGTGGTGCTCTTGCTCACCCTCGGAACCTCGCTTGCCAGCGTTCGCACGGAACCGGAGCGGCAACCGGGAGCCGAGCAGGGGCTGCAGGGTTTCGCCGCTACACTCCGTGACAACCGCGCCTTCCGGATCCTGATCCTTGCCTATCTCGCCAATGCATCGGCCGCGGGCTGCGCTTCGGCGAGCCTGCCCTACTACGCGGCACATGTGCTGCGCGCCGATGCCGATACCGTGGCGCTGTTGTTCGTCAGCATCTTCGGAACCGCGATCCTCGCCATGCCGATGTGGCGCGTGCTCGGCAAGCGCTTCAGCAAGTTCGCGTGTCTACGCGTTGCACTGCTGCTCGCCGTCGCGGCCGGTTTGGCGTTCGCGACGCTCGACCCCGAGGTGCCGATTGCATTCGTGATCCCGATCGCGATCGTCCTGGGCTTCTCGAACGGGGCGCAACAGCTCTTCGTGTTTTCGATGCTTGCCGACGTGATCGCCTACGGGAGTCGCCCAAGCGAAGGCGAAGGCGATCGCGCGCAACCGCCGGCCGCGGCCTACTCGGGGGTCTTCCTCTCGGCGGAGAAGATGGGGTTCGCGGTGGGTCCCGTCTTGCTGGGCCTCGCACTCTCGGCCTCGGGCTTCGTCGAGGGTTCGAGCGAAGCGCAGAGCGCTTCGGCGATCCTGGGGATCCGGATCGGCATCGGCGCGATTCCGGCCGCCATGATCGCCATTAGTTTGTGGGTGCTGGGTGCCTACCGTCGCCACGACGACGATTTCCGTACCCGAAGCCACGGCGAGAGCGCCTAGAAACCGAAGCGCTCGCGAACCTGTGCTTCGAGCTCCGCCATCGTCGGGCGCTTCTCGTCGCGCTTCGCGTTCAGCAGGATCTCGCGACTTCGCGCGATCTCGTGAAGACGTGGCGCCACCGCGGCATCGGCCGCGCTCTCGAGGCTTCGCTTCGTGATGCGCGCGATCTCGGTATCGAGGATGCGGAACACGTCGGCTTCGCTTCCCCCGAGCCCGTCGACGATGCTGATCACCACGCCGCCGCCGTTCGAAATGAAGTCCGGAACGACGTGCACGCCACGGGCGTGGAGCGCGGCTTCGGCGTCGTCGGTGATCGGCACGTTCGCGATGCTCGAGATGACGCGCGCTTGCACCTCGCCCACGTTGCCGCCGTGGATCACGTGGGTGCGCGAACCGGGGACGAGCACGTCGACGTCGAGACCGTAGAGTGCTTCGCGCGGAAGCGTCTTGACGTCCGGGTGATTCATCACCGCGGCATCACCCTCGCTCTTGCGAGCCTCGAGCAAGGCGGGGATGTCGAGCCCCTGTTCGCGAACCGCGGTGCCTTCGAGGGTGCTCAGCGCAACGACTCGCGCCCCCGCCTCGTGCATGTACCGCGCTACGCCTCCCCCCGCCTTGCCGAAGCCCTCGATCGCGACACTCGCTCCCGCGAGATCGAAGCCCGCGAACTCGCACGCGCCCCGCGCGGCCACGACGACGCCATACCCCGTGGCGTGATTCTCGAGGGGGTCACCGTCCTTCTGCGCGTGGGCGAGACCCGAGGAGCGATAGGGCATGCCCGCACCCTCGTAGATGTGCGCGACATCGGTGGCGTCGGTACCGATGTCGGAACCGACCATCGTGCCGGCCTGGAGCAGCGGCTTGGCCGCCCGTCCGAAGGCCTTCATCACCGCTTCGCGCTCGGCGCCCCGCATGCCCGGGTCACCCCAGATCCCCGATTTCGAACCGCCCATCGGGAGCTCGAGGGCGATGTACTTGTAGGTCATCGCCCGGGCGAGGAGCTGGATCTCGCGCGTCGTGATGTCGGGCATCATGCGCAGGCCGCCCGCGCCGAATTCGCTGATCGCGGTCGAATCGACCACCACGACGCCGCGCATCCCGGTTTTCGGGTCGTGGACGTGGAGGATCCGTTCGGGGCCGAGCTCGTCGAATCCCTCGAATTTCATTGGACTTCTCCTGGGGTGAAAACTTAGTTAGTGTAAACCAACTATCTTGCTGCGTCCCCCCTCCGACCCACGGGCCGAGAAATCGCGGGGCCGCGAGACTTCAGGCTGAGGGTGAGTGAGAGCACGAGAGCAGGGAGCGCCGAATGTCTGAAATCCGAGATGCCGCGAAGGACCACCTCTGGCTCCACTTCGCCAACGTGCCCGAAGCAGGCCCCATTCTCTTCGAGCGCGGTGAGGGCTGTCGGCTCTGGGATTCCGACGGCAAGCGCTACCTCGATGCCCTCTCGGGTTTGTTCGTCACCGCGATCGGACATGGTCGTTCCGATCTTGCGAAGGCCGGCGCACAGCAGGCCGAGACCCTCGCCTACTACCCGGTATGGGGAGCCGCACATCCGCCCGCTGCACGACTGGCCGCGAAGCTCGCCGCCCTGGCCCCGGGCGACATGGATCGCGTGTTCTTCACGACCGGTGGATCCGAGGCGGTCGAGTCCGCCTGGAAGCTCGCGCGCCAGTACTTCCTCGCGCGGGGAGAACCCGATCGCGTTCGCGTGATTGCGCGCACTTCCACCTATCACGGCACCACCCTCGGCGCGCTTTCGATCACCGGCGTTCCGTCCTTGCGCGCCCCCTTCGAACCACTGCTCAACGATCTCGTCACCCACGTCGGGACCACCGACGAACCCGACGCCGCCGAGCAGATCGATCGCGCGATCCGCGAGGTTGGACCGAAGAACGTGGCCGCCGTCTACCTCGAACCCGTGCAGAACAGCGGCGGTTGCTACACGCCGCATCCCGGCTACTGGCAGCGCGTGCGCGAGATCTGCGACGAGCATGGTGTTCTACTCGTCTCCGACGAAGTGATCTGTGCCTTCGGACGCCTCGGCACCTGGTTCGGCGGACAGAAGTTCGACTACGTGCCCGACATGATCACCTTCGCGAAGGGGGTGACTTCCGGATACGCCCCGCTCGGTGGCGTGATCACGCGCCCGCACATCGCGGAAACCCTTCGCGAGGCGGGAGACGCCTTCGTGCACGGCATCACCTTCGGTGGCCACCCCGTTTCGTGTGCGGTGGGCCTCGCGAACGTCCAGGCGCTCGAGGACGAGGGGGTGATCGAGAACGTCCAGCGTCACGAGGCGTACCTGCGCGAAGGGCTCTCGACGTTGCTCGAGCATCCGATCGCCGCAGAACTTCGCGGCGCCGGGTACTTCTATGCGATCGAACTGCAGAAGGATCCCGCGACGGGTACGCCCTTCGATCCACAGGAATCGCTGGAAATCGTCGACACGTTGAAGCCCATCCTGCTCGAACTCGGCCTGATCGCACGCGCGGACGGCCGCCGTTCTCCAATCCTTCAGTACGCGCCACCTCTCATCGCTGGACGCGATGAAATCGACGAGATGGTTCGTCTCTCGCGCGAAGCCCTCGACCGGGCGTGGAAGAAGATGAACGGGTGAGCGGCCGGGAGACGTCATCGAGGAGAAACCAACCATGGCCAGGCTGAAGACCGAACCGCTGCCCGGCGGCCTGGGCGCTCGCGTCGAAGGGCTCGAGGCGGCTTCGCTCGACGAACAGGTCCTCGGAGAGCTGAAGGAGTTATTGGAGACCCACTCGTTGCTCCTGGCAACTGCCCCCGATCTCGGCGAACAGGAACAACTGCGGATCGCGAACGCGATCGGCACGCCGACGTCGCGGGGCGGCTACGGGACGAGTCCCGATCGCGGTGGGAGCGATGACGAAGAAGCGAAACCCGCAAGTGCCGCGATGTACGTCTCGAATACGCGCGACGACGGTATCCTCGGCAAGGGACGGCTCGACTTCCACCACGACCACCTCTTCTACGAGCAGCCGCTTCGCGCCATCATGCTCTATGGCATCGAGATTCCGCCCTCTGGAAGCGAGACCCACTTTCGCAGCGGGGTTTCGGCTCTCCAGGCGCTACCCGAGGCGTTGCGCAAGCGCGCCGAAGAGATCGAGTGTCTCCATCTCTACGACTTCGTGAAGCTCGCCGAACGTCGCTACGCCGACTGGGACGATCCCGAAACGGCGACGCCGGGTTCGCCTCGGGACTACAAGCCCCTGGTCTATCGACAACCGTCGACCGGCCGCCGGGCGCTCCTGCTCTCCCAGAGCACGATCGACTTCCGCGGAATCGATCGCGAGCCGGGGATCACCCTCTTCAAGGAGCTGCAATCGTTCATGTCGAGCGAGCAGGATCGGATCGCGACGTACGAGCACCAGTGGCGCCCCGACGATCTCTTGATCTGGGACAATCTGATGGTCGCTCACGCACGCATGCCCTTCGACAAGAACGAGCCTCGCACGCTGCGACGCACGCCGATCCTGTGACTAGACGAGTCGTCACCGCGCGAGCGCGCCAGACGGGAGAACCGAATGAGCAACTACTTCGATTTGAGCGGCAAGGTGTCGCTGGTTACGGGAGGGAGTCGGGGCATTGGCCTGGCGATGGCGAAGGGGCTCGCGCAGGCGGGTTCCGACGTCGTGATCTGGGACATCGACGCCGAGCGAAATGCAGCGGCGGTCGATGAGCTCTCGAAGCACGGGACCCGAGTGCGTTCGGCGGTGGTGGACGTGTCTGATGAACAACTCGTCGGGAGTAGCGTCGAAGACATCGTGGGCGAACTCGGTCGCATCGATACCTGCGTTGCGAACGCCGGGATCAGCACACCGTCGCAGTCGATGCTCGATATCGACGGGGAGACCCTGCGCAAGCTCCTGGCGGTGAACCTCGACGGCATGTTCTTCACGCTTCGCGAAGCGGCACGGGCGATGAAGAAACGCGCACTCGCTGGCGATCCGGGTGGCTCCCTGATCGGGCAATCGAGCTTGCAGGCCACGCATGGAGCGCCGGGCAAGCAGCACTACGGTGCCAGCAAGGGCGCCGTCATCGCGGTCATCAAGGGCATGGCGGTCGAGTTCGGGCGCTATGGGATCCGCGCCAACGCGATCATGCCCGGCTTCATCAAGACCGACATGAACGCCGCGGGCCACGACGACGAGAAGCTCAACTCGCGCGTGGTTTCACGCGTGCCGATCCGCGGTTGGGGAACCCCCGACGACCTCGCGGGGCTCGGGGTCTATCTCGCGAGCGACGCTGCGCGCTACCACAGTGGCACGGCCATCGAACTCGATGGTGGCTACAGCGCGCTGTAGACCGAGCATGTCGTTTTCCCTCGACGTCACGGATCGGCTGCTCACCACCACACGTGCCGTGCGGCGGCGCCTCGATCTCGAGCGCGAGGTCGATCCGAAGATCGTGCGCGATTGTCTCCGCATCTCGCAGCAGGCTCCGACCGCGTCGAACGCGCAGGGTTGGCGCTGGGTGATCCTGGCCGACGCCGACAAGCGTCTGGCCATCGCCGAGCTCTATCGACGCGCTCGCAAGGATTACGTCGCGAAGCAGGCGGAGCGCGATCGCCGGCGGGGCAACGAAGCCCGGCCGTCCGCGGAGGATGCCCAGACGAAGCGAACTCGCGCCTCGGCGCTCCATCTCGAAGAGCATCTCCACGAGGTGCCCGTACTCGTCATCCCCTGCCTGATGGGCCGGCTGCGCGAGGGGGCGTCTTCGATGATGGCTTCGGGCTTCTTCGGTTCGATCTATCCGGCAATGTGGAGTTTGCAGCTGGCGTTGCGGGCTCGCGGACTCGCCTCGGCAATCACGACCCTGCATCTCGAGTACGAATCCGAGGCGGCGCGCATCCTCGAGATTCCGGAACGGGTGACCCAGTGCGCGCTGATGCCCGTCGCCTGGTCGATCGGGCAGGACTACCGCCCCGCCGAGCGCCCACCGGTCGACGAGATCCTGCACTGGAACGGCTGGGGCGGGAGTCTCGACGACTAGCGGTCTTCCGCTGCGTGGTCCCGGGCGACCGCTCGCTTGTCGAACTTCCCCGAGGCCAGCCTCGGCAGGGGTTCGCCCACGATCCGAACGCGCTGGGGGATCTTGAAGCGCGCGATTCGGCCTTCGAGTGATTGCGCGATCGCGTCTGCGCCCAAGCCCGCATCGCGCGCATACACCGTCGCTCCCACGATCTCGCCGAGGCGATCGTCGGGCAGGCCGTAGACCACGACCTCGAGTACGGCCTCGAGTTCCTGCATCGCGCGCTCGACCTCGACGCAGTAGACGTTCTCGCCGCCCCGCAAGACCATGTCCTTGCTGCGGCCGTCGATGTAGAGGAAGCCCTCATCGTCGAGATGACCCACGTCGCCGCTGCGGAACCATCCGTCGACGAAGGCGTCTTTGGTCGCTTCCTCGTTTCCCCAGTAGCCGGGCGTGACGACGGCGCCGCGCATGCGCAGTTCGCCGCTCTCTCCGCGGGGAAGGAGACGATGGGATTCGTCGAAGGCCTCGATCTCGAGCACGAGAGGGGGACGACCCGGGCTTCCGAGCTGCGCAAGATGATCGTCGCCGTTCACCTGGGCGCCCGCGCCCGAGGTCTCGGTCATGCCGTAGCCGTGCCCCGGGCGACCCTCGAAGTTCGCCTCGACGCGTCGCGATAGCTCCGCCGATGCGGGAGCGCCGCCGTTTCCGATGACGCGGAGCGAAGAGGTGTCGCGATGGGCGAGCTCCTCGGAGCGCAGCATGTCCCACACCATCGTCGGCACGCCCGTGAAGGCGCTGATTCGTTCCTCTTCGATCAGTCGGATCGCATCGTCCGCATCCCAACGCTCCATCACGACGAGCTTGCGACCCGAAAGCAGCGAAGTGAGAAAGATCGTGTGGCAGCCCGTAACGTGGAACAGGGGGACGGCGACGAGCATGGCGGGTTGGGTGGTCGTGCCGCCCGCGCCGCTTCGCAGCGCCCCGATCGCGCCACTCATGTGAAAGCCCATGATCGCGTTCGAGACGTTGCGGTGGGTGCAGATCGCACCCTTGGGTCGCCCCATGGTTCCCGATGTGTAGAGGATGGAGGCGATGTCGTCGGGGCGAGGCGATGCGAGGGATAGCGTCCTGGGTGCGCGGCCTGACGAGATCAACCGATCGAAGTCGATCTCGCCATCGCGCAGTTCGCGAGTCGGACGGGCGACGACGACGGGCAGATCGCGATGCGCACCTGCGGCAATCCGATCGGCACGCGCTTCATCGGCAATCACGACCCGAGCGCCACTATCGCGCAGCGCGTAGTCGATCTCGTCGGTCGTCCACCATCCGTTGATGGGCACGGCGATCCAGGGCGAGCCGACGATCGCCATGAAGGCCTGCAGCCACTCGGGGAGATTCCTCATCGCGATCGCGACGCGGTCACCGGATTCCAATCCGAACTCGCGTGCGAGACCGCTTCGAAGTTGCCCCGCGATACCGATCGCTTCGTCGTAGGAGACCCGCTCCTTCTCGAACACCGAGAACGTGGCATCTCCGAACTGCGAAGCGTTGTCAACCAACTGTCGGAGCGTTGCCGGTGCACGCCGAAACGCCCGAACGGAACCCCGTTCGAGTTCGACTTCCTCGAGTTCGAATGGCTGACCGGGCGCGCTGAGTTCCGCGACCGCATCTTCCCACGACATCACGGCCGAAATCCCCGCTCGATCACCCGACGTACTTCCAGTAGGTATCCTTGCGCGTGATCAGACCGTCGCGCACCGGGTAGAGATCGACCGCCTTCGCGTGAAACGGCTCGCCATCTTCCTGGCCGCTGACCGTAAAGGTCTGAACGAGCAGATCTCCCGCCGAGCGCTCCTCGAGGTTCTCGTATTTCACGTCCTGCCAGTGCTCGCGTCGCCACTGGATCTCTTCGATCAAAGCATCGATTCCCTCGAGCACGCGCCCAAGGGGCCGATCGTCCGCCGCACCTGCATGCTGATGCCATTCGAAATCATCACTGGTGACGCGCAGCAACGTCTCCCGGTCCGCTCGTCCGTATGCCACGCGAAACTGTTCCATCAGGTTCAGCATTTCTCGTTTGGTCATCCCGTACCCCGTGTGGTGGAGTCTCGTGTCGGCGCACAGCCCAAACCCCCCACGTCCATCAACTGGATTCAGATCCAGTTGCCTCTTCCGACTGACTGAGCCGCAGCGGTACCAGCAGCGCAGCCGAAACGAACAACGCGCCTACGAAGCACTGCATGGCCAGGCTGTAGCTTTGGGTCTCGTCGAAGCTCAGGCCAGCGATCATGGGGGCCGGCGCGGCGAAGACGGTGATGATCGGCATCATGAGGCCCATGGCGAGGCCGAAGCTTGTTACGCCGAAGGCTTCGCCGATCATGCCGCTCCATACCGGCAACATCCCACCGGCTGCGAGGCCCATCAATACGGTGGCGGCGAGCATGCCGGTGTAGCTCGGCTCGAGGGATAGGATTCCGATCCCGAGGGCCGTGAGCGCGATCGCCACCCACAAGCCGACGCGCATTCCCACGCGGTCTGCGGCCCAACCGAACACCAGCTTGCCGATGAAGCCCATGACCGCGATCACGCTGATCAGCCGGGTGGCTTCCGCGGCATCGACACCCAGTTCCGTCGCGTACTTGTGGAGGTTCGCGAGGGTTCCCGTGTAGGCCATGAAGAGCAGGCCGAGACAGCAGCCGATCAACCAGTAGGCGGGGCTGCGGAAGACTTCACGGGCGCTCCAGACCCGGTCGCCCGTCGCTGCGTCAGCCGAGCCTGGAGGCTCGTCGGCGCCATCGGGATGCAACCCCTTATCACTCGGGTGGTCGCGCAGGCCGAAGACCACGAGGGGTACGACGAGTACCAGCACGCAGCCTGCGAGCACCCGCAAACTCCCTCTCCATCCCACATGTGAGATCAGGCCGTTGAGCAGGAGTGGGATGAGGAGACCGCCAACCGATGTCCCCGTTGCCGCGATGCCGAGAGCACGCCCGCGTGTCTGGTCGAACCAGCGTGAGACGAGGGTCGACCCGGTGATCGGCCCGAGCAACACGTTGGCGCCGTTCAACACGATGGCCACTGCGGCAACGAAGGCGTAGACCCCCGGCGCGTAGGACATGAGGATCAAGGCCACGACCAACAGCACCGCTCCGATCGAGGCCATACCGCGTGCCGACCAACGATCGACGATGGGTCCGAGTAGCGGAGCCAGCACGGCACCGAGAATGCCACCCGCACTCAGGCCCATCTGGACTTCGGCGACCGTCGCGCCGAATTCCCGCTGGACCGGGTCGACGAGCAGCGGAAACCCGTAGGTCCAGAACCCGATCATGAACCCCTGTGCGGCGAAGACCGCGGCGACGATTACCCATCCGTAGAACATGGTGCGGATTAGCCGATGATCGCGTCGGGGTGACGTTTCGCGAGCGAGGATCGAACCCCGTCCTTCCACGAAACACGACACGGGCCGGCGAGTACCTTGCGTTTCGTGTTGTCGAGGGCCTTCATGCCCCAGGATGCGTCGGGCGCCGTTTCGATCTTCATCGAGAGGCCCGTCAACTCTTCGACGTAGGCGATGATCTCTTCGACGGTGACGACCTCGTCACCGCCGAGATTGACGACGGGCGCGGGCACCTCCGCTTTCAAGATGAGGTTCTGCACCTGCTCCGCGATGTCGTCCTCGTGGATCGGCGTGCAGTAGCTGTCGCCACTCTCGGCGCGCGTGTACGCCATGCCGTGCTTCATGAACTCGTAGACCACCATGGGTACGCCACCATGGCCATGCGCTCCATATGCGACGTCGAGTCGTGTGATGATCGTGGGGATGCCCAGCGCACGAGCCTGGAAGCGCACGACTGCTTCGGTCGCGAGTTTGCTCATGGCGTAGTGGGGTGCGTAGACCGAGTACCCACCGATCTCATGATCCTCCGAGACGAGCTCGGGCGAACTGGCCGGTACGCGATAGACCCCGGACGACGACATGTGGAGGAAGCCGCGCACGTCCCGGTAGCGGTGCATCAAGAAGCCTGTGCCCTCGGCGTTCTGCGAAATCCCCTGGTCGGTGGTCTTGGGATTCTGGTTGACGCCGCAGTGAAAGACGTAGTCGACGTCGGGAAGGCTCGAGAGATCTTCGTCACCGAGCGAGAAGGGGGCGGCCTTGATCCCGGCCGCTTCGAGTTCGGCCCTGGCATTCGGATCGGAGAAGCGGGCCGCAGCCCAGACCTCGTTCTTCTCGTTGAGCTGTTCGGCAAGGGGTCGGGCGACCTGGCCAGTCGCGCCGGTCACGAGGATGCGTTGGCCTTCGAGCATGGGGAGCTCCAATCGCGGTGGATGGGTTCGGGTGACTCTCTCGAAACGCGAGAAAGTGAAACTACTTCGCCGCGAAACCCCCGTCGACGTACCCGGGCTCGCCTTCGATGAAGCGAGCTGCCGCCTAGCAGGTTCTGGCTACGCTGTTCGCACTTTCCAGCTTTCATTCCAGAGGCACCATGAGCGAATCCGTTTCCGATGCCGAGCTGGTCGAGCGCTTCCCGTGGGTGCAGATCTCCCACGATTCGAAGCACCACTTTCGTGGCTGGCTCGACAAGCAGCTCCTGATCAACCGCTGCGGGGACTGCGGCGTCTTCCACCACCCGCCCAAGCCGGTCTGTCCGGATTGTTGGTCGGAGAACCTGGTGCCGACCGAGGTCGAGGGTACGGGCACGGTGCATCTTGCGATGCACCTCCACCAGGGCGCGCCAGCGCCGGGGGTCGACTACGCGAAGGGACCGCATCCCGTCGTCGCGGTCGATCTCGATGGAACGAACGGTGTGCGCTTCAGCAGCACGGTCGTCGATCTGCCCGTGGAAGAGGTCGTGATCGGCTTGCCCGTCGAGCTCGATTGGGTCGAGCGCTATGGCCATCCCTTCCCGGTCTTCCGGAAGCGGGAGGGCTGAACGATGGCACTTTCTACCGGCCGCAGGCGCCGCAATCCGATGCGAGACGAGATCGCGATCGTTGGTCTGGGCTCGACCGAGTTCAGCCGTGACGCCGGCGGCATCTCTCCGGCGAAGCTCGGCGCCCAGGCGTGCATTGCTGCGATTCGCGACGCCGGGATCGACAAGAGCGAAATCGACGGTGTGGTCGGTGCCCTCGAGCCGGGCGCGCCTCGGGCCAACCAGATGTCCGCGATCCTCGGCCTCACCGATATCACGCACCACTCGAGCCCGATGCCCGTTGCGATCTTCGGACTCGTCGACGCGATGACGGCGATCTTCTCGGGTCAGTGCGACACGGTCCTTCTCTACTACGCGTTCACGCGAGCGCCGTGGAACTCGCGCTCCGCTGCAAAGGATCCTTTTCGCAACTATCTCATGGGGATGATGAGCGGCGGACTCAAAGCGCCGCCGATGCCCGAATCGATCGACCCGTCGGCGGCCTACACCGCCTGGGCCGCGCGCTACATCCACGACTACGACGTCCCGCGCGAGACCTTCGGTCGCGTGGCGATCAACATGCGCTCGAACGCCGCTCGCAATCCGAAGGCCGCCATGAAGACGCCGCTGACGATGGAGCAGTATCTCGAAGCGCGAATGATCCGCCATCCGCTCTGCATGCTCGACATGGATATCCCGGTCGACGGTGCAGATGCGTTCGTCCTGACGACGACCGAGAAGGCGAAGAAGCTCACGAAGAACCCGGTCGTCGTCCACGCCGCCACTGCCGGCATGGTGGGCAAGAACGACGAGGACCAGCTGCCGTCCCTGGATCGACACGGCCAGCATGTCGTCGTCGAGGCGCTCAAGGAGCGCAGTGACGTTTGGATCGACGACATCGACGTCTTCTTCCCCTACGACGGGTTCAGCATCATCACCCTCGGCTGGATCGAGAACATGAGCTTCGCGAAGCCCGGCCAGGCCGGCCAGTGGATGCAGGAGCACTGGGACGACAAGCTCGGCTGCGTGATGATCGACGGTCGCGTGCCGCTGAATCCGCACGGCGGCTCGCTGTCCGAAGGGGCTTCACGCGGAACCGGCCATCTCCGGGAAGCCGTGACCCAGCTGCGGGGCGAAGCCGGCGAGCGGCAGGTACACGATGCAAAGACGGCACTGATCGGTTGCGGCGGCTTCTTCTTCAATTCCCAGGGCGCGGTCTTGAAGCGGCTTTAGATATGATGGCGGTGAAACCTTGGGACTGAGGAGGCAACCCTGATGTACGTGCAACCGGTCAGATTCAACCTGGCGATCATGCTCATGATGACCCTTGGATGTCTGGTGGCGTTGCCCATCGGCGCGGACGGAGATGGGGGCGGGCACGGAAAGCACGAGTTGCCCGCGTGGACGAAGACGCTGACCGACGAACAGAAGAAGACGATCGAGCACCAGCATCACGAACTCGACGATGCCCAGGCGCCCTGGAAGAAGAAGGAAGCCGAGGCCCTCGCCGAACTCAACGCAATGACGATTCGCGAAGATGCCGACGTGACAGAGATCCGCGCCAAGATCACCGAGCTGATGGAAGCCAAGACGCAGATCATGCGGCTTCGCTACGAACACCTCGTCGAAATGCGCCGCGTGCTCACCAAGGAGCAGCGAGTCGGCTACGACAAAGGCGTGCTCAAGAGATCGGCGGTGCGGTAGCTCGCGAGATCAGCCCGCTTCGACCTCGGCCGAGGCGCGCGTTGGGAAGGGGCGAAAGCGCTCGAGCAGCAGGGGCAGGACGAGGAGATCCGCGGCCAGCGCCGCGACCATCGCCAATGCCGTCAGGATCCCGAAGTAGATGGTCGGGATGAAGTCCGAGAGGACGAAGATCGAGAACCCGATCGTGACGCACGAGCTCGTGTAGTACATCGCCCTGCCGATGCTGGCATGGGAGCGTCGGACGGCGGCTGCGTAGTCGCCGTCCACCTCGAGTTCGAGGCGAAAGCGATGGAGGTAGTGGATCGTGTCGTCGACGGCGATCCCCACCGTGATCGCCGCGATCGTGATCGTCATGATGTCGAGGGGGATTCCGAGTAGCCCCATGATCCCGAGCACCAGCACTGCCGCGATGATGTTCGGAACGATCGCGACGGAAGCGACCCGAAGCGATCGAAACAGCAGCCCGAAGGTCAGCGCGATCACGGCCATCACTGCACCGAGGGTCAGGATCTGGGATCGGAACAGGCTCTGGAGCATGTTGTTGTAGAGAACCATCATGCCGCTGAGGTGTACGTCTTCGTCGTTGTATCCCAGTTCGCCCACGAGGTGTGCGCGGATATCCTCGAGCATCTGGTTGCGATCCAGGGTCGGATCCGAATCCTCGATGCGAGCGGCCAGCCGGAGCTGGTGCCCATCTTCGGAGAGATAGGGTGAGATCATCGAGGCCTTGAGGTCGGCCGGGATCTTCTTGTAGAGCACGGCGAGGTCGAAGTCGTCGAACTGCTCCCCGTCATTCAGTTGCTCGAGGACGGTGAGCGTGGTGGCCAACGATATGACCTTGCCGCTGGCGTCGATCGAATCGAGGTACGCGTGGAGTGTCTCGATCTGCTCGAAGCGGAAGCTATTGAACCAGTAGCTCGTGCCGGTGAACCCGGGATCGCCTCCGATGTCGTAGTCGAGATCCCATTCTTCGTCTCCCTCCTCCGGCTCGAGGTCGGCCAGCCATTCGGCGGGAGCATCGACGATGAGGTCGAGGGGCGTCGTTCCGCCGAGCTTCTGGTCGGCCAACAGCATCCCCTGATAGATCTCGGTGGATTGCTTGAAGTAGTTGATGAAGCTGTTCTCGACGCTGAGGGTGCTCACCCCCCAACTGCAGACGCCCATGACGACGAGGGTTGAGAGCAACACGGCCGCGCCGTGGTCGTAGATCACCCGCGCACAGAAGCCCGTGATGATCCCGGTGAGGCGCGGTTCAGACGGCTTCGGTGGAAGCGAGAGCAGCATCAGGCATGCCGGGAAGAGCACGAAGTTGAGCACGAAGCCGATCGTGAGCCCCAGGACCATGATCCAACCGAAGTCGATCACCGGACGGATCCCGCTCACCACGAGCGAACCGAAGGCGACGATGGTGGTCAGCACGGTGTAGAGGCAGGGAAGCGCCTTGGCGCGAATCGTCTGGCGAACCAGGAAGATCTGCTCGGCGTCCGGGTGGGTCGACTGCAGTTCGCGGTAGCGCACGATCAGGTGGACGCTGAGCGACAGGGTGAAGATCAACACCAGCGGCAGAAAGTTCGAAGAGACGACCGTCACCAGCCAGCCCGCTGCGGAGATGAAGCCGATCGTCACGATGCTCGCCGCGAGCGCCGTCACGAGCGGCAGCACGACCCATCGCGCTTGCCGGAAGATGACCGCGAGCAGGAGGGTGACGATCCCGACGACGGCGAGGCCGAAGACGCGAAGGTCGTGACGCACGTACGAGATCATGTCCGAAATGATCATCGGCCCGCCGGCGAGATGGATCTCGGCGTGATCCTCGTAGCGTTCGATCACATTCCGGATATGGGCGATGTCTTCGTCGAGGAGCGTCCCGAGGCTTCGGGTGTGAGCGCGAAACGCTTCGGAAAGGCGCGCGAGCTCGCGCTCTTCCTCCCGGGTGAGATCTCCGTCGAGTTGTTTCGCGCGAAGTTGGTTGCGCGCTTCCCGCAGGCTCGTATAGAGGGCATCGCGCTCGAAGGAGATCTGCAGCGCGGTGGTGTTCTTGTCCTTGCCGACCAGCAGGTCCTTGTAGAGGATGCTCTCGCGCAACTCCCTGGCCGCAAGGGTGATGTCCGTATCCGCGTCGAAAAGCGTCCGGAGCCCTTCTTGAACCTCTGTGAGGGTGACGGGCGGACTGCGAAGGAGCGGGACGTCCAGGATGCTGAGCACCGACTCGACGCGCTCCATGTCGACCAGCTCGCCCTTGAGGGCGGCGATCCTGGAAAGAGAGGGCCGTGAGAAGAGATCGCCGTCCGGGGTGTAGGTAACGATCAATACGTCATCGGATCCGTAGCGCGCCTGGATGGACTCGTAGTAGCGCATGGCCTCGTCTCCCTCGAGGAGAAGAGACTCTTGAGAGACGTCCAGCTGGAAGTCCTGTGCATGCCAGGCGAAACCCACTGTCGCGATCAACGTCAGCGCGAGCGTGACGAGCGGATGTCCCAGGACGAGCCGCTCGTATGCATTGCTGGGTGGCCCGGCCACGACAGTCCCCCCACACACCCAACTAGGCGATCGGCTGGCGCACCGCCCCTTCGCCCGCGCCGAGCGCTCCGGCCATCAATCGTTCTTCGCGAACCGCGTGGCGGTAGAAGTATCGGACCAGAGACTCGTCGTCTACATCCCCTCGATGCCGATCCACCAGCAACCGTTCGAGCGACTGCTCGCCCTCCCGGATGTCGCTCGGCCGACGGCCCAGGATCTCGCCCATCTCATCCAATTCGTGCGCTTCGAAGCGGGCCCCGTACCGCTGGATGTTGCGCGCGTAGGTGGCGAGGCGGCGATAGAGATCTGCGCGGTATGCGCCGAACGTGTCGGAGATGAAGCCGGGGATCTCATCTCGAAGACCGTACTCGAGGATGTCGAAGATCGGCTCGTGAGCGCTGGCGTCGGGCTCCGCCGGTTCGACGGGTTCGAGTGCGATGCCCATCGCTTCCGCTAGGGCCTCTGCGACACCCCGCTGATAGCTCAAGTCCTGAGCGAACCACTCTGCATGATCCAGGCTGTGGTGCATGCGCTGAACCACGCCGGCCAGGGCGAGAGGCGTGATCAGCATGGCCTTCACGTAGTAGTACCGGAGCTTTACGAGATCGACCGGGGTACCCGAGAACTCCGTGTAGTACGCCAACCACTTCTTGAGATCGGCACCGGGGTTGTACCAATCGCGTGCACGGATCTGGGCGAGATCGAGCATCGGGTCGCCAAGGTGGGCGAACTCCCAGTCGACGATCCCCGTGAGGCGATCGCCATCGAACATGAACTGCCCGGGCCCGGTGTCGCCCTGAACCAGCACTGCACGAGTCGGAGCGGGTGGGACGTTGTCGTGCAACCACA
This sequence comes from Myxococcota bacterium, assembly GCA_028278345.1. Classification (GTDB taxonomy): domain Bacteria; phylum Myxococcota_A; class UBA9160; order UBA9160; family UBA4427; genus DUBZ01. Next base: position 50,397 of record JANQEL010000108.1, read on the forward strand.
TCCTCGCGAAGCGAAGCAGAGGCACTGGCGCCCGGGCGCCCAGATCGAACGCGCGCTCCCAATTCGCCAGGTCATTCAGAGCGAATTCATCGGCCGACTTCGGCGAGCTGAATCCCCTGGCTTCGAAGAGCGACGCATCGAGAGAGTGCACCTTGGCCAGCTCCCCGACGAACGCTCGATCGATGGCGTCGCGTTGCGCGTCGTCATCGATGGCGGAGTAATCGAACTCGCCCTGCAGGCATTCGAGTAGCAGGCCCTCTGGTTCGGGGCAGAGACCCAATGGCTCCGGAACGGCGACGCCAGCGCGGTGGAGTTCTTCGAGCACTGCACACTCGGCCGCCAGCGTGAAGGGTCCTCCCCCGCTCATCTCGCGGCGCATTCGGGCATAAGTGCGGACGAATTCGCCTCCGGGGCGCTCCACATCGACGAAGAACGCGGGCCGCCCCCCGCTGCGCCGGTCCCCCTGCCGCTGGCAGCGGATGACCCGGCCTCCGAGCTTCGACTGGATCCACGGAAGCAGGCCTTCGTAGCCCGCATCGATCTCGACGCTCACCCGAAGAACTCCGCGGCGTATCGGGTGTCGACATGCTCCCGGAGTTTTCGGATGACTCCGTCCTCGATCTCGAATACGAAGAAGTACACGTTCTCGTACGCGCGATCGTTCGTCCCCTTCGCGAGGACCCGGGCTTCGGCGAAGACGGCGTCCCGGTTGGCGACGACGAGATCGAGTTCCAACCGCTGACTCCCCGGAACGAACGCGTCGCCCGCTGCCGAGAGCATCAGGTCGAAGACGTGCTGGGCTCCCCGGTGGGTTCCCGCGTGGAGGGCCGCGCCACGCGGCACCGTCCACTCCAACTGCTCACTGCACAGCTCCGAAAGCCGCGCACGATCGCCCCGACCGAGCGCCTCGAAGAACGCGCGCGCGATCCCCTCGTTCTCCTCGGCTGCGGACAAACCCCGCCCTCCTTCGACTGGAGCTCTGGTGGCCCCACGATGTAACCCATATTGACAAAAATGCAAATCCAGGTTGCGGACCACGTCGCGACCGGACTACGGTTCTTCCATGCCCCGCTCCGCCGCAGCCGAGACAGGCCCCCCGGCCCCCGATCGCGCTGAAGAAATCGCGCGCTACCGGGACAACTGGGTCTACCACCTGATCGGAATCGCCCGCGATCTCAGTCGCCGGGTGATCGATCGACTCGAGAGCGAGTGCGGCTACGAAAAGATCCGGCCGAGCCTCGGGCCGTTCATCTCCCTCGTCTGGCGTGAGCCGCGTCCGCTGGTGGAGCTGGCCGAGCAGCTCTCGATCAGTCGCCAGGCCTGCAGCAAGGTTGCGCGGCACGCCGAGCAATCCGGATACGTCGAACGCGTCGTTGGGCAGGGTGGTGATCGTGCCCAGCGCGTACGACTCACCGAGCGGGGGCGGGAGCTCGTCGAAGACAGCGTGCGCCTGCTCCTCGAGGCCGAGGCCTCCTACTCGGATTGGATCGGCGAAAAGCGACTGCGTCGCCTCAACGCGGCGTCATCGTCGCTCTTCTACGGCCTGGGTCTTCAAGCCCAGACGGACGAAGGCCTTGGCGAAGCCGCACGTCGATCGATCGGCGTATTGCCCATCATTGCCGATCGCCTCGAGGAGAGGCTTCGCGAAGCGACGCGCGCAAAGGGGCACGATGGGTTGCAGGTCTCCCATGCGCGACTCATCGCCTTGATCGGCGATACGGAAACGACCGTGTCCGAGTTGGCGCGCCTGCAGGGTGTGAGTCGCCAGGCGACGGGCGCAACCGTGAACAGCCTGGAGTCCCTGGGGTACGTACGCCGCGACACCCACCAGACCGATGGTCGCGCCGTTCACGTGCGTCTCGACGAACGAGGTCACGCGTTGATCCGCGACACCCTCGGAGCACTGGAAGAACTCGAAGAGAGTTTTCGCGAGATCCTCGGGGCGCGACGCTTCGCCGACCTAGTGAAACTGGCCGCGGAGCTTCACGGCGCGCTTTCTCTCGAGGAGGAACTCGTGGCCGCGAGTGAACCTGACATTCGCGCGGTCGAGCCGGTTGCGCGTGCCGGGCGCGAGCCGCGCGATCGCGAACTTCGCGCGATCGCCTCACTCCTCGAGCGGCGATTGGGCAGCGCCGCCGTTCGGCGACTGGGAAAGATCCTGACCGGCAAGGACGCACTACAGCGCGTCTGATTTCAAATCGATTTCATCGACAAGGAGAGACTTCATGAGTGCCATCTACCAGTTCGACGGAGACAAGATCGATTGGACCGAGACCGACGATCCGACCCAGCCCTACCCGTGCAGGTACTGGATGTCGGTGCTTGGGTCGGATCCGAAGACGGGACGGCTCGACCTGATCGTCAAGTGGCCGCCGAACTCGTACTGCCACTTCCATCGCCACATCGCCGACACGTCGATCCTGGTACTCGAGGGCGAGCAGCACGTGGTCGAGATCCTCGACGACGGGAGCGAGGGTGAGCACAAGGTGCGCCCCGCCGGCACCTACCTGATGAGCCCCGGCGGCGAGGCCCACATGGAATACGGGGGGCCCGAGGGCGCGACCGTCTTCTTTTCGCTCTACGCCGGAGACGGGCCCGTATTCGAGATGCTGGACAAGGACATGAACGTCCTCGACGCGTCGACGGTCGCGGACATGGCGGCGCTGGCGACCCTCGAAGCCAACCCGCCGGCCGAGACCGAGTAGTAGGAAGAAGGAAGGAAGAACGATGGGAACCGAGAGCCTTGCCTTTGACCCCGATGCGCTGCGAGCGAAGTATGAAGAGGAGCGGAACAAGCGCCTTCGCGCCGACGCCAACGAGCAGTATCAGGAGTTGAAGGGCGAATTCGCCCACTACATCGAAGACACCTACGCCGAATCACGCATCGAACGGGAGCCGCTGCACGACGAGGTCGAGGTGGCGATCATCGGCGGCGGTTTCGGTGGCTTGCTGACGGGCGCGCGCCTACGGGACGCCGGCGTCGAGGACATCCGAATCATCGACGCGGCCGGCGACTTCGGAGGCACCTGGTACTGGAATCGTTATCCCGGCATCGCCTGCGACATCGAGGCCTACATCTATCTGCCCCTGCTCGAAGAAACCGGCTACATGCCCACACAGAAGTACGCCACGGGCGCCGAGATCTTCGAGCATTGCCAGCGCATCGGGAAGCAATACGACCTGTATCGCGACGTCTGCTTCCAGACCCGCGTGACGGAGCTGCGCTGGGATGACGAAGCCGCACGCTGGATCATCTCGACCGATCGCGGAGACGAGATGCGCGCCCACTACGTATGCATGGCGCTCGGGGTCTTGAACCACCCGAAGCTCCCCGGCATCCCCGGCATCGAGGATTTCGAAGGCCACTCGTTCCACACCAGTCGCTGGGACTACGAGTACGCCGGTGGCGACTCGGACGGGGGTCTTACGGGGCTGAAAGGCAAGCGCGTCGGCATCATCGGCACCGGCGCGACCGCAGTGCAGTGTGTTCCGCACCTGGCCGAACACGCGGAGCATCTATACGTGTTCCAACGCACGCCGTCTTCGATCGACGTAAAGCACAACCATCCGACCGATCCCGAGTGGGTGAAGAGCCTCGAACCCGGTTGGCACCAGAAGCGGATGGACAACTTCCAGATCCTCACCCAGGGCGGCTACCAGGAAGAAGACCTGGTGAGCGACAACTGGACCGAGATCATCCGCAAGTTCATCTCGACGACGCTGGAGCAGGAGTCGCCCGATCTATCCCCGGAAGCGCTCGAGAAGCAGATCGAGCTGACCGACTTCGAGAAGATGGAGCAGATCCGGGCCCGCGTGGATGCGGTCGTCGATGACCCGGCGACCGCGGAAGCCCTGAAGCCCTACTACCGGCAATTCTGCAAACGGCCGTGCATCCACAACGAGTACCTTCCGACCTTCAACCGCGACAACGTCACCCTCGTGGATACCGAGGGCAAGGGCGTCGAGCGCATCACGAAGCGCGGCGTCGTGGTCGGAGGCAAGGAGTACGACGTCGATTGCCTGATCTACGCATCGGGCTTCGAGGTGGGTACGGACTACACGCGTCGGGGTGGGTACGAGGTCTACGGGCGTGACGGACGGACGCTTACGGATCACTGGGCGGAGGGCGCACGCACCCTGCACGGCATGCATTCGCACGGCTTCCCAAACTGCTTCTTCATCATGAGCATCGTTCAGGCCGGCTTCGCCGTGAACTTCACTCACGGGCTCGGCGATACCGCCAGGCACCTCGCCTTCATCATCTCTCGCGCGATCGATCAGGGCATCGAGGCCGTCGAGGTGAGCGAAGCGGCGGAGAGCGAATGGGTCGAGAGAGTGCTCAGCCAGGCAGAACAACAAGGAGACTTCGCGCAGAGCTGCACGCCTGGCTACTACAACAACGAGGGGAAGCCCAGCGAGACGAGCCGCCAAAACGGCTTCTTCTTCGGTGAGCCCGGCGAGTTCATGCAGATCCTGGTGGATTGCCGCGCCGAAGGCGGGATGACGGGGCTGGAAGTCCGCAGCGGGGATGGCGACGATCCGAGGTGATTCCCGCGGACCCGAACCGGGGACACGGAGTGCATCACCATGAAGTTCGTCGAACGTCACATCCCGCGCCTCGGCTGGCTGCTCAAAGCGGTCCGGGCCCGTGCGGTGACACCGCACATGTTGCGCAGTGGTTCTGCCGTTCGCGCCGCGCAGGCGAGCGCCAGGTCAGCCGAGGCGCCCGAGATCGACCTCGAGTCGATCCCGGAATCCGCACTTCTTCAAATCCGGCTGTATCGGAAAGAGCACGTGCGGTTCAAGGAAGTCGATGCGGACCTCGACCGCATCGAACTCGCCGAGAACGAGGTCCTCTTCGTTCCCCGGTCGGTCATCGTGAACCGCTACATCCTCTTCTACAACAACGTCTACCTACCGTTGGATATCGGCACGTTCCTGGACCCCCATGGGACGATCAACTCGACGTACTTCAAGGCGATCCCGGCCTGGAGCGTTTGTCGTGTCCATCGATCGAATCATCCAGCGATCGAAGAGGGCAGTGTGTTTCATGGGTTCTTCGCTATTGGCCCCTACAGCGTCAGGACCATCGGAGCGGTGGACCAGGATCAGAGCACTGCGCTCCAGAACCCACGTGGCTTCAAGGGCCCCCTGGAGTGGCTGAGACTCGTCCGGACCGACGGGTACCCGGACTTCGTTGCCGACCTGTTCGAGTACTTCAAGATCGGGATCACCTACGCGAGGCAACTCCGCGATCTCGATGGCTATGGCGCCGAACAACTGGTCTTGAGTTCGGCGTCCAGTGCTTCCGCACAGATCATCGCGATGTGCGTGAGGGAGATTCTTCCCGAGCTCACGATCGTTGGTCTCACTTCACCCGGCAGTCTCGAGATGGTCGAGGAACTGCCGTACTTCGATGAAGCCTATGCGTACGACGACCTGACCTCGAGTGTCGGGACCCGGCCGAGCCTCTATCTCGACGTGCGTGGAAGCGAGTCGGTGTCGATGGCCTGTCTCGAGCATTTCGCGATCAAACGCTGGTGGGTCTACGGGGAGGGCGGCGACGAGTCGCTCCCCAGATTGTTGAAGCTGAACCGCAGGGGAACGCACTACTCGAACGGCATCGATTCGCTGCTATACGCGAATCGAAGCGGCATTTCCGACTCCGACATTCTCGCCCAGGCGGATGCCCTCAGTCGCAAGCATGATCTCGAGAAGAGATGGGGCACGGGCTACCGAACGATCTCCAGCCCCCGTGAAGTGTACGAACTCTACGACTCCTTCCTTCACGACACCCATCCGTCGGGAGAAAGAGTCCGGTACGTGTCTCCGTTCCTCGAACGGGCGCGCTCGAATTGAGCATGCCCTCGCGTCATGCATCCATCAGATACGAGACGCCGGTGAGCTTCGCGCTTTCGTCCCAGAGACGACGCCCCACCGCTTCGTCACGAATGTGTCGTCCCACCCGCGCGGGGCCGGCGGATCTCGCGGACTCTCTTCGTACGGTGGGACCGAAGTAGTCCTTGGGTCGAACGTCGGGAGCCGTAGCCGCCATGAGGGTCGGGAGGGCGCCTTCAGCGGGCGAGTTGAACAAGGGCCGGAAGAGAGGGAGAGCGATCCGGAGGAACAACGGGAAGGTTCGCGAAAGCTCCGTATCCGCGATACCCGGGTGGCAGCCCACGCTCGTGGTGTTCACACCGAGTTCTTCACAGCGTCGCGCGAGCTCGAACGTGAAGTAGAGATTCGCCGCCTTGCTCATCCTGTAGCGGGCCATGGCGTCGTAGTTCTGCTCAGCGGCGAGGTCGTCCAGATCGATCCGCCCATCGTGATGCGCGAGGCTGCTCGTGGTCACCACGCGCGAAGCAGGCGTGTTCGCAAGCAGGTCGAGCAGGTGTCCCGTCAATGCGAAGTGGGCGAGATGGTTGACACCGAACTGCAGCTCTATGCCTTCCTGTGTGAGCGTTCGCGGTGGGATCATGACGCCTGCGTTGTTCACCAGGACGTCGAGCCTGGGCTCACGGTTCACGTTCCGGGCCGCCTCCTCTACCGAACCCAACTGCGTCAAATCGATGGGGACCCACTCGAGGTCCGCGTTGGAATGCTGTCGTTTGATTCGCCCGATCGCGTCCTTCGCCTTCTCCTCCGAGCGACAACCCAGCAGCACGCGCGCACCCTTCCCGGCGAGGACGCGGGTCGCTTCGAAGCCGAGGCCCGTGTTGGCCCCGGTGATGAAGAAGGTCTTTCCCTGTTGGTTCGGAACCCGGGATTCGTCGTAGGCAGTCATGGGTCTCCCTTCATGCGGTTCGCACGGGTTGGAGGCTCGAGCGAACGTTTTGCTGCAACTCGTCGAACAAGCGATTCAAGTCGAGCTGCTCCGGGTCGAGCAGCCACTGGTACATGATCCCGCGGATCGCCCCTAGCTGGAGTGCCGCCTGTGCGTCGGGATCGATGTCGGATCGGACGTGGCCGGCCTCGATCCCCGCGCGGATTCGATCGGCCGTGCCCCGGCGAATCGATTCATGGAGCGCTGCGAAGCGCGGGCGAAGTTCGGGCAGTGGCCCGAGCGCTTCGAAGAGGAGCAGGTAGAAGGCACGGGATTCGACCGGCGCTTCCGACGCCTGATCACGCACGGAAGCGACCGAAGCGCACATTGCGTCGATGGTGTTGGAGGCATCGGTGACAGGTCCGATCGCGGTACGGCTCCAGCGTTCGAACATTTCCTCGACCAGCGTGGCCAGCAGTGCCGCCTTCGAACCGAAGTGGAAGTTGACCACGCCCCGGCTGTAGCCCGCCCGCTCGCCGATCGCGGCGAGGCTTGCGCGCTGGTAACCGCGCTCGCCGATCAGATCGAGGGTCGCTCGCAGCAGGCGCGAGCGTGCTCGGGCCGTCTGCTCGGCCTTGCTCAGCCGAGGGCCCCGCCTCTTTTCGGCGCCAGCGCTCTGATCGGTTTCGGTGCTCATGTGTAGATCCATAAATAATGCTTGACGACTAGCAAGTCAACGTTAATATCGGATTTGAATCAGAAAATAGCTCTGAATTCACGACGAGGAGGCGGTCATGAGCGAAGAATCGGATCGAGCCCAGATGCTCCGACGGGTCGAAGACGTAATGAAGGCCAATCCCGACCTGGCGGCCATGCTGCCCGACCCGGCTGTCGCGCAGGCCAGCAGCGAGTCGGGCCTCGCTTTCGAACGAGCGATCGACACGATCCTCGAGGGCTACGCGGATCGTCCTGCGCTCGGGATGCGGGACTACGAGATCGCCGACGATCCAGAAGGCGGCGGACGCACCCGCCACTACCTCCCCTCATTTTCGACGGTGAGTTACGGCGAACTCCGCGCACGTATCCACGCGATCGCGAACGCTCTGCGGAATGATCCAGCCTTCGACGTACAGCGCGACGAACCCATCTCGATCATCGGCTTCGCGAGCATCGACTACTTCGCGATCGTATTGGCCAGCATCTACGCGCAGGGCATCCCGTCGCCGCTGCAGAGCGTGACCTCGACTTCGGATCTCGACGCGATCTTCTCGCGCGTCCAACCGAACACCCTCGCTGCGACGGCGGCCGATCTGGTCGTCGCCGCGCGGCACGCGGTCAAGCACGGCATTCGCAACCTCATCGCCTTCGATTACGACGAACGGGACGATCAGGATCGCAGTCAGTTCGAAGAGGCATGGGCCGTTCTCTCTGCATCCGAACGCGAAATCAACCTGACCACCCTCGATCGGGTCGTCGAAACGGGTGAAGAGACCGCCTGGACATTCCTGCCGTCCCATCCCGAGAACGCTGATCGCACGACCCTGATCCTTCATTCCTCGGGTTCAACGGGTGTTCCCAAGGGCGCCATGATGACCGAAGCGTCCATGCGAGCCATGTGGAATGGCAGCGAAGACAAACTCCCCGAGGTCGGGATCTGCTTCGCGCCGTTGAACCACGGAATGGGTCTGATGGGATTGATCATTGCGCTTCGAAAGGGCAGCTGTGCCTACTTCACGGTAAAGCCCGACATGTCGACCCTGTTCGAAGACATGCGCCTGGTCCGGCCGACCCAGATGGCGTTCTTTCCGAGGGTGCTCGATCTGATCCACCAGCACTACCTGTCGGAGGTGTCCCGCCGCTTGCGCGACGGCGGCGCAGAGGAAGAAGTCCAACAAGCGGTCCGCGAGGAGATGCGCACCACGTTCCTCGGTGATCGCCTGATCGCGGCGGTCGTGGGCTCTGCCCCGACGCCACCCGCCGTAAGGCAGTTCTTCATCGAGTGCTTCCAGGTTCCGCTGATCGAGGGCTACGCAAGCACCGAGTCGGGGGCTGGAGTGACGCGCGGCAACCGCATACTGCGCGAAAACGTGACCGAGTATCGACTGCGCGACGTACCGGAGCTCGGCTACTACACGACCGATCGCCCCTATCCGCGTGGCGAACTCACCTTCAAGAACCGGTACATGATCAAGGGCTACTACCGGGATCCCGACGCCACCGCGGGACTCTTCGACGAAGAGGGCTTCCTGCTCACCGGCGACATCGTCGAAGAGCGCGGGCCCGATCACGTCGTCGTAATCGACCGTCGCAAGGACGTCCAAAAGCTCTCGCAGGGAGAGTACGTTGCCGTCGGGCCGCTCGGGGCGCTCTTCGAGGGCGCAAGCCCGGTCATCCATCAGATCTACATCTACGGCAACTCGAGTCGCTCCTATCTGGTCGCGGTCGTGGTCCCGGATGCCGATGCGGTCTCGGCTCGACTCGGCGCCGAGTACAGCGAGGCGCAACTGACGAACCTGATCCGGGACGAACTCCAGCAGGTCGCCCAGTGGAAGGATCTCAAGAGCTTCGAGGTTCCGCGCGAGTTCATCGTCGAAACCGAACGCTTCAGTCAGGAGAACGGCCTGCTCTCGAGTGTCCACAAGCGTCTGCGTCCCGCACTGAAACAGAAGTACGGCGAGCGGCTCGAAGCGTTGTACGAGGCGCACGATCAAAAGCAGGAGCAGGATCTCGTCGCCTTGAAGGACCCGAACTCGCCACTCAGTACGCTCGAGAAGCTCACGAGGGTGCTGGAGGTCAGCCTCGGCATCGAATGCGTCGACACCGCGAAGTTCCGCACCTTCGACGAACTCGGCGGCGACTCACTCGGCGCAACTTCATTCGCATTGGCGATCGAGGATGTGTTCGAGGTCGAGCTGCCGGCCGACAGCATCCTCAGCCCGACCGGTGGCCTGCAGAAATGGGCGGACGAGATCGACGCATTGCTGAGCGACTCCAATGCGCAGCCGACGTTCTCGAGCGTGCACGGCAAACACGCGACCCACCTCCATGCACGCGACCTGAAGCTCGAGACGTTCCTGGGCGAGGTTGCGGTGGCCGGTGCGAGTACGACCGCGCCAGCGTCGGAAGATGCCCGCACTGTGTTGCTGACGGGTGGCAACGGATTCCTCGGTCGCCACGTCTGCCTCCAATGGATGGAGAGGCTTGCCGAGACGGGCGGCAAGTTGATCTGCCTCGTGCGCGGAATCGACGACGCCGGAGCTCGCGAGCGCCTCGATGCAGCGTTCAGTGGGCCCGATCCCGCTCTGGGTGCACGCTATCGCGAGCTCGCGGAGAAGCACCTCGAAGTGCTCGCCGGGGACGCCGGCGAACCCCTGCTCGGCCTCGGCGAGGAGACCTTCACTCGTCTCGCTTCAGAGGTGGATCGGATCTGCCATGTCGCCGCGCTGGTGAATCACCGACTGGCCTATGAGCACCTGTTCGGGCCCAACGTCATGGGTACGGCCGAGATCATTCGTCTTGCGGCAAGCGGACGAAAGAAGCCCATCGATTTCGTTTCGACGTTGGGCGCCGTTCCGTTGCTCGATCTCTCGAGTGGAGATGGCGAAGAGGCGCCTCCACTCGAGAGCATTCCGCTGATGGATCGCTACGCGGGCGGCTACGCTGCGAGCAAGTGGGCGGGTGAACAACTGCTGCGCCGCGCGAGCGCCGAACTGGGTGTTCCAGTGAACATCATTCGCGGCAACATGATGCTCCCGCACCAGCGCTACGGCGGCGAGATCAACACGGGCGATATGTTCACGCGCCTGCTCTTCAGCATCGTCGTGACCGGCCTTGCGCCGAAGTCCTTCTACACGCTGAGCGAAGCCGGCGAACGACGCCGGCAGCACTACGACGGCCTGCCGGTCGACGTCGTTGCCGCCTCGGTCATCGCTGCGGCCGAGCTGCCCCCAGCCGAAACCGGATGCAGGGGGATCAACATCCGCAATTTCCACGACGACGACGGCTGCTCCCTCGATGCGTTCGTCGATTGGATCGAATCGGCGGGACATCCCATCACCCGCCTCCCGGACCACCAGGAGTGGTTCGCTCGCTTCAGCGACAAGCTCAACGTGCTTCCCGACGAACAGAAGAAGCGGTCAGCGATTGATGTGCTCGGTGCGTACGCCCAACAGAGCGATGACCGGAGTACGGGAGACGTCGCCTGCAACAACTACCGAGCACTCGTAGCGGGCTGGCGGATCGGTACGGAACTCCCGCACCTCGACGAGGCCTACATCCATAAGTGCCTTTCGGACATGGAGCAGCTGGGGATGTTCCCCTAGCGACGTCGCGTTCTACGGATCGGACTCCGCCAATACGCGGTCTCGAAGGTTCTGATTTCCCCGACCGTACGCGGCCTCGAACCAGGCCGGATCGAAGAACAGCACTCCGATTCCCTCGTAGTCTTCGTGCTGGGTCACCCGCGTGCCACCTTCGACGGGTTCGAGGATCCAGTGATGATCGAAGGTGAGGATTCCCCAATAGCCGCCGGCCTGGTTGAGTTCTCTCGCGTGGTCGACCTTGACGACCTTGGCTTCGACCTCTGCGGCTTCACCGGACTTGGTCATCATCTGGTAGGTCATCGTCGCGCCCTCGCGAAACTCGCCCTTCGCCTCGACGAGGACGGGGTTCCATTCGCCGTAGCCGTCCCCATCCATCAGCACCGACCAGATCCTCTCGGGTGAAGCGGGGATCGTGAGCTGCGCATCGACCGACTTGCAGCCCACGGCCCCGAGGGCCGCGCCGACAGTTCCGAGAAGCGAAGTCACCTTGTTCAACATGCAGGTCTCCTTGTCTCGGGCGCTAGCCCAGCTCGGCGAGCCGGCTCGCCAGGTCCTGGCCCCGCTTGGGGGAGCCGGAAGTCCATTGCGGGTACTCCCGCTTGAGCTTGCTCACTTCGTCGAGGCGGCTCATGTCTTCTGCGGA